>JBEEJT010000310.1:0-3244 GCA_041169085.1 Pseudomonadota bacterium | reverse complement strand
CATCCAAGGCATCATGAAGCGCATCAAGGCCAAGGGCGTTGAAGTGGTGCTGTATGAGCCCGTGCTCCAGGAAGAGAACTTCTTCAACTCCCGCGTGATCAAGGACCTCGCTGAGTTCAAGGCCATGTCGGATGTCATCGTGGCCAACCGCATGGGCGCTGAATTGAGCGATGTGGTGGACAAGGTGTATAGCCGAGACCTGTTTGGGCAAGATTGACACGCGTTGCCATGGCGGTTGCCCCAACCCAGGGCGAAGTGCAGTCATGGGTTGGCTTGGCTGACGCAGCAGACCGAGACGCTCACCGCAGGCAGGCATCTCGCATCCATTTGGCGCTCAACTCGCCCGCGCATCCCCCCAATTGATCGGGCAGTTTTCTTCACCCTGGTAATGGGTGGTGCCGTGCTTGTCGACCAGATATTGGGCGGAGGCCACCATGTCTTGCATCACGGCGTTGGCGCCCAGGCGGGTGTACTCGAACATCACGCTGTGGATCAGGCTGCTGCCTTGGCGCAGCTTGCACCCATGGCCGATCCAGGCCGGGCCTTCGATCTTGACGCCGGCTTCGATCTCGGTGCCCGAGCCGATGTAGACGGGGCCCTGGATGTCGACGTGCTCCCAGTCGATGCGGGTGTTGAGGCCCACCCACACGCCGGGGCGCACTTCCTTGCCGGGCATGTCCATCTGGGCGACTTCGCCGCGCAGCACGCGCATGCACACGGCCCAGTAGTCGGCCACGCGGCCAATGTCGATCCAGTTGAAGAAGCGGCTTTGGGCGTAGAAGGGCACGCCTTGTTCGGCCATCTTGGGGAAGAGCTGGCTGCCGATGTCGTATTCGACGCCGCTGGGCACCAATTCGAGCGCGGCCGGCTCGAAGATGTAGATGCCGGTGCTGGCCAGGCGCGAGAGCGCTTGTTCGGGCTTGGGCTTTTCCTGGAAGGTCTTGACGCGGCCTTCGTCGTCGGTCACCACGATGCCGTAGTTCTTGACTTCTTCGGGCGGCACTTCGAGCGCGATGACGCTGGCCATGGCGCGCTTGCGCTTGTGTTCGAAGAGCGCCGAGTTGAGGTCCAAGTCGATGATGGCGTCGCCGCAGAGCACCACGGTGGTGTCGTCGAAGAAGCCGGAAAACTCCTGGATGCGCTTCATGCCGCCGGCCGAGCCCAGGGGCTTGGGCACGATCTCGCCATGTTCCAGCTTGCCTTCGTAGGCGTAGCCGATGTTCACGCCCCAGCGGTGGCCGTCACCAAAGTAGTTCTCGATCTTCCAGTGGTTGAACGCCACGTTGATCATGATGTCCTTGATGCCGTAGCGGGCCAGGTGTTCGATGATGTATTCGAGCACCGGCTTGCCCAGGATCGGCACCATGGGCTTGGGGGTTTGCTTGGTGAGGGGGCGCACGCGGGTGCCTTGCCCCGCCGCCAGGATCATTGCTTTTGCCATGTGGTTGCCGCTGTGAGTTGGCTGGGTTGATTCTGGCAGTTCACCCGCAAGCTCTGTGCCCGTTGCGTTGCAATGCAACAAAAAAGGCGCCTTCGAGGGGCGCCTGTCTGAGGGGGCGGGGCCTGGGAGCGCCCCGTTGCTGGCTCAGCGTTGGGCCTTGCGGCGCGCCACCAGGGCCACGGCCACGCCGATGGCGGCCAGGGCATAGGTCTGGGGCTCAGGCACCGGGCTGGGGATGGCGGGCTTGGCGATCACCACGGGCGAGGCGCTGATGGTGAACTTGTAGTTGCTGCTGCCGTCGAACTTGAATTCGTAGGGGCCCTTGGCGGCCAACACGTTGGCGAACACCAGCTCGTAGCCGTTGGCAATTTGGGTGGCGTTTTTCAGCAGGCTGCTGAATTCGACGTTTTTGCCGTCGAGGGTGACTTCGCCCTTGAGCTTGTCGAAGCTCGACGACTTGCCGGCCCAGGTGAAGTCGACCACGACGTCGGAGTTGGCGCTCAGGGAGAAGGTGGCGCCGTCCTTGATGCTGATCGAGGTGGTCGTCAGCACCGGGGGGGTGGACTTGGCGTGAGCGCCCAGGCAGGCGAGGGCGAGGGTGGCGGCAAACAGGCGCGGCAGCGTCTTCATTGTGTGACTCATGTCTTCAGTGGTTGATGACATGAGTAGACGTGAAGGCCCCCCTGGCGCGTAACCGCGTGGCCACGGGGGGCAGGCCGCCAGAGCGTGAACAATCTCACGCTTTGGCGAAATGCTTGCGCGAGGCGCCGGGCGTCAGCAGGTTTGACGCTGACGGCGGCGCACCAGGCTCGCCACGCTCACCACGCCGGCCAGGGCCAGCAAAGCGGTGTCGGCTTCGGGCACTTGGGTCACGATGGGGGCGGCGTAGTCGGTGACCGAGGTGAAGGTGCTCAGCTGCAGTCGGCCTTGCATAGACTGGGTGGTCAGGTTCATGACGCCCAGGCTGGCGTACTTGCTGACGCCTTGCAAGCCAGCGGCGTGCAGCGTGCTGCCGTCGTTGCTGTTGAAGAACGTGATGAGGCTGCCCGTTTGGCTGGGCATGTTGTTGGGCCACAGGTAGCCGCTGGCGTTGGCGCTGCTGGACTGGTTCTGCGAGGGGGCGTAGGCGTTGAAGCCCGGGGCCTCGATGGAGATGCCGGCGGCGGCGTCGACCGAGCGTGAGTACACGCCGGGCAGCTGTTCGGAGCCACTCAAGCTGCCGTCCGAGCTGACGCTGGCGCTGCTGGAGACCCAGGTGCCAGCCAGCAGGCGGGCGTCAAATTGGGCCACGGACATGGCGCTGAGCGTGAAATAGATGTCCACGCTTTGGGTGTAGCGCTGCGTGGTGTAGTACTGGCGCGTTTCCGAGATGACGCTGCCGGCGGCGTTCAACTGGGTGTTGAGCACGGCGTAGCCGCTGGTGCTGCTGCTGGGGGTGCCGCCCGCGCTGTTGAACAGGCTCTGGGTGGGCAACGGGCTGGACAGCGTGGTGCTGGCGGTGCCGCCCACCACCGAGTAGCTGGTGATGCTCAGCTGAGACACGGCGGCGACCGGGTCCAGTGTGCTGTACAGGGCGTGGGCCTGCGGAGCGGCCAGGAGGGCGGCTGCGGCCACCAGGCCAGCCAGAGGGGTCAACGCGCGGGTCTTCATGATGCAAAAAACGGTGTAGGCACCCGAAAGTGGGCATTTCTTCACAGTTTAGGTGGTGGCCGCCTGCGCGTCGTCCTGCATCTCGGGGGGAGCAAGGTGAGGGGCGGGGGGGCGGGGCCGTGTGGCGTTGATCCAAGTGATTCAAATAACCTT
>JBEEJT010000309.1:0-4786 GCA_041169085.1 Pseudomonadota bacterium | reverse complement strand
CAGGCCGAAGGCGCGAAGGCGCTGGCGCCGACCGTGGCCGAGCTCCACGACCGCGCTGACGCCTTGTTGCTGGCCCACGGTTTCCAGCCTGCGGCAGAGCCACCGCTCACCTTGCGCTTTCTGCAAAAGCACGGGGCTTACCGAGCGCCCGGGTGCCCTCGCGCCCTTTGGCTGTTCAGCGAACCCCTGCCCGAAAACACGCCGCAATATTTCAATTCGCAAGGGCGCGGGGACCATGTCTTTCGCTTTTATTACGAAGGGGTGGCGTCGGCTTTCCCCAATGGCTTGGTGCGCCAATGGACGGGCTACCGCTTGAAGCTCCAGCATGTGCTGGGGCTGGGCCCCAAGCCGGCTGGCCATTTCCTGCTGCTGGCGGTGCCGGCTGAGTGTGCCGGGGCCGAAGTGGACCTGCGGCCGGCCTACCAGCGCCGTTGAACGGGGCCCGCTCATGATGGCACTGTGGGTGGTGAGCCTGGTCTTCGTGGTGGAAAGCCGGCTTTGGCGGGTGCGAAGCCTGGTGCACCTGCGTCAGGCGGTTGGTGGGCGCAACTTGACCAACGCCTTGCTGGGCGCGTTGGCGTTCAATGTCCAGGCCACCGCCTTGTGGGGCTGGGCGTGGCTGCAGGGCTCACGGGGCCAGGCATGGCTGCCTCATGGCCTGAACCTGAGCGACCAGGCGTGGGCCGCACAGTGGGCCTTCAACCTGTTGGGCATGAGCTTCGTGGGCTACTGGATGCACCGGCTGATGCATGCCTGGGCGCCGCTCTGGCTGCTGCATCGGGTGCACCACGCCGACGGCGAGTTGTCACCTTCCGTGGCCTATCGACACCACGCACTGGAGGCCCTGATCCAGGTGGTGCCCACCGTGCTGTGGCAGGTGGCCTTCCATGTGGACGCCTCCGTCTTGCAGGGCACGGCCTTGTGCCTGCTGGCCAACAGCCTGTTGCAGCACTCGGCTGTCCGCTGGCCGCCCCGGGTGGAGCAGGGCTGGTCGTGGCTGATCCCGACGCCCGCTTGCCACTGGGTGCACCACGAACAGGGCTTCGAGGCGTCCAACCGCAATTTCTCGGAGCATTGCCCACTGTGGGACAGCTTGTTCGGCACCTACATGGCACCCCGCCCTGCGGGGCAATCCGGCCTGGTCTACGGGGTGCCGGGCATGACCGGCTTGAACGCGGTGGAACTGACGGAATCGTTCGTCAAGCGCTATTGAGGCGGCGCCAGCGCGCCATCGAACGCCGCTTGCAGGTGCTGTTGCAGCGCCTGCACTTGGGCATTGAAAGCCTGCGAGGTGCGCACGTCGGCAGGGCGTGGCCAGCTCTGGGCAATGGGGTGGATGTGCGTGATGCCACCCGGTCGGGCCGCCATCACGACCACGCGGTCGGACAGGTACACCGCCTCGCTGATGCTGTGGGTGACGAACACCACGGTCAGGCCCTGGGCGCGCGCCAGCGTGAGCAACTCTTCGTCGAGCCGGTGGCGGGTGATGTCGTCGAGCGCGCCGAAGGGCTCGTCCATCAACAGCAGGCGAGGGCGCGTGACCAGCGCTCGGGCAATCGACACGCGCATCTGCATGCCGCCCGACAGCTGGTTGGGGCGCTGGCGGCCAACGTCGGCCAGGCCCACGCGGGCCAGCGCTTCGGCCACGCGGGGTTCGGCTTGCACTGGGGGCAGCCCGGCGAGGTCCAGCGGCAGGCGGACATTGGCCTGCACGTCGGCCCAGGGCATGAGCGTGGGCTCTTGAAACACGAAGGCCAACTCGCCTTGGGCGCGTGGGCTCAGGCCCGGTCGGCGGATCAGGCCACGCGTGGGCGCGATCAGCCCGGCCATCAGCTTGAGCAAGGTGCTCTTGCCGCAACCTGACGGCCCCAGCAGGCTGACGAACTCGCCCTGGCGGATGTCGAGGTGCACCGGGCGCAACGCCTCGGTGCCGTTGGGGTAGGTCAGGCTGGCACCTTCAGCGGCCAGCATGAGCTCGGCTGCGCTCAGGGCAGCACCTTCATGCCCTGCACGAAGCGGGTCGTGTAGGTCTTCTTCAGGTCGACCTTCTTGGGGTCCAGCAGGTGGTGCTGCACCAGCAGGTCGTAGGTTTGTTTCATGCGTTCGTCGGTGATCACGCCGATGCCCATTTTGGCCGCATCGCCCCCCAACACCATGTCGTTGGCCTTGATGGTCTGGATGCCATAGGCCAGCAACTCATCGGTCATGTCGGGGTTGTCCTTCTTGATGAGCGTGTTGGCCGGGCTGGGGTCGCCTTGCAGGTAGCTCTTCCAGCCTTGCATGGAGGCTTGCACAAAGGCCTGCACCTGTTTGGGCTTTTTGTCGAGCGTGGCTTGCGAACACACCACCGTCATGGCGTAAGGAGGCCAGCCCAACTTGCCCAGCACCAACACGGTGGGTTTGACCTTGGTCTGCTTTTCGATGCTGTAGGGCTCGGAGGCCAGGTAGCCCTGCTGCGCCACGTTCTTGTCCGCCACAAAGGGCTGGATGTTGAAGTTGTACGGGCGCACCTGGCTGTCGGAGAAGCCATATTTGGCCTTGAGCCAGGGCCAGTAGGTGACCTGGCCGGCGCTGCCGATCAACAGGGTGCGGCTCTTGAGGTCTTCCATCTTCTTGACGTCGGGGTGGGCCACCAGCACCACCGGGTCGCGCTGGAAGGCCGCGGCCACGGTCACGGCCGGGATGCCTTTTTCCCAGGCCTGCATCACCTGCACGTCGAAGCCCATGATGCAGTCGGCCTGGCCGGCCATCATCAGCTGCATCATGTTGACCTGGGGCCCGCCCATTTTCAGGGTCACGTCCAGGCCGGCTTGTTTGTACAGGCCGGTGGCGAGCGCCTGGTAGAAGCCGCCGTGCTCGGCTTCCGCGTACCAGTTGGTGACGTAGACAAAAGGCTCGGCGGCGCGCGTCGGCGCAGCGTGGAGCAGCAAGGCGGTGGCCAGGGCCGTGGCGATGGCGGGCGGGGTGAGTCGTGTCATGGTGGTGAGGCTGGGGCTGGTGGTGACGACAGCTGCCGAATTCACGGGCGCCGGGCAAGTGGCCCGCTGACCCCGCAGCTTAAGGGATGGCGCCCGTCGCACCGGGCCCCTGGCCTAAAATCCCGCGCCGCCGTGCGTGTTCCCTTCCCTGGGGCCGCGGCGTCTGGAGCCTGTGCCGTGTCCGATTCTTCTACGCCCTTGTCCGAACGCGCCTTCGTGGCCATGCAGCACGTGTTGCCCAAGCAGCTGCTCACCGAGTTGGCTGGCTTTTTCGCGGGCAAGCGCGGTGGCGCGGCCACCACCGCCTTCATCCGCTGGTTCGCTGGCAAATATGGCGTGAACATGGCCGAAGCCGCCAACCCCGATTTCAGCCACTACCCCACGTTCAACGAGTTCTTCACGCGCCCCTTGAAGGTCGGTGCCCGCCCCCTGTCGCAGGCCACCTGGGTGTGCCCGGTGGACGGGGCCGTCAGCCAGATTGGCCCGATCAAGGCCGATCAGGTCTTTCAGGCCAAGGGCCACGGCTATTCGACCCGCGCCCTGGTGGGCGGTGATGCGCAACTGGCCGCGCAGTTCCAAGATGGCCACTTCGCCACCATCTACCTGAGCCCCAAGGATTACCACCGCATCCACATGCCGTGCGCGGGCCGCCTGCGCCGCATGATCTACGTGCCGGGTGAGCTGTTTTCCGTGAACCCGGCCACGGCGCGTGGCGTGCCGGGCCTGTTTGCCCGCAACGAGCGCGTGGTGTGCGTGTTCGACACCGCGCACGGCCCCATGGTGCTGACCCTGGTGGGCGCGACCATCGTGGGCTCGATGGCCACCACCTGGCATGGCGTGGTCAACCCGCCTAGAGCCAAGCAGGTGTGCGAGTGGCGTTACGACGATCAGAAGATCGAGTTCAAGCAGGGCGACGAGATGGGCCGCTTCCTGCTGGGCTCGACCGTGGTGCTGCTTTGGCCCAAGGGGCCGCTGGCCTTCAATCCGGCCTGGGGCCCGACCACGCCCGTGCGCCTGGGCGAGGTCATGGCGAACGGCTGATCACCGCGTCCAGATCCAGGCTGCGGCCCACATCGAAATGCCGCGCCTGCCCCGTGATGGGGTCGACAAAGCCCAGCGTGCGGGCCAGCAGCTGCAACGGCCGGCTGAGGTCGGGCGGCTCGCCCTCAGGCGTGGGCGGCAGCAGCGTGGGGTAGATGCGGTCGCCCCACAGCGGCAGGCCCAGCGTGGCCATGTGCACGCGCAACTGGTGGCGCTGGCCTGTGAGCGGCTTGAGCGCATAGCGCGCCCAGCCTGAGCGGGCCTCGATCTGGTCGATCAGGGTGTCGGCATTGGGCTCGCCCGGCACCTCTTGCATGGCCATGAAGTGGTCGCTGTCTTCAAGGCGTGAGACCTTGTGCAGCGGCCAGGTGCGCTGCGGGTCGTGCGGGGCAATGGCCTCGTAGGTCTTGGACACGGCCCGCTCGCGGAACAGCGCCTGGTAGGCGTTGCGGTCTTGCGGGCGCACGGCAAAGGCCACCAGTCCGGTGGTCTCCAGGTCGATGCGGTGCAGCGGGGTGAGGGTGTCGATGCCCGTGCGGCGCTTCAGGCGCACCAGCAAGGTTTGCTGCACGTAGCGGCCCTTGGGCGTGACGGGCAGGAAATGCGGCTTGTCGGCGACCAGCAGCGATTCGTCCTGGTAGACGATGGCCTCCTCGAAGGGGATCTCGTCCTCGTGCGCCAGCAGCCGGTAGTAGAAGACCCGGCCACCGTGGCGGTAGGCGGCATTGGCAGGCAAGGCCTGACCCCGTTCATCGAGCACCTCGCCG
>JBEEJT010000308.1:0-3154 GCA_041169085.1 Pseudomonadota bacterium | reverse complement strand
AGATCTTCGGCCCGATCAAGGACTACGAGTGCCTGTGCGGCAAGTACAAGCGCCTGAAGCACCGCGGCGTGATCTGCGAGAAGTGCGGCGTTGAAGTCACGCAGACCAAGGTGCGCCGCGAGCGCATGGGCCACATCGACCTGGCCGCCCCTTGCGCGCACATCTGGTTCCTGAAGAGCCTGCCGTCACGTCTGGGCCTGGTGCTGGACATGACGCTGCGCGACATCGAGCGCGTGCTGTACTTCGAAGCCTACGTGGTGGTGGACCCCGGCATGACCCCGCTGAAGAAGTTCAGCATCATGACCGAGGACGACTACGAGGCGAAGCGCGTCGAATTCGGTGACGAGTTCGTTGCGCTCATGGGCGCCGAAGGCATCAAGAAGCTGCTGGAGGAAATGGACATCGACGGCGAGATCGAGAAGATCCGCAACGATGCCACCGGCTCCGAGCTGAAGATGAAGAAGAACTCCAAGCGCCTGAAGGTGCTGGAGGCCTTCAAGAAGTCCGGCATCCGCCCGCACTGGATGGTGATGGAGGTGCTGCCGGTGCTGCCGCCGGACCTGCGCCCCCTGGTGCCGCTGGATGGCGGCCGCTTCGCGACCAGCGACCTCAACGACCTGTACCGCCGCGTCATCAACCGCAACAACCGCCTGGCGCGGCTGCTGGAGTTGAAGGCGCCGGAAATCATCGTGCGCAACGAAAAGCGCATGCTGCAGGAAGCCGTGGACAGCCTGCTGGACAACGGCCGCCGTGGCAAGGCCATGACGGGCGCCAACAAGCGCGCGCTGAAGTCGCTGGCCGACATGATCAAGGGCAAGAGCGGCCGCTTCCGCCAGAACCTGCTGGGCAAGCGCGTGGACTACTCGGGCCGTTCGGTCATCGTGGTGGGCCCGACGCTGAAGCTGCACCAGTGCGGCCTGCCCAAGCTGATGGCCATCGAGCTGTTCAAGCCCTTCATCTTCTCGCGCCTGGAAGCCATGGGCATCGCCACCACCATCAAGGCGGCGAAGAAGGAAGTGGAAAGCGGCACGCCGGTGGTATGGGACATCCTTGAAGAAGTCATCAAGGAACACCCGATCCTGCTGAACCGCGCACCCACGCTGCACCGCCTGGGCATCCAGGCTTTCGAGCCGGTGCTGATTGAAGGCAAGGCCATCCAGCTGCACCCGCTGGTGTGCTCGGCCTTCAACGCCGACTTCGACGGTGACCAGATGGCCGTTCACGTGCCGCTGTCCATCGAAGCTCAGATGGAAGCCCGCACGCTGATGCTGGCCTCCAACAACGTGCTGTTCCCGGCGTCGGGCGAGCCGAGCATCGTGCCGTCGCAAGACGTGGTGCTGGGCCTGTACTACGCCACCCGCGAGCGCATCAACGGCCGCGGGGAAGGCATGGTCTTCTCCGACATGCAGGAACTGCAACGCGCGCTGGACAACGGCGCGGTGGAAATCACCGCCAAGATCAGCGTGCGCATGCCTGAATGGCCCAAGGGCCCGGACGGCGAGTTCACCTCCGAGATCAAGCTGGTGAGCACCACCGTCGGCCGTGCGCTGCTGTCGGAAATCCTGCCCAAGGGCCTGCCCTTCAGCAACATCAACAAGGCGCTGAAGAAGAAGGAAATCTCGCGCCTGATCAACACCTCCTTCCGCAAGTGCGGCCTGAAGGAGACCGTGGTGCTGGCCGACAAGCTGCTGCAAAGCGGCTTCCGACTGGCCACGCGCGCGGGCATCTCCATCGCCATCGACGACATGCTGGTCCCGAAGGAAAAGCCGGGCATGATCGAGAAGGCCGAGAAGGAAGTGAAGGAGATCGAGCAGCAGTACGTCTCGGGTCTCGTCACTGCCGGCGAGCGCTACAACAAGGTCGTGGACATCTGGGGCAAGACTGGCGACGAAGTCGGCAAGGTCATGATGCAGCAGCTGTCCAAGCAGAAGGTGCTGGACCGCCACGGCAAGGAAGTGGACCAGGAGTCCTTCAACTCCATCTACATGATGGCCGACTCCGGCGCCCGCGGTTCTGCAGCGCAGATCCGCCAGCTGGCCGGCATGCGCGGCCTGATGGCCAAGCCCGACGGCAGCATCATCGAAACGCCCATCACGGCCAACTTCCGTGAAGGCCTGAACGTGCTGCAGTACTTCATCTCCACCCACGGCGCCCGCAAGGGCCTGGCGGACACGGCGCTGAAGACCGCGAACTCGGGCTACCTCACGCGCCGCCTGGTGGACGTGACGCAAGACCTGGTGGTGACGGAAGTCGACTGCGGCACGCAGAACGGCATGAACCGCCGCGCGCTGGTCGAAGGTGGTGAAGTCATCGAAAGCCTGCGCGACCGCATCCTCGGCCGTGTGACGGCCATCGAGGTGCTGCACCCCGAGACGCAGCAGATGATGGTCCCGGCCGGCACCATGCTGGACGAAGACATCATCGACGTGCTGGAAGCCGCCGGCGTGGACGAAGTCAAGGTCCGCACGGCGCTGACCTGCGACACGCGCTTCGGCATCTGCGGCAAGTGCTACGGCCGCGACCTGGGCCGTGGCGGCCTGGTGAACACGGGCGAAGCCATCGGCGTGATCGCCGCGCAGTCCATTGGTGAGCCCGGCACGCAGCTGACGATGCGCACCTTCCACATCGGTGGTGCGGCTTCGCGTGCGGCCGTGGCCAGCAGCGTGGATGCCAAGAGCGACGGCATCATCGGCTTCAACGCCACGATGCGCTACGTGACCAACGGCAAGGGCGTGCTGGTGGTGATCTCCCGTTCCGGCGAGATCGTCATCTCCGACCAGCACGGCCGCGAGCGCGAGCGTCACAAGCTGCCGTAAGGCGCCACGCTGAACATCAAGCCCGACCAGACCATCAAGGCTGGCACCGTGCTGGCCAACTGGGACCCGCTGACGCGCCCGATCATCACGGAATTCGCCGGTCGCGCGAAGTTCGAGAACGTCGAGGAAGGCAACACCGTCGCCAAGCAGGTCGACGAGGTGACCGGCCTGTCGACCCTGGTGGTCATCGACCCCAAGCGCCGCGGCGCTGCCAAGGTGGTGCGCCCGCAGGTCAAGCTGCTGGACGCCGCCGGTGTCGAGGTGAAGATCCCCGGCACGGACCACGCGGTGACCATCGGCTTCCCGGTGGGCGCGCTGATCCAGATCCGCGACGGCCA
>JBEEJT010000307.1:0-8314 GCA_041169085.1 Pseudomonadota bacterium | reverse complement strand
CTCCTGGTTGACGGCCTTCGTACAGGGTACAAGCTGGAGGGTGTCAGCCTGGTCGATCAATACGAAACGGACGATGGCTACCTGATCTTCACGGACTGCGACTGTCCCTATGAAGAGTTGACCTTCGTGACCTTGTTGAACAAGGACTTCAAGCCGTTGCACCGCAAGATGTTGGGGAAGTTCGTCTACGTGTTCCCGTCCCGGACCTTTAGCGTGAAGCGCATCGACATCGATGATGAAGCCTTGGTTGTTTACCCATACAGCCCAGACGAAGGGCGCTATCGCGTCGAGGTGGCCGACGTGTGGACGTGGCGTGGGCGGAGGCTGGGCGTGAAGGCCGTGTGGACGCCGCCATGAGCCGTCTTTGACAGGGGCGGATAGCCCTCGCTCCTGGGACAATTTTGGGACACTGACCCTTGGATATCGAAGGACAAACAAGTACACTGAAGTACGCTAAGTGATTGTCGTTCTTGGAGTTTTTCTCTAAGTCATTGATGTGAAAGACCGATTTTTTGCTTTCAAACGGCAGGGGTCGCAGGTTCGAACCCTGCACCGCCCACCAAAACGCAAAAGCCTTGTAGGTCATTGATCTGCAAGGCTTTTTGCTTTGTGCCCTGGTGTCGCGACCGCTCCCGAAAGACCCGTGAAGAAAGCCTTTGCAGTTCTGCTTCTGATGCCGCCCGTTGCGGTGACCGCCTCGGTGTTGTATCGCGCGCTTTGGCTGCCGGACAACCACATCGGCTTCGAGCCGTCTTTGTTCATGGGCGCGGCAGGCTTTTCGCTCATCGCGGCAGCCCTTTCCACAGGTCGATTTCGCCTGCTGGCCTGTGCAGTGTCTCTGGCCACATGGGTCATCATTGGCGGGGCCATCCACTTCAACTTGTTGTTGTCATACGAGGCGTGGATTCGCCTCGGCATGCCTGACAAACCGAGCTGGGCGGCGATCGGGCGATGAGGGGGGCGGTTCGCCCATCGGCATCGATGGTGGCCCACGTGTGGACGCCGTCATGACTCAAAACAAGCCTGCTTGCTGACCCGCCTGGCTGGGGCCCGTTTCCTGGGCGGCGGCGGGGCTGTTGGCGGCCAGCAGACGGTCGGTCTGGTGCGCGTCGCTCGCATCAAACAAGTTGAGCGCTGGCGGGTGGATCAAGGCCAGGGCCTCGTCTTCGCTGCCGTGCAGCCATTGCGCCCAATGCACATCGTCGATGTGCACCAGGGAGCGCTTGTCTTGCTGATCGGGCGGCAAGGTGGGGTCGGGCTTGTGCAACCGGTTGAGCAAAGGGTGGCCGTCGCAGTTGCAGGTGATCATGGTGAAGTTGGGCACGATCTCGCCGCTGTGCGGGTCGGTCCACTCCGACCACAGGCCCGCGATGAACCAGGGCTGATGGTCTGCACGGCGCTGGTGCCACCACACGCAGCGGCCGGTTTCCCAGTTCGGCTCGGCGTACCACTGGGCCGGCACCAGGCAGCGCTGGCCAGATCGCCAGGCGGTGGCGAAGGTGGGTTTGGTCGAGATGCCTTCCACCCGGGCGTTGTTGGTGGAGCGTGGGCGCGGGGCAGGGGGCTTGCGTCCGGCTTGAGCGCGACCAGCCACCAGGTCTACACGTTGCCGCTGGCCGGGCCGGATCAGCCCCCACTGGCCCAAGGTGGCCGTCAGCCCCTTGGCCGCATGGGAGTCGGGGCGGATGAACAGGCCCGAGCCAAACGGCCCCACCGGCTTGGTGTCGTCGTAGTCAGGCAGCGCGCCAGACACGCCCAGCTTGGCCAGGTAAGTGCCCAGCGCGTTCTTCGGGGGCATGCTGTAGAGGTTGCACATGGGGCTCGCCTTGTGCGCACGCGCGCAGTTGACAATATAGAGGCCCCGCCCACTCTGGCGTTGAATCAGGAGCCTGGCCATGCCTTTGCCCGCCTTCCCCGCTGCCGAACTGGCCCGATTGCAAGCGATGCTGCAGCGCTCGCCACGCGTGATGCTGGGCCTGGTCGGGCCGCCCGGAGCAGGCAAGTCCACGGTGGCGCAAGCCTTGTGCGAGGCCTGGGGCCCGGACGCGGTGGTGGTGCCCATGGACGGCTACCACCTGGCCAACGTCGAACTGGCGCGGCTGGGGCGGCGTGACCGCAAAGGCGCCCCCGACACCTTCGACAGCGCTGGCTTCGTGGCCTTGCTCAGGCGCTTGCGTCATCAGGCGGTTGACGAAGTGGTCTACGCGCCGGTCTTTCGACGCGAGATCGAGGAGCCCATCGCCAACGCCATTCCCGTGATGCCACAAGCCCGCCTGGTGATCACCGAAGGCAACTACCTGTTGCTGGACCAGGGGCCGTGGCAACAGGTCGCCGGCTTGCTCGACGAGGTTTGGTACGTGGACGTGGACGACACCTTGAGGCAGTCTCGGCTGGTGGCGCGCCACCAGCAGTTCGGGCGCAGCGCCGAGGCGGCTCGTGACTGGGTGGCGAACACCGACGAGCCCAACGCCCGCCTGATCGAGGCCACGGCGACGCGCGCCCACAGGGTTTTCCGCTGGCCCGACTGACGGTGACCGGAGGGGCATCTTTCACAGGGCAAAAGTCCTGAGACGCCACGCGCGTTGGGCTCTGCCATTTCCTGCATTAATGCCGGTTTGACAGGCCAGAACACCCTTTAGGGCTCAATTTTTCGCGTCCTCGTTCGATGAACACGATGACCTCGTCGGGCGGTCCGACCGGGGGTGGAGTGTCACATGCGCAGTTCGAACGTTTGGGCTTGGATCAAGTGGATGATGTGGGTGGTGGCATCGGCTTGCTGCGCAACAGGGTCAGCGCAGGCCGGCTGGCAAATTGCCCGCAATGGCGAGCCGGGTTTCAACGCCCCACCCAGCTATGCCAACGGTCGCCTCATCGACTTCTCGTCGGTCACGCCAACCTCGGAGTCGGGCTCCGGAAAGATCACCTTGCTCAATACGGGGCTCGTCCCCACCCTGACCGGATTGGTCTCCGGCTTGGTCGGCATGACCGGCTCTGTGCTGAGCCTGCCTTCGCCATCCAACACCACCCGCAGCACGTACACCGTCAATTTTCCTAACGGCGGAACCAGCTACGTTGGCTTCGCCTGGAACATCGGTCTGATCGATCAGAACGGTGCCGCTGTGACGTACCAGTTCAGTGATGGCACCTCGAAAACCTTGTACAGCTGCAAGGACACGACCAACCCAACGTGCCTGGGCGCCTACGCATCGTCGAACTTCTTGGTTGACATGATCAACTTCTTCTCCCTGTGCATCCTGGGTTGCAACAAGTACGACACGATCTACCTGAGCTACGTCCCCGATAACGGGCTCAAGATCACCTCGGTCACGGTGTCCAACGGCCGGTGTGACACCTGCGGCTTCCTGGGCTCGGCTCAGGCGCAGAACATGTACCTGGACAACGTTTACTATGTGGACGCCACCGTGCCCCCCCATCACCTCGAGGTGACCACCCCGAGTGCTATGTACAACGCAGGCGGGAGCATCCCCTTCTCCGTGAAAGCCTGTGCTAACGCCGCTTGCACATCGGAGTTCACCACGGGCATGACCGGCACCTTGACGTTGTCCGGGTTGGGCTTGGTAGCGGGCAAACCGCTTGGACAGCTCTATACCATCGGGGCGCGCAGCTCGACCACCACGGTGACGGATTCGATCTCGCCGTCGGGCACCGCCACCGTCACGCTGACGGCGCCCAGCTTCGTGCCCACGGGCTCGCCGGCCGTGTACTGCGGCATGGGGGTGCCGGCGGCAGCGGGCAACAGCTGCAACCTCACCATCACCCAGGCCTTGCACCACATCGAGGTGACGACGACCTCCGCCTCCAGCGCACCGGGCGCAGCCGTGGTCTACACGGTCACCGCGTGTGCCGACGTCGCCTGCCTCACCAAGTACACGGGGGGCTTGTCGGGCACGCTGGCAATCAGCGGCCTGGCGGTCACACCTTCGGCCAGCCAGAGCTTCAACATCAGCTTGGGCAGCTACAGCACGACGGTGTCGTTCACCCCCACGGTGGAAGGCACCATGACGGTGGGGGCGTCCGGCCTGTCGGTCACGCCGACGGCGGCCCCGCAGGTCTACTGTGGCATGGGCGTGCCGGCCACCAGCTTGACAAGCTGTTCGCGCACATCGGTCTACACGCTGGACCACATCGCTGTCACCACAGACAGTGGCGCGAAGGTGGCGTGTGCGCCTTACACCTATCACCTCAAGGCTTGCGCCAACGCGGATTGCTCGGTCACGTACACCAAGGGCGGCGTGAGCGGGGTGCTGGCGGTCAGTGGCACCGGTCTGACCGTGTTGTACCCGCCGCTCACCACGTCCACAGCGTCCACCACATTCTCGATCGGCACGTCGGGCACGGCGGATGTGTCGGTCTGGGCGCGGAGCGCCTCGGCGATCCCGCGCACGGCCACGGTGGCGCTCAGCAGCGTGTTGCCCTTGACGACCGGGGCCGCGTCGACCTACTGCGGCATGGGCCTGGGCTCGGACACGCCCACGACGCCAGGCGGCAGTTGCGACGAATCGATCGTCAATTCCGCGTTGTCGCTGTCCGTGCCTGACCACGTGGCCGGTACCTCGCCGGCACTGTCCTTGTCGGCCGTGAAGTCCAACGCTGACGCGTCCGCGTGCACCTCCTTGTTCAGCGTGCCCACGGTGGTGCCTGTCACCTTGAGTTGCGGCTACAGCAACCCCTCGACGGGCACCAAGTCGCTGACCGTCGCTGGCGTGAGCTTGAACTGTGGGGGCCCGGGTGCCTTGGTCTCGTTGTCGTTCAACGCGTCGGGCTTGGCCTCGACCACGTTGAACTACACCGACGTGGGCACCTTGAGCCTGTCGGCGTCGCTCACGGGCACCGCCGCACCCATCCTCGGGGTGGTGCTGTCCACCCTGACGCCCAGCACCTTCACGGCGGTGCCGGCCTCGCTGGGGGTGACGCTCGCGTCGACCTCACAGGTCGCCGGCCGTGCCTTCTCTGCTTCGGTGGTGGGCAAAATCACCGGGGGGGCCGTGGCGCCCAACTTCGGCAAGGAAGGCTCTTCGGCGGCCGACTACCTGCGCCTGACCTGGAACAAGACCTCGGGCACCAACCCGGGCACCTTCAGTGGCAAGGGCAGCGAAAACACCTCGAACGCCTTGTTGGGCACGGCCTGGAGCGCCAGCAGCTACGCAGGGGCCAGCTCGGTGACGGACCTCATGTGGACCGAGGTGGGAACCGCCACCCTGACGCCGCGCTACGTGGGCTCGACCTACAACGGCGTGGCGCTGGCCCCGCTGTTGGGCGGCGCCTTGACGGGGACAGCGTCCTCGATCTCGTTCACCCCGGATCACTTTGGCCTCACGGTGACGCAAGGTTGCGGCTCGCTGTTCACCTACAGTGGTCAGCCCTTCACGGCCAAGATCACGGCGTTCAACGCCTTGGGCAGCGCTGCGTCCAACATCACCACCAATTACGCTGGGGGGCTGGCCAGCGCCTGGACCTTGGCCGTCTCTGCGGGCGGGAGCGTTCTGGAGGGCAATTTCAGCCAAGCCGTGGCCGCTTCGCTGTTTGCCAATGGCGTGGCCACAGTGAACCCCACCCTGAGTTTCGCGAACAAGCTCACCGTGCCCACCGCCGCCATCTTGTCGGCGACCAGCGGCGCGCTCACCGCGGTCGCGACCGGCAGCACGGTCAACCTGCGCAGCGGTCGGCTGAAGGTGTCCAACGCCTTCGCCTCGAGCATCGACAGCCGCCTGGACATCCCCGTGCAAGCCCAGTATTGGAACGATCGCAAGGTCTGGGTGCAGAACAATGGAGACAGCTGCACCACCGTGCCCCGTACCGCCATCGGCTTGACCAACTTCAGGGACCACAAAGGCAGTGCCCTGACCGACGGCTTCTTGCCGAACACCGCAGCCAACGTTTCGGGCATCACGATCTCGGGGGGGCGCGGCACCTTGAGCCTCACCCCCAGCCCCACGGCCACCGGCATCAGCAACTTCAGGGCCGGCTCGGTGGACTTGTCCATCAACCTGGGTTCGGGGGCGGGTACGGACAGTTCCTGCTTGGCCTCGCCACCGTCGAGCACAGGGGCACAGCTGCCCTGGTTGCGCTCGCAAAACGGGGGCAATGGCGCTTGCGCGGGCGTCACCGGGGCCTCGTCCTTCTTGCGTGACCCCTCGGCGCGGGTGACCTTTGGGGTTTTCCAACCCGAGTCGCAACGTGCGGTGTTCAGCCGCGAGATGTACTGAGTTGCCCTGATGCGCGACGTTTGCCGCCCCGCAGCCGGTCTGTTCGGCCCTTTCGCCATGCGGTGAGTCGCCACAATCCGAGGCATGGCGTCCGCAATCACCAAGCTTCACAAGTCAACCCAGACTGGGTTGACCATGGTGGAGTTGATCGTGGTCATGATCCTGGTGGGGATCATGTCGGCGGTGTTCTTGCCCAAAATGAGCACCGCCATCGGACAGCAAGACCGGGCCTGGCACGACAGCGTGCAAAGCGCACTGCGCTTTGCGCAGAAGACGGCGGTGTCCAGGCGCAGGCTCACCTGTGCCATCGTGGAGGCCCAGCGCGTGCGCATCTCCACGGACAAGGTGTACCAGTCCTACGCTTGCGACCTGGCCATCCGCGGCCCTGAGCAGCGGCAAGACGCTGACGGCTTCTTCCCGTTTGTGTTCACGTCCAGAGGCCGCACCACGTGGACGGGCACGCTGTTTTTCCAGCCAGACGGGCGCGTGACCACCGACGCCATCGGCACGGTGGTGGCGTCCACCGACATCACCGTTCAGAACGGCGACACCATTCACGTCTTCGGGGAAACCGGCTATGTCGAATGATCGGCAGCGCGGCTTCACCCTGGTCGAGGTCATCGTGGCCATCGTGGTCATTGGCGTGGGCATGGCCGGTGTGATGATGGCTTTCTCTCAGAGCGTGCGCAGCAGCGCCGACCCGGTCGTCAGCAAGCAGATGCTGATCCTGGCCGAAGAGTTCATGGAAGAGGTGTCCTTGAAGGCTTACAGCACGCCTTCGGCCACCGCACCGACCGACTGCGCACGGCTGGCGCTCACCACCGTGGGTGCCTACAACGGCTACAGCCAAAGCAAGATCTGCGACATCGATGGCGTCACCCAACTCACGGGCTACGGGGTGGCCATCGCGGTGGTCAGCACCACCCTCGGGGCGGTCACCGACGCCGTGCGCATCACGGTCACCATCACCCACGGCACCGAGACCCTGGTCTTGAATGGCTGGCGCACCTTCTACGCCCAGGAGCCGCCACCATGATGCGTCAACGCCTTGCGCCGCGCGGCTTCACCTTGATCGAAGTGATCATGGTGATCGTGTCGCTGGCCACCCTGGCTGCCGCCTTTGCCGTGTTCATTCGCCCGGCGGTGGACGCCTACGTGGGGTCAAGCTCCAGGGCCGACATGTCGATCCAGCTCGACGGCACCTTGCGACGCATGTTGCGAGACGTGCGCCGCGCCGTGCCCAATTCCTTGCGGACACCGGGAGAGGCCTGCTTCCAACTGGTGCCGGCCATCGCCGGGGGGCGCTACCGCGTGGGCCCCGACCGCGAGACCGATGCCGACAGCTGCTTTCCGCAGCCCACCCCCCCCACCGCACCCGCCACCAGTTGCACCGCCTGGGTGGACCCGTCGCAGCCCACCATGGTGTTCGATGTGCTGTCGCCCATGAGCGTCGTCCCGACGGCCGCTGCCGACTTTGTCGTGATCAACAACCAGAACGGCAACGACGTCTACAACACGACCTCAGACGTCAACCGGTCCGGCATCACCGCCTACAGCGCTTACGCCGCGGCGTCGACCATGGGCGAGAGTCGCCTCACGATCAACACCATGCAGGTGTCGCCTGGCTACACGGCGGGTCGCTTCCAGGTGGTGTCGGGCAACGAGCCTTCCGTGTTTTACTTTTGCGAGAAGTCCAGCGGGTCGGGCGACGTGGACAGCAACGGCGACGGTCGGTGGACGCTGTTCCGTGCCGTGTTGCCGTTCGACGCGAGCAACGCGAACTACCCCAGCGCCTGTCCGACCACGGCCTCGGTCACGGCGGTGCCTGTGGCCACGCGGCTCACCCGCTGTACCTTTGTCTACAACCCCAACCAGGGCGCCACGCAGCAAAGCGGCTACATCTGGATGAAGTTGGAGATGTCGCGCCGGGGGGAGAGCGCCGCGCTCATCGCGGGTGGGCATGTGATGAACGTGCCATGAAGGGGGCCGCGATGCACCATCACACGCCGCAAAGAGGGCTGGGCATGATCGCTGCGATCCTGGTGCTGGTCATGTTGGCCGCATTGGCAGCGGCCATCACCCGCCTG
>JBEEJT010000306.1:0-3681 GCA_041169085.1 Pseudomonadota bacterium | reverse complement strand
AGGTGTGGTCCTGCTGCAGGCGTTGGGCCAGGTCCAGCGCCAAAGAAGGGGCGTGGCACCACAACATCATTTCGGCAAAGTCGTGCAGGAGCGCGGCTTCCTGGATGACCACCACGTCTTGATCTTGCCGACGCAGTGCGAAGCCGGCAGCGAAATGCGAAGCGCGGCGGGCCCGGGCGATGACCTTCAGCAGCCCACTGATGGCCTCCGGATGGGGGCGCAACCATTCGGTGACGCTGGTGACGTGTTCAAAGGTCCGGAAGAAGGGCCCCACACCCAGCATGAAGGCGGCGCCTACAAACGTTTCTGGCGGCTCTGCCCCGTTGCGCAAGCAATGAGCCGCAGCGCGGACCAGCACCTTGAGCGTCATCAGCGGGTCGCCGCCCAGGCTGTCGGCCAGGGTGTGCGGGTCCACCGTGCCGTGGGTTTCCTCGATCATGCGCAGCTGCGCGATCTCGGCGACGCTGCCCGGCAAGACCGGGATCGTCTGGGCGCTGAGGGCAGCGGTCCAGGCTTCCAGCGAAGGCAGTGGGGCGTCGATCATCGGGCGGCGGCCGGCGCAGAAGACCGCGACACGGCAGGGGGCAATGGCAGCATGGCCTTTTATGCCCCACCGTGGCGCAAGCCAGAGGCGAGAAAAACGGGCGACTCGCCTACTATTTCTCGGGCGCAGCCGTGAGCCCGACGCCGGGCCGCCGTTCAGCGCGAGCCGACCAGGGCTTCCTTGAGGTCGCTGTCGATGGGGGACTGCCCCAGCCAGATGCGCAACAAGGCGGTGAAGAAATCGTCGCCCGAGATTTCCGGCCCGCGGCGGACACCGTCCATCGTGACGCTGGTGCCACTGCCCGGTGTGAAGTCGATGTGGATGACCGTGCCTTTGCGCACCTTGCCGAAGCCCATCATCACGCCCCGGATCTCGTCGATCTTGGGCTGGAAGCGAGCTTGCTCTGCGCTCGAGTTCGCTTTGGCAAAAGCCTTGACCATGGCGTCTGCGAAGTCTTCGCCGGTCAGGTCACGCAACAAAACGATCTGCAAGCTCTTGGGGCCACCCTGTCCCATCAGTGCGGCCGGGTCCTTGGCGCGTTGGGGCACATACAGGCCTGCCGCATAGACGTCGACCACGAACTTCACGCGCACGCCCGCGCCATTGAGGCTCAGCGATTGGTTGCCCATCTTGTAGGTGTCGTCGAAATGAGCGCCCTTGATTTCCATGGCAGCTTGGGCCGTGGCGATGTGGGCGCCGAAGGCCAACATGACGGGGACAGCCAGGCTGAACAGGCGACGCCAGGCGGCCGCCCAGGGCGTGGCCGACGATGCGCGCAGCGTTGGAAACATGGCAACCTCCGTTTTTGAAGCAGATCAAGGTGGAGCGAGTGTGCCGAGGTTTTCGGATGGTGGCTAGGGGTTTCCCCGTATCTGAGTGTGTCTGATTGCTTCGAAGTGGCGCGATTGCTGCACTGCAACGCCGGACGTAACAAGGTCTTGCAGCACAATCGCGTCAGTGCAGCCCCCCGTCGGCCCTTCGTCGGCACCCCTTGCATGTCATTCCTGGTCATCGACATCGGTAACACCCGCCTCAAATGGGGCCTGTACGCGCAGCCTGACCCGGGTGCGACCTTGCTCGCTCACGGCGCGGTGCCCCTGGAGGACATCGACGGTTTGTGGCAGCGAGAGTGGCGACATTTGAGCGACAAGCCGACAGCCATGCTGGGTTGCGTGGTGGCGGGGGAAGCCATCAAGCGTCGGGTGGAAGAGCAGCTGCAACTCGGCTGGGGCCTGACGGCGCGTTGGGTTTCGGCGTCTTCCCAGGCGGCTGGCGTGCGAAATGGCTACGAACACCCCCAACGCTTGGGCGCCGATCGGTGGGCCGCCATCATTGGCGCTCGCCACCAGGCCTTGGCGCTGGCGGGCGGTGACGCCGCGCCGCCCGTGCTGGCGGTCATGGTGGGCACCGCGGTCACGGTCGACGCCGTGGACGCCAGCGGACAGTTCCTGGGCGGGCTGATCCTGCCTGGCTTTGGCCTCATGTACAAAGCGCTGGAGAGCGGGACGGCGGGCCTGAAGGTGCCCACCGGTGAAGTGCGCGACTTCCCGACCAACACCAGCGACGCGCTGATGAGTGGCGGCACCGACGCCATCGCTGGCGCCATCGAGCGCAGTTTGCGGCGCCTGAAGGCCCACGCCGGCAGCGAGCCCTTGTTGATCATGTCGGGGGGCGCGGCCCCCAGGCTGACCCACGTGGAGGGCTTGCCCGCCCGCGTGGTCGAAAACCTGATCTTCGAAGGCTTGTTGACCTTGGCTCAGGAAGCCCGTCGGCCTGCCTGAGCCCAGCGCTCACAAGATGAAGCGCGAGAGGTCTTCGTTGCGGGCGAGTTCGCCCAAGCGTTGATCGACGTCCTGGGCGCTGATGTCGCGCGTTTGGCCAGCCAGGTTGGGCGCGTCGAACGACACCTCGTCGAGCAGCCGCTCCAGCACCGTCGCCAGCCGACGTGCACCGATGTTTTCGGTGCGCTCGTTGACCTCGTGGGCGATTTCAGCCAGGCGCCGGATGGCTTCTGGCTTGAAATTCAAGGTCACCCCTTCTGCCGCCAGCAAGGCCTGGTATTGGCGGATCAGGCTGGCGCTGGGCTGCGTGAGGATGGCCTCGAAGTCGTCCACGGACAGGGAGCTGAGCTCCACCCGGATCGGGAAGCGCCCTTGCAGTTCCGGGATCAAGTCAGAGGGCTTGCTGAGGTGGAAGGCGCCAGAAGCAATGAACAGGATGTGGTCGGTCTTGACCTGGCCGTATTTGGTCTGGACCACCGTGCCTTCCACCAGGGGCAGCAAGTCGCGCTGCACGCCCTGGCGTGAGACTTCGCCAGACGACTGGCCTTCCGAGCGGCTGGTGACCTTGTCGATTTCGTCGATGAAGACGATGCCGTGCTGTTCGGCACGTTCGAGCGCCCGCGCCTTGATTTCTTCCTCGTTGACCAACTTGCCGGCTTCTTCGTCCACCAGTTGTGCGCGGGCCTCGGCAATCTTGACCTTGCGGCGCTGGGTGCGGCCGGCCCCCATCTGGCTGAACAGGTCCTTGAGCTGATCGGCCATGCCTTCCATGCCGGCCGGGCCCATGATTTCCACAGGCGTGCGGGCTTCAGCCAGGTCGATTTCGATTTCGCGGTCGTCCAGGCTGCCTTCCCTCAGGCGCTTGCGCATGACCTGGCGGGCCGTGCTGTCGGTGGTCGAAGCAGGCCCCAGGCCGAACTCGGTGCGCGGCGGGGGCACCAGCACGTCGAGGATGCGCTCTTCGGCTGCGTCCATGGCCTTGTCGCGCAGCAGTTGGGTTTGGCGTGCGCGCTCTTGCTTCACCGCGCCTTCCACCAAGTCACGGACGATGGTGTCCACGTCTTTGCCAACGTAGCCCACCTCGGTGAACTTGGTGGCTTCGACCTTGATGAAAGGGGCATCGGCCAGCTTGGCCAGGCGGCGCGCGATCTCGGTCTTGCCTACCCCGGTGGGTCCGATCATCAGGATGTTCTTGGGCGTGATTTCGCCGCGCAGGCTGTCGTCCACCTGCTGGCGGCGCCAGCGGTTGCGCAAGGCGATGGCCACGGCGCGCTTGGCGCCTTGCTGGCCCACGATGTGGCGGGCGTGTTCGTCGACGATCTGGTGCGGTGTGAGGCTCATGCGGTGCTCAGCCCA
>JBEEJT010000305.1:0-5798 GCA_041169085.1 Pseudomonadota bacterium | reverse complement strand
GTCTGGGTCACCTTCCGGCCCGGCGTCCAGGTCGGGCAGAAGGCGGTCGATGAAGCCGTTTTCCGGCCCGGACAGTGGCACGGACAGGATGAGGCTGGTGCCGGAGCCAGGGGTGGAGCTGATGTCGACCCAGCCGCCCACGGTTTCGGCGCGTTCGTTGAGGCCGCGAAGGCCAAAGGACCGGGCCTTGGCCAAGTCTTCAGCCTGGAGGCCACGGCCATTGTCGGTGACCTCGATGGACATGACGCCGCCCGCCTGGGTGACGTCCACCGTGACTTTGTTGGCCTGGGCGTGCTTGCTGACGTTGGTCAGGGCTTCCTGGGCAAAGCGGTAGGCCACCAGGGGCACGCCCGGGGAGAGTTGCAGGCTGTCGTGGCTCGTGCGGAACTGCACGTCCAGGCCGGTGCGTTTGGCGAAGCGGTCGGTCATCCACTGCAGAGCGGCCACCAGGCCTTGCTCCAGGATGGCCGGCCGCAGGTTGTGCATGATGCGCTGGCTGGCTTCGTGGGCATGGGCCACGGACTCCAGCGCCTGCTGGACGCGTTCGGCAATCTCGGGTGAGTTCGCGTGGCGCGCGATCCAGGCCAGGTCGAACTTCACGGCGGTGAGCGCGCCGCCCACGTCGTCGTGGATCTCGCGCGCGATGGCCGCGCGCTCTTGCTCGATGCTGGTTTGCAAGTGCTGGGCGAGTTCGCGCAATTGTTGGCGCGATCGGCTGAGCGCCAGGTCGGCGCGCTGCTTGGCGATGCGGGTGCGGTTGGCTTCGATGGCCAGCAAGGCGGCCGGGGCCAGGCGCGCCAGGTTGCTTTTGAGCAGGTAGTCGTTGGCGCCATTGCGCATGGCCTGCACGGCGATGTCTTCGCCGATTTCCCCCGACACCAGGATGAACGGCACCAGCTTGCCGAGTGAGCGCACCTTGTCGAGGGCGGCCAGGCCGGAGTAGCCGGGCAAGTTGTAGTCGGACAGGATCAAGTCCCATTCGCGGTCGAGGGCGGCCACCAGTTCCGCTTCGTTCTCGACGCGCTCCATGTCCGCCAGGATGCCCCCGCGGCGCAAGTGAACCGCCACCAGGGCGTGGTCCTCGTCGTTGTCCTCAAGGTGAAGCACCCTCAGGCGGACGGCTGGCAGCCCGGTGCCCGAGCCGGAGCCCATGCCTGGTGCCATCGGCGAGGCCGCCGTGGCTGGGCTGGAGGGAAGGTCGGGTGTGGAGTGGGACACGTTGAGCCTTCAAAACGCGCGATTTACGCCAAGTTTTCCCGAGTCATCGTCTTCATGGATGCGCGCGAAAACCGAAAAATTCTAACAACCGCAGAAGGTGTGTCGCGCTTGGCATTTGAAGGCCTCAGGAAGCGTGGAAATCAGCCGACAACACGCTGTAGCCCGAAAGACGCGCACCCCTTGCAGTACCCCAAGCAATTGAGTGGAGCCACGATGAGCCCTGATTACAGTGTCCCAGCCACCCAGGCAGCAGAGGGCTCGCCCGAGCAAGCTCTGCTGCGTGCGGCCGAGCTGCAAGACCACTTGATGACGGCGTCGAACGACTTGGAGCGCCTCCAGCGCCTGATCGACGATGCCTATGTGGTGCTCATGGATGGCTTTCATGGCACGGCCGGCCAATTGGGCGATGTGATTGACCTCGGTCATGACATCACGCCCCATTTGCAGGCGGTGCGCCAGACCCTGTTCAAAACGGTGACCGCCCTGCAGTTCCAGGACATGGCCACCCAGTTGATCGCCCACACCAACAAGCGGCTGCGCACCTGCGCGGACAAGATCGCCCGGGACGCCCTGGGCGACGATGACCCCGATGGGGCAGCCGTGGTGGACGAAGCCCCGATGAGACCCAACCCGGTGACCCAGGACGAAGTGGACGCCGGGTCGGTGGAGTTGTTCTAAAGCCCCGGTCTCATCTGCCGAAAACACGATCGCCTGTAGCCGTCCCAGCCTTATCCCTGGTCCTGATCACACTGCCTTAGTCAAACTCGGAGAGCGACATGCACTCGATTCTTGCCGTCGATGATTCTGCATCCATGCGTCAGATGGTTTCCTTCACCCTCAAGAGCGCGGGATACAACGTGGTTGAGGCGGTGGACGGACAGGACGCTTACGAGAAGGCCGGCGGCCGCAGTTTCGACCTGGTGCTCACCGACCAGAACATGCCCCGCATGGACGGCATCAGCCTCACCAAGAAGCTGCGCGAGAACCCCCAGTTCAAGTCCACGCCCATCCTGATCCTGACCACCGAGTCCAGCGACCAGATGAAGCAAGCCGGGCGGGCGGCCGGGGCCACGGGCTGGTTGGTCAAGCCGTTCGACCCCAACAAGCTGATCGAGGTCATCCAGAAGGTGATCCGCTGAACGTGAACCTGCGTTCCCGTTGAATCCATCACGTTTCAGATCCCCAGGAGTGCGACATGGCAGAGACCAGCACCGACAACAGTTCCGCGGCCGGCATTGACCTCAGCCAGTTCTACCAGGTCTTCTTCGAGGAGGCGGGTGAGAACCTGGAAAACATGGAACAGCTCCTGCTGGAGCTGGACATCACGGCGGCGGACGACGAAGAGCTCAATGCCATCTTCCGCTGCGCGCACTCGATCAAGGGCGGTGCCGCCACGTTTGGCTTCAGCGATGTGGCCGAGCTGACCCACCAGATGGAGACCCTGCTCGACAAGCTGCGTCGCCACGAACTGGCCCCCACCCCTGCGATGGTGGACGTGCTGCTGCAGTCGGGCGATGCCCTGAAGGCCATGCTGGCCCGGCACCAAGGCGCCGGTGGCGGCGAGATCGACACCACCGAGCTGCTGTTCAACATCCGCGCCATGGTGGCCGGCGAAGCCCCTGCCGTGTTGCCCACGGCACGTGAGTCTGCGGCGCCTGTGGCCGAGCCCGTCAGCGCGCCGGTCGCTCAGGCTGTGCCGGTGGCTCAGGCTGCGCCCGTCGCCTCTGCCGCGCCTGCGGCCGCTGGCGGCGACGTGCCCACCACAGGGCAACGCACGGTGGAGCTGCGCGTGGGGCCCTTGAGCGACCCGCGCCAGGCAGACAACCTGCTGGAGCTGTTCAAGGAAATCACCGACCTGGGCACCGTCTCGCCTTTGCCGGATGACGAGTCGCTGCCGCAGGTGCGCCGCTTCAAGCTCGACACGGCCACGGCCGAGTCAGAGCTGCTGGACTTGTTCACTTTCCATGTTTCTCGCGAGCAGGTGAGCTTTGCACCGTTTGGTGCTGCCGCCCCTGCAGCAGCCAAGCCTGCGGAGAAAGACCCGGGCTATGGGTTCTTCGAGCCGGTGGGCGAAGCCGCGCCCCAGGCTGCGGCCGCCCCCGCTGCGCCTGAGAAGGGCTATGGCTTCTTCGACAACGCACCCGGCGCCCCCTTGGGCCAGGCGGCGGCGGCCGAGCACGCCATGGAGCCGGCGCAAGCCAAGCCGGCTGTCGCCGCTGCCGCGGCAGCCGCGGCCAAGCCCGCTGCCCCCAAGGCCGACAAGCCTGCCACCGCGCTGGAGGCCTCCACGATCCGCGTGTCGGTGGAGAAGGTCGACCAGCTCATCAACCTGGTGGGCGAGCTGGTGATCACCCAGGCCATGCTGGCCCAGAACAGCCGCTCGCTCGACCCCGTGGTTTACCAGCAGCTGGTCACCGGCCTCACCGACCTGGACCGCAACACCCGCGACCTGCAAGAGGCCGTGATGTCGATCCGGATGATTCCGATGTCGACCGTGTTCAGCCGCTTCCCGCGCATGTTGCGCGACCTGGCCAACAAGTTGGGCAAGAAGGTCGAGCTGGTCACCCAGGGTGAAGCCACCGAACTGGACAAGGGCCTGGTCGAAAAGATCACCGACCCGCTGACCCACCTGGTGCGCAACAGCTGCGACCACGGCATCGAAATGCCTGGAGACCGCATCGCCAACGGCAAGCCAGAAGTGGGCACGATCACCTTGGCGGCCTCGCACCAAGGTGGCTCCATCGTCATCGAGGTGCGTGACGACGGCCGTGGGCTCAACCGCGACAAGCTCATCAAGAAGGCCCGAGAGAAGGGCATCGATGCGCCCGACAGCATGACCGATCAAGAGGTGTGGAACCTCATCTTCGCCCCGGGCTTCTCCACCGCCGACCAGGTCACCGACGTGTCGGGCCGAGGCGTGGGCATGGACGTGGTCAAGAAGAACATCACCTCGCTGGGTGGCACGGTCGAGATCGATTCGGCCGAAGGCTACGGCATGCGGGTGGCGGTGCGCCTGCCGCTGACGCTGGCCATCATGGACGGCATGAGCGTGGGCGTGGGCGAAGAGGTCTACATCCTGCCGCTGTCGTCGGTGGTGGAGAGCTTCCAGGTCAGCACCGAGATGGTCAAGACCATCGGCGGCTCTGGCCGCGTGGTGGAAGTGCGCGACGAGTACATGCCCGTGATCGAGCTGGAGAAGGTCTTCAACGTGCCCCGCTTCGATTGGGAGCACAACAGCGGGATCATGGTGGTGGTCGAAGCCGAAAGTGGTCGGGTGGCCTTGTTGGTCGACGAACTGCTCGGCCAGCAGCAAGTGGTGGTCAAGAACCTCGAGACCAACTACCGCAAGGTCAATGACGTTTCGGGCGCCACGATCATGGGCGATGGTCGGGTGGCGCTGATCCTGGATGTGGGCTCGCTGGTGCGTCGCTCGCGACACTGATGTTTCTCTTCACGTCGTATCACACGGAGATCAAGCCATGGGCATGATGGAAAAGCTGGACGTGCAGACCGAACTGGCACGCGAATACCTCACCTTCCGACTGGGAGACGAGGAATACGGGATCGACATCCTGCGGGTGCAGGAGATCCGGGGTTATGAAAACCCGACGCGCATCGCCAACGCACCGCACTTCCTCAAGGGGGTGGTCAACCTGCGCGGCACCATCGTGCCCATCGTGGACTTGCGATTGCGCTTCGGCTGCAGCACGGCCGAATACAACAGCTTCACCGTGTCGATCATCCTGCACATCGGGCAGCGCACCATCGGCACCGTGGTCGACTCGGTGAGCGACGTGATGGAAATCCCGGCCGAAGCGGTGCGCAACGCGCCCGAAATGAACTCGGCCATCGACGCGACTTACATCCGTGGGCTGGCCCAAGTGGGTGAGCGCATGGTGATCTTGTTGGACATCGAAAGCATGTTGATGAGCTCCGACATGGCGCTGATCGACTGACAAGACGCTGCGGCGACGGGGTCGACCGACCTGTCGCCTGAAGGCAGCTCCAGGGAAGCAGTGGACATCGGTCGCCCTTGCATTCAGGAGCTGAACATGAACCAACGCATTGCGATCGCTTTGATGGCCCTGGCCGGCCTGTCTTTCCCCGTGTACGCCTCTGAAGGGGGCGCCACCGACAAGGAAGCCGTGGCCATGGTCAAAAAGGGCGTGGCGGCCATCAAGACCGGCCCCAAGGACAAAGCCTTCGCCGACATCACCGACAAGGCCAACGCGGCCTTCCATGACCGCGACCTCTACCTGGTGGTCTACCAGCTCGACGGTGTGGTCCTGGCCCATGGTGCGAACGCCAAGTTCGTGGGTCGCAACATGATCGACCTGAAGGACATCGACGGCAAGGCCTTCGTGAAGGAACGCGTCGAGCTGGCCAAGGCCAAGGGCACCTTCTGGCAGGACTACAAGTTCACCAACCCCGAGACCAAGAAGGTCGAGCCCAAATCCATGTACTGCGAACGCCTGGAAGAGATGGCCGTTTGCGGTGGCATCTACAAGTGATGCCCACCCGGTGCCCCGCGTGATGCGGGGCCACAGACCGAACACATGGAGACAGCGCGATGAAGCTGC
>JBEEJT010000304.1:0-2955 GCA_041169085.1 Pseudomonadota bacterium | reverse complement strand
TGGCCCCACTGGCTGACGCAGTGGGCTTCGTCGATGGCGAACAGGCTGAGCAGGCCGCGCTCGTGCAGGCTGGCCAATTGGGCCTGGAAGCGCAGGTTGGTGATGCGTTCGGGTGCCGCGTAGAGCAACACCAGCCGACCGGACATCATCTCGCGCTCGACGCGCTGCGCTTCTTCACTGCTCAACGAGCTGTTGAGGAAGGCCGCGTGCACCCCGACTTCCTCCAGCGCCCCCACCTGGTCATGCATGAGGGCAATGAGGGGCGAGACCACGATGGTGACGCCCAAGCCCTGGCGGTGACGGGCGATGGCGGGCACCTGGTAGCACAGGCTTTTGCCGCCGCCGGTGGGCATGAGCACCAATGCGTCGCCACCGGTGGTGACGTGGTCCACGATGGCCTGCTGGTGTCCACGGAAGGCGCCGTAGCCGAACACCTCGCGCAAGATCTGCTGCGTGGCGGCGCTGATGTCGACCTCACGGTCTGACGCGGAAGGAGGCGACAGTTGGGCGGACATGGCGCGGCGCGCTGTGAAACTGGCCCGAAGTGTACCGGGGACACCCCGTTGCACGATGCGGTTCAGGGCGCCACGACGGCCGCCTGGTAAGTCTGCTGAAAAATGGCCGGCATGCGGCGCACCTTGCCTTGGGCGATGTCAACGCAAACGTACTGCGTGCGGGCGCGGAACACCGTCAGGCCGTCGGCCGGGCGCCAATACTGGAAATGCCGCGTGAGGGTCAGCTTGTCGGCCGCCACCAGCCAGGTGGCCAGCAGCAACTCGTCGCCCAAGCGGGTGGCCGCCAGGTAGTTCAGCTCGTGTTGGCGCACCACCATGCCGTGGCCTTGCTCGGCGTATTCCTGCGGCCCCAGCCCCAGCGCTTGCGAATGGGCCCAGGCCGTGTCTTCGAGCCACTGCAGGTAGACCACGTTGTTGGTGTGCTGCATGAGGTCGATGTGGGTGGGCATCACCTGAACGGGCCACAAGAAAGGCTGCGGGTGATCCCAGTGCGGGGCGGCCGAGTCGGCATGGGGGGCAAGGTCAGGCGCGTGCATCGCTGGCGATGATGCCACGGGCACAATCCGGGGCCATCCCCGCCACTTGACTGCCCACCTGACCATGACCCGCTCTGCCCTGCCCGCCCACGTTGATCTGGTGGACGTCGGTCCCCGCGATGGCTTGCAAAACGAAGCGCAGCCCGTGCCCGCCGACGTGAAGATCGGCCTGGTCCACCGCCTGCAGCAGGCCGGCCTGCGGCACATCGAGGTCACCAGCTTCGTGAGCCCGAAATGGGTGCCCCAGATGGCGGACAACGCCGAGGTCATGGCGGGCATCGCGCGCCCGGCCGGCGTGCGCCACTCGGTGCTGACGCCGAACATGAAGGGCTTCGAAGGCGCCCTGGCCGCCCGAGCCGACGAGGTGGTGATCTTTGCCGCCGCCAGCGAGGCCTTCAGCCAGCGCAACATCAATTGTTCGATCGCCGAATCCATCGAGCGCTTCAGGCCTGTGGCCGAGGCGGCCCGCGCAGCGGGCATGCGCGTGCGTGCGGCGGTGTCATGTGCACTGGGCTGCCCCTATCAAGGCGAAGTCAGCGCCGAAGCGGTGGAGGACGTGAGCCTGCGCCTGCTCGACATTGGGGCCCACCACATTGGCGTGGCCGACACCATCGGCGTGGGCACGGCCGGCCAGGTTCAGGCGGTGATGGCGCGGGTGATGCGCCACGTGCCCCTGGCCGAACTCAGCGGCCACTTCCACGACACGTATGGCCAGGCGTTGGCGAACATCTACGCCTGCCTGCAAATGGGCATCCACACCTTCGACACCAGCGTGGCCGGGCTGGGCGGCTGCCCTTACGCCAAGGGGGCCACCGGCAACGTGGCCACCGAAGACGTGGTCTACCTGCTGGACGGCTTGGGCATCCACACGGGCGTGTCCCTCGACGCCCTGGTGGACGCCGGCGCCTTCATCTCCGAAGCCCTGGGCCGCCCCACGGCCTCCAGGGTGGCCCGGGCCTGGATGGCGCGGCGTGCACGCCCGGCTGCAAGCCCTGAAGCGGGCTGAGCCTTCAGCCTGCAGCGGCAGGTTCCGCCGTTTGCGCGGTGTGCGCAGCGCTCGGCTTGGCCGGGTGGAAGCTGTCGCTGCGGCTCATGATGCCGCACACCAGCAAGTCGGCATCGACTTGCGCCACGCAAGCCAGCTTGCTTTGCATGGCCAGGGTGGTCGGGTCACAGACTTCGTACTCCACCCAGCTCTGGCCGTGGTCCACGGCCTGCCAGATGGCCTGGGCAAACAGCAGCCCACTCTTGGTGGACAGCGTGGGCAGGGGCTGACCTTGCACCGACGGGTCGCCGCTGGTGAAGCACTGGGTGCCGTCGCGGGTGGCCCCGATGACGAACAGGTCGCGGTCGACGAAGGGCCCATGCGGGTCATGCAGCACACGCAGGGCAGACTGCAGGCCCGAATCCCGGATCAAGGCCACCGCACGGTCCACCATCTGCTGCGCTTCGTCGGCGCTGCCTTGAGACAAACGGATGCCTTGCACCGAGTGGGTCAAGGCCGAGGCACGCAGCATCAGCTGTTCCGACGCCGCCCGCGTCAGGGCGACCGCCTGGTTGTTTTCTCGGTTGATCTCATCCAGGCCTTCGAGTGACTGGTGAACATCCACCAGGGCCTGCTGTTGCTGCGCCGTGCCCTGGGCCACCTGGTTGACCTGGAAGCGGATGTTGCGCATCGACTCGTCGAGCTGAGCCAGGATGCGGGCGATGTCGCCAATGTGGACGCTGCCATCACGGACCTGCACGGTGGACTGCTCGATCAAGGCGGTGATGTCGGCAACGGCGCTGGCGCAGCGGCCGGCCAGCTTGCGCACTTCACCGGCCACCACCGCAAAGCCGCTGCCAGCTTCGCCCGCACGCGCCGCTTCCACGGCAGCGTTGAGCGCCAGGATGTTGGTCTGGAA
>JBEEJT010000303.1:0-40211 GCA_041169085.1 Pseudomonadota bacterium | reverse complement strand
CACGTGTATAGACAGCCGTCATCACACACGTATACTCCGCGCTCTTGACAGGACGCGCGGCGCCCTGAGTCACTTTGCCGTACCTGCTCATGTCGTCTGCCCTGGTCTCTCCGTCCCCCGTGCCTGCTGAAGATGCGGGCCTGTTGCGCAAATGGCTGGCTCCCCTGGTGGAGCCCGAAACCTTCGATTTCTGGGCCCAGCGCATCCACCCCACGTGGTCGTGGTCGCGCCCCCTGGCTCGGGTGGTCGAGCGTCGCGAAGAAGCCGCAGACGCCGTGACCCTGGTGCTGGCGGCCAACCGCCACTGCCAGATGCCCCGGCCAGGTCAGCACCTCAACGTGAGCGCCGAAGTCAACGGCCGCCGCACCACCCGCAGCTACAGCATCACCAACGTGCCTGGAGACGACCGCCGCCTGGCGATCACCGTCAAGCGCGTCGAGGGCGGCACGCTCAGCACCCACCTTGTGCGCCACGCCCGCGTGGGCGACGTGGTGACCCTCGGCGCCCCGTTTGGCGACATGACCTGGCCGCTGCAGCCCGCCCAAGTGGCGCCCCAGTGGCTGTTCCTGGCGGCTGGCAGCGGCATCACCCCGCTGGTCAGCCTGGTGCGCGACTGGGCCGCTCGCCGCCAGGCCACCCCGCTCACGCTGGTTTACTGGGTGAAAACCTACGCCGAAGCCTGCTTCGTGAACGAATTGCGCGAGTTGGCCCGCCAGCGCCCGCAGTTCCGCTTCCACCTGGTGCTCACCCACGAAGCGCGCCAGCAAACGGGCGACCTGGAGGGCCTGGTCAGCGCCGAGCAGCTGCAGCGCGTGGCGCCCGACCTCGACCGCAGCCGCGTCTACGCTTGCGGCCCCTCGGGCTTCATTGAAACCGCCCGCAGCCTGTGCGCGGCCCGCGCCAAAGGCTTCCTGGCCGAAGGCTTCACCCCGCCAGCAGCCGACTCCACGGCGCCTGAGGCCACCACCACCGTGGCCGTCACCCTGCAACGCAGCGGCCGCACGCTCCAGGTCTCCACGGGCCTGTCGCTGCTGGAGGCGCTCGAAGCCCAGGGCCTGAACCCGCCTTCGGGTTGCCGCATGGGCATCTGCCACACCTGCAGCTGCACGCGACTGGCGGGCGCCACCGCCCACATGCAAACCGGCGAGTGCGGCGACGAGCCCGCAAGCGCCGTGCGCCTGTGCGTCAGCCGCGCCCAAAGCGACGTCACGCTCGACCTCTGACCCGCCCCCCTGCTTTTTTGCCCCGCACCGACATGAACGCCCCCCTCAAGCGCGAACTCAGCCCCGAAGAGCTGCAACGATTTGGCGAAGAACTGGAAGCCGTGCGCGAGCGCACCGTGGCCACCCTGGGTGAACGCGACGCCCGCTACATCCGCCGCATCTACGCCGCCGTGCGCTGGACCGAAGTCCTGGGCCGCGGCCTGCTGATGGCCGGCCTGGTCATGCCCGAAGGCTGGCTGTGGGCCACCTGGCTGGCCGGCGCCGTCATCCTGGGCATCTCCAAGATTCTGGACAACATGGAGCTGGGCCACAACGTCATCCACGGCCAGTTCGACTGGATGGGCGACCCGCGCTTCACCGGCAAGAACTTCGAGTGGGACATCGTCGGCACCAGCGACAACTGGCGCAAGACCCACAACTTCAAGCACCACACCTACACCAACGTCCACGGCATGGACGACGACATCGGCTACGACGTGCTGCGCCTGTTCCCCGAACAGCGCTGGTCGCCTGCCGCCCTGTTCCAGCCCATTTATGCCGTGATCTTTGCGCTGCTCTTCCAGTGGGGCGTGGCCGTGCAAGACCTGCGCATTGGCCGCGTGTTCATCGGCCGCATCACCTGGCGCCAGCTGTTCAACGAGGCCAAGCCGGTGTTGCGCAAGACCCGCCGCCAGTTGATCAAGGACTACGTCGTCTTCCCGCTGCTGGCCGGCCCGGCCTGCCTGCAAGTCGCCCTGGGCAACCTGGTGGCCAACGGCATCCGCAACGTGTGGACTTACACCGTGATCTTCTGCGGCCACTTCACCACCCACGCCCACACCTTCCCCAAGAGCGTGGTCAAAACGGAAACCCGCCCGCAGTGGTATTTGCGCCAGATCCTGGGCTCGTCCAACCTGTCGGGCGGCAAGCTGCTGCACATCATGACCGGCAACCTGAGCCACCAGATCGAGCACCACCTCTACCCCGACGTGCCGGCCAACCGCTATGCCGAGATGGCTGTGGAAGTGCGCGAGATCTGCCGTCGCTATGGTGTGCAGTACAACACCGGCAGCATGGCCACGCAGTTCAGCCAGGTGATCTGGCGCATCCTGCGTCACAGCTTCCCCAGCCGCCCGGCGGCCATCGCCCCGGCCATGCAGACATCCTGACCCGAGCGTTGGCGCACCTGAGGCGGGCGCCCGGGGTCAAGGCACCTTCAACCAGGTGCCCAATGCACTTCCACGGGGGGCATCTGCCCCCCTTCGGCCATGGGCGCCGCCCACAATTGACCGATGGGCAAGCCTGAACGCCCGCCAGACCAGGCCCGCGCCAGGACCTCGGCCTTGCCGACCCCGGTGGCGTGCACGCAAATCAAGCGGCTGTCGCGCACCGCGCCCAATGTCAGCGTCACACGGGGACGCGGCACATTGGGCAAGGCGGGGGCGTCGGTCACCACGCACCGGGGCTCGACCAGGGCCGACACCGCCTGGGCGTATTGCGCGGTTCCCGGGAACCACGAAGCCGTGTGCCCGTCACCGCCCACCCCCAGCACCACCACGTCGGCCGGCCAGGGCCAGGCCGCAGCCTGAGCCGCCAGCGCTGGCGCCACGGCCAGGGGCTCGCTCACCCCGGCGCGGTGCCACCCCATGAAACGCGCCTGGGCCGCTGCGCCCACCAGCAAATGGCGGCGCAACAGACCCTCGTTGCTGTCGGCTTCAGACGGGTCGCACCAGCGGTCGTCCACCAGGCCCAACTGCACCTGAGACCACGGCAAGGGCTGTGAGGCCAAGGCCTGAAAAAACGGCACCGGCGTGCTGCCACCAGACACCCACAGGGTGGCCACGCCGCGTTGCTTCACGGCCTCAGACAAGGCCAGCGTCACCCGGGCCGCCAGGCCCTGCGCCGCCTCAGCGGCCGTGACAGAAGCCACGATGCACACCCCCTGGGGGGCAGAAGCCAGGCCCGAAGGCCACGAAGTCGCGTGCAAGCCCATCGCCAAACCCCATCGCGGTGTCGAAGCCCCATGCTATCGCCAGGTGCCAATTTTTTGTGCTCTACAACCTTCGGGGGCCCCTCAAGCAGAGGTTGCCCCCTGCAATCCCTTAGGTTTGACACAAAGCGCCTGCTTTACGCTTCGCCTTGCTTGTCGCAACCTCTACCCTTCAGGGTTGCACACGCACCCGGCGACCTGGAAGGGGCGCCGAAGTCTCCCTCCCCATCGGTGAAGCAGTACAAGCCATGATGTCTCCCTCCCCCGCCAGCCGTCCGATGTCCTGTGTGGACAAGCGCATGTCTGGTACGCACTGACGACATTCAACGCTGCTCATCCATTCACTGCTGGACAGTGCAAAATCTCCCCTTTTGACGTCTTCCCGAAGCATCGCCATGACGACTGAAGCACCCGCTGCGCCCTCGGCTCTGTCCCAATTGAAGATCGACCGCAGCGTCCAGGCCAAGGCCAAGAAGCGCAGCATGTGGCCGGTGGCCGTCGGTGCCCTGCTGGTGGCTGGCGCTGCCGCCTGGTTCCTGGTGCCCCGCTCCGCCGACGTGAGCGCCACCAACGCCGTGATGAGCACACCCTCGCAGCAGTTCGTGCAACTGACGGCCTCGGGCTACGTGGTCGCCCAGCGCCGCTCGGCCGTGGCCTCCAAGGCTTCGGGCCGCCTGATCGAACTCAATGTGCGTGAAGGCTCCAAGGTCAAGAAGGACGACGTCCTGGCCCGCCTCGACGCCTCCGACATCCGCGCCGGCATGGCCGCCGCCGAAGCCGCCATCCACCAGGCTGAAGCCAACGTGCGTCAGTCCATGGTCCAGTTGATCAACGCCCGCTCGGAACTGGCCCGCGCCCGCAGCCTGGAAACCCAAGGCTTCATCTCGGCCCAGATGGTCGACACCGCGCTGGCCCGCAACAAGGCCGCTTTCGCCGCCAACAAGGCCGCCGAAGCCGTGGAAGAGCAAGCCCGCGCGCAGTACCGCGCCCAGCAAGTGGCCCTCGCTTACACCGAGATCCGCGCCCCCTTCGATGGCGTGGTGCTCAACAAGAACGCCAACATCGGTGACATGGTCACGCCCATGTCGTCGGCCGCTGGTGCCCAAGGCGCCGTGGTCACCATGGCCGACATGAGCACACTGGAAGTCGAAGCCGACGTGTCGGAATCGAACCTGGCCAAGACCAAGGTCGGCCAGCCGGTCGAAATCACCCTCGACGCCCTGCCTGGCGTGCGCTTCAAGGGCCACGTGGCCGGCATCGTGCCCACGGTCGACCGCGCCAAGGCCACCGTGATGACCAAGATCCGCTTCGACAAGCTCGACCCGCGCATCCTCCCCGAGATGAGCGCCAAGGTCAGCTTCCTGTCGCAAGAGATCACCGACGCCGACCAACAGCCCGTGCTGGCCGTGGCCAAGAGCAGCGTGCTCAAGCGTGACAACGGCGGCGTGGTGTTCCGCATCGTCGGTCAGCAAAAGAACGCAGCCACGGTGGAAGAAATCGCCATCAAGACCGGCCGCACCCTGGGTGACCTGATGGAAGTCACCGGTGGTGGCCTGAAGTCGGGCGACAAGATCGTGGCCAACCCGCCCGCCACCCTCAAGAACGGCGGTCGCATCAACCTCGGCGCGTCCTGATCGGCGCTTGATGCCCCCAGAGCCCAGGCAGGCTGTCGCAGCAGCCTGGCGCTCACCCCCTCCCCTTGCCCCCTAGGCAACACGCACACCAGCCTGAAGCGCCCACCATGAACGCCAGCGCGCCCAACGCGGTCATCCGGATCGAACACCTCAGCAAGACCTACGAGCGTGGTGGCCAGCCCATCCCCGTGCTGATGGACATCAACCTGACCGTGGCCAAGGCGGAGTTCGTCTCGCTGATGGGCCCCTCCGGTTCGGGCAAGTCCACGCTGCTCAACCTGATCGCCGGCATCGACCAACCCACTTCGGGTCGCATCCTGATCAACGGCGTCGACATCGCCACGCTCAACGAATCGTCGCTGGCCGACTGGCGCGCCGCCAACGTGGGCTTCATCTTCCAGTTCTACAACCTCATGCCCGTGCTCACGGCCTATGAAAACGTGGAACTGCCCCTGCTGCTCACCAACCTGAGCCGCCGCCAGCGCAAGGAACACGTCGAGGCCTGCCTGGCCATGGTGGGCCTGAGCGAGCGCATGGACCACTACCCCAACGAACTCTCGGGCGGCCAACAACAGCGCGTGGCCATCGCCCGCGCTCTGGTGACCGACCCCACACTCATCGTGGCCGACGAACCCACGGGTGACTTGGACCGCGCCACCGGCGAGGAAGTGCTCAAGCTGATGGACGAACTGCACCGCGACCTGGGCAAAACCATCGTGATGGTGACCCACGACCCCAAGGCCGCCTCGCGCGCCAGCCGCATGATCCACCTGGAAAAAGGCGTGCTGGTGGACGATCCTGGCGCCGACGCGCACCACTGAAGCGACACAGGGCTCGGGCTGCGATGTTTCTGCTCAGACTGCTGCTGAAGAACGCCTTCCGGCACAAGCTGCGAACCCTCCTCACCATGGTGGGGTTGATCGTGGCCATCAGTGCCTATGGCTTGCTCAACACCATCGTGGACGCTTGGTACGCCAACGTCGACAACACCTCCAACACGCGCCTGATCACCCGCAGCGCCATCTCGGTGGGCGCCCCACTGCCGCTGTATTACGCCGAACAGATCAAGAAGGTCGATGGCGTGACCGGCGTGACCTGGGTGAACTGGTTCGGCGGCATTTACGTCGACCGCCGCAACTTCTTCCCACGCCTGGCCGTGGACGCCAACAGCTACTTCCAGCTCTACCCCGAGTTCCTGCTCAGCGACGAAGAGCGACGCGACTTCATGGCCGACCGCCAGGGCTGTGTGATCGGCCGCGCCACCGCCGACCGCTTCGGCTGGAAGGTGGGCGACACCATCCCCATCAGCGGCACCATCTTCCCGGGCAACTGGAACTTCACCATCCGCGGCATCTACCGTGGTGAAGACGCCCGCACGGACGAAACCATGATGTTCATCCACTACAAGCTGGTGAGCGAGAGCGTGCGCAAGCGCCTGGGCAGCGGCATCGCCAACCAGGTGGGCATCTTCATGGTGGGCATCAAGGACCCGTCGCAGGCCTCCAGCGTGTCGCAGCGCGTGGATGCCATCTTCAAGAACTCGGTGGCCGAAACCCGCACCGAAACCGAGAAGGCCTTCCAGCTGGGCATCATCTCCATGAGCCAGGCCATCCTGATGGCCATCCGCACGGTGAGCTTCGTGGTGATCCTCATCATCATGGCCGTCATGGCCAACACCATGACCATGACCGCCCGTGAGCGCCTGGCCGAATACGCCACGCTCAAGGCCCTGGGCTTCTCGCCTTCGTTCGTGGTCAAGCTGCTGTTCGGCGAAAGCCTGACCATCGCCGTCATCGGGGGCGCTGTGGGCATCGCCTGCACCTACCCGCTGGCCGCCGGCTTCATGGCCCAGACCAACAACCTGTTCAAGGTGTTCGAGATCTCCAACGTGACCCTGATGAGCCAGGCCGGCGCGGCCCTGTTCGTGGGGCTGGTGGCGGCGGCCTGGCCGTCGTGGAAGATGTCGCGCATCGACATCGTGGCCGGCTTGCGCCACGTGGCCTGATGGGGGAAGCAGCAACATGAGCGCGCGCACCATTCCCCTGTCCTACGTCATCCGCAACCTGTGGGTGCGCCGTGTGACCACGGTGCTCACCGCTGGCGGCATGGCCCTGGTGGTCTACGTGTTTGCCACCGTGATGATGATGAGCGAGGGCATCAAGGAAACGCTGGTGTCCACCGGCCAGCCCGACAACGTCATCGTGCTGCGAAAAGGCGCCGGCACCGAAATCAACTCGGCGATCACGCGGGGCCAGTCGGCCACCGCCGAAGCCCTGCCCGGCATCGCCACCGATGCCCAGGGCTACCGCCTGGTGTCGCGTGAAGTGGCCGTGCTCAACAGCCAGCAGCGCCGCGACTCGACCGAAACCGCCAACGTGACCATGCGGGGCACCTCGCCCATCGGTTTGCAGATCCGGCCGCAGGTCAAGATCGTGCAAGGACGCATGTTCCGCCCTGGCACTTCCGAGATCATCGTGGGCCAGGCCGTGACCAAGGGCTTCGCCCACATGAGCCTGGGCGATTCGGTGACCATGGCCGGCCGCGAATGGGTGGTGGTCGGTGTCTTCGACGCCCAGCGCAGCGGCTTCGACTCCGAGATCTGGGCCGACGTGAACCAGGTGATGCAGGCTTACCGCCGCGCCGTGTATTCGGCCATCTACTTCAAGCTCTCGGCCGCCGAAGCCTTCGACCCCATCCAGAAGGCCGTGGGCAACGACCCTACCTTGCAACTCGACGTCAAGCTCGAACAGCAGTTCTACGAAGAGCAGTCCGAAGCCTCGACCAAGTTCATCAAGCTGCTGGGCCTCATCCTGTCGGTGATCTTCTCGATCGGCGCCATCGTGGGCGCGGCCATCACCATGTTCGCGGCCGTGGCCTCGCGCATCGGTGAGATCGGCACGCTGCGCGCACTGGGCTTCCGCTCTGAAGCGGTGATGCTGGCCTTCCTGGGTGAGTCACTGGGCCTGGCCCTGGTGGGCGGCCTGGTGGGCCTGGCGGGCGCGTCGGCCATGCAGGCGGTCAACATTTCGACCTTGAACTACGCGACCTTCTCCGAGGTGGCCTTCCGCTTCAAGTTCACCTGGCAAGTTGGCATGCAGACCATGGCGTTCTCGCTGGTCATGGGCATCCTGGGCGGTTTCGTGCCCGCCTGGCGTGCGGCACGCCTGAGCATCATCGAGTGCCTGCGGCAAGCCTGACGTCCGCCCCATGAACCTGCGCAGCCTGCTTCGACCGCGCTACCTGGTGGCCGCCGTGGCGGCTGCGCTGGCCGTGTCCACCACCGGCTCCCTGCTGGTGGCTTGCGCGCCCACCAGTCCGGTGGTCACCCCCGCCCAACTCGACACGGCACGCCAGGCCGCAGAAAGCGTCTCCGGCCGCTGGCAACCCATGCCGCGCGGCACACCCGCCACTGGGCGCGCGGCCGAGCTCCAGGGCCACGGCTACATCGAAGAAGAATGGCGCCTGCAAGGCCAGGCCAAGACTTACAGCTCGGTGGGCACCTGGGGCCGCGACGGCCAATGGACGGTGGCCCCGCGTGACGCGGCCCAGCCTTTCGACACCCGGGTGCTGGTGCGGCGCCCCCAGGACCCGGCGCGTTTCAACGGCATGGTGGTGGTGGAATGGCTCAACACCTCGCTGGGCCTGGACCTCGACGGCGTGTGGATGGTCACGCGCGACGAGTTGATGCGCGAAGGCTATGCCTGGGTGGGCGTGAGCGCCGAGGCCGCGGGCACCACTCAATTGGCCAGCGCCATGCCCGAACGCTATGGCCACACCCAGATCGCGACCGGCGACATGGGTTTCGACATTTACACGCTCACGGCGCTTCAGGTGCGCATGAACGCCCGCATGTGGGGGCCGCCCGGGCGGCCGCTGTCGTCGATCAAGCTGATCGGCGCCGGCTATTCGAAGTCGGCGTCCTACCTCATCAGCTACATCAACGCCTTCAACCCGCTGACCCAGGCTTTCGACGGCTTTTACTTGCGTGGCGCCACCCCGGCGGCCATCCAGGTGCGCGACGTCGGGCTCAACGTGATCATGCCGCGCTGGCGCAGTGACCTGAAGACGCCGCTGATGCAGGTGCAGACCGAAGGGGAGGTCAAAGCCAGCTGGGTGCTGTCCGACACGCCCGATTCGGCCATGGTGCGCTATTGGGAGATCGCGGGTGCCGTGCACTTCGATGCCCACATGCAGCAACAAGCCCAGGCCGTGGGCGAGCGCTGGGGCTTGCGCGCGCCCCAATGCCGCCACCCGGTCAACAGCCTGCCCGCCTACCTGGTCGACCACGCCGCACTGGCCGCCCTGCGCCAATGGGTGCTCACAGGCCAGGTGCCCCCCAAGGCGCCCAGGCTGCAACGCAGCCCACGCGGTTGGCTCACCTACGACGACGTCGGCAACGTGCAAGGCGGCATCCGCCTGCCGGGCTTGAGTCTGGGCCTGGCTGAATACCACGCGGGCTACACCAACTGGCCCACCCAATGGCCAGCTTTGTGGAACACCTTCTCGTGTGTGGCGGGCGGCGCCACCATCGCCACAGCCCCTTCGGCCTCGCTGGCGGGCCAAGCGGCTTCGGCCAGCCAGATCGAGGCAGCGGCCCAAGCCCTGGTGCAAGCCGGCTTGCTCAAGCCGCAAGACCTGGCCGAGGCCGTGCGCACGGCACACCGGCCTCAGTGAACCGCGCTCAGCTGGCGGTGCTCACCCCGTCACGCTGCAGTTGCGCGCGCAGCGCAGCCAGCTCGCGGCGCTTGGCCGTCACGTACATCACCACGCCGCCGTCCTTTTGAGGCGTGTGCGCGAGCATGACCATGCGGATGGTCATGGGCGTGACGTCGTACCAGCTCGGCCCCCCGTTGCCCAGGTCGATGTCGTAGATGGGAAACGGGATGACGTTGTTCTGGATGAGGCCCGCGTTCAAAGTCTCGACCGTGGGCTTGAAGATCATGCGCCACACGGCCTTCTTCTGGCGCCACCGCTCGGTGAACCACAGCATCTTCTGCAGCGCTTCGGTGCTCACCTGCTCGTTGGGTGGCCGGCAAAGCTCGGCCAGTTTCGGCACCGACAACTCGGCCATCTGCTGCTCGGTGTAGCGGGCTTCGGCGTAGCACAAGGCATTGCCGAAGTAGTCACGCGGCAGGCGCAGGCGCCGCTTGAAACGCAAGTCCAGCACCTGGCCGATGCTGCGCATCACGCCCCGCGGCATGGCTGGCGACATCGCCTTCATGATGTAGCACGTGACCAGCTCGGCCGCGCTCACGCCCGCAGAGCTGGTGAGCTCGGCCTTGGCTTGGTCTTTCCAGCGCTGCATCACCTCGGCCGGGATGATGTGGGTCTCGCTCTGGTAGCCCACGGCCGCGTTCCAGCCCAGGCGCACCATGGCCCACAGCCATTGGCCCAGCGGCGGCGCCACCATCAAGTCGTAGGCCTGGTGGTCGGGCTCGGGCTGGCCGGCGTCGATCACCAACTGGCGGTTGGCGTTCGCGCCTTTGGGCTCCTGGCCCAGACACGCGCGTGACCACTCGTGGGCCAGGCCCCACCAGCTGGAGCCGTCCATGTTGGAGTGGGCCCCGAGGAAGCAGACCACCACGCCGCCATCCGCATAGCGGTGCACGTTGATCTGGAACAGCGGCTGGTCGTGGTTGACCACACGCCAGGGCAGCCACAGCTTGTAGAGCTTGTGGATGTCACTGCCCACGGACCGTTGCGGCCCATAAGGCATGGGCCCCTGGTGTTGCCACAGGTTCCAGTCCATGCCGGCGTCGTTCGCGTCGAGGTAGACGTGGCCTTGCTTGTCCGTCTTGTAGCGCCCCGCCATCCAGGGGTACTTGGCCAGGGTGGTGGCCAGGGCACGCCGCGCGTGGTCGATGTCGAAGCCCTGCTTGAAGCACAACATGATCGCCATGCCGGCGTGCGCGTGGAAGATGTCCAGCCCCGACAGGTATTGGGGCTCGGCGGTCACGCCGCACTTCAGGCGGGTGCTGGAAACCAGTTGGGGGCGTGGCTTGGACACAGCTTGCTTGGCGGTCTGTCGTGTGTGGCGGGGAATGGGGCTCAGGCTGCCTTGGCCAGCTGGCCCGGGTGCGGCGCGAAGCCGTCCTTGGCCAGGGCACGGCGCAAGGCGTCACGCTCGGCCTTGCTGGCGCAGAAATGGATGTCGATGCCACCGTCGCGGTCAGGCGTGGGCAGCAAGGTCATCATGCGGATGGTCATGGGCATGGTGTCGTACCAGCGCGGGCGGCCCGTGCCAAAGTCGAATTCGTAGACCGGCAGCTGCGAACAGTTGTTCTGGAAGATCGACGCGTCCAGGTTGTGGGCACCAGGCCCCAACAACAGGCGGGGCACGTCCTTGCGCTGGCGTGCGTCTTCGAGCACGGCGGCCACCTTGCGCAGGTAATCCACGCTGGTTTGCTCAGGGTTGGGGCTGAGCTTGCGCGCCAGGGCCAGCAAGGGCAAGTCGCGCACCTCGGTGGCGCCCAGCTTGCACTCGGGGTAGCACAAGGCGTTGCCAAAGTAGTTGCGCGACAGGCCCAGGCCCTTGACGAAGCGCATGTCCAGCACCGAGCCCAGGTAGCGGGGCTTGGCTTTGGGCAGGTGCGGGTCGATGGCCTTCATCACGTAAGCCGACACCAGCTTGGCCGCGCTGAGCTGCGAGGCTTCCGGGGCCTCGGCCTTGGCCTCTTCCTGCCAGGCCTTCACTTGCGCAGCGGGGATGCGGAAGACTTCCTTGCGGATGTGGAACAGCGCTCGCCAGCCCAGGCGCACCATCACGCTCATGAAAGCCAGCAAGGAGGGCCGCGACAACATGGCCAGACGCTCGGTGGGCAGCGGGGTGTCCTTGCTCAGGCCGATGAATTCGTTGCGGTCGAAATTCTGACCAAAGATCGGGAAGCCATAGCAGGCGCGCGACCAGTCCATGAGGAAGCCAAACGCCCCGGAGCCGTCGAAGATGGAGTGCGGTGCGCGCATCACCATCACCGTGCCGCCGTCTTCGAACTGGTGCAGGTTGACCTGGAACACCGGCAAGCCCTTGCCCACGGCTTGCCAGGGCATCAGCGGCTTGTAGAACGCCTTGATGTCTTCCAGCGGCGGACGGTGCTCGCCCACCGGCGTGGGGCCTTTGCACTGCTTGACGAGCCAGTGGACGCCCGTGTCGTTGCCGTCGATGTAGACCTGCCCGTCTTCGCCCTTGACCAACTGGCCGCCGATCAAGGGGTACTTCTTGAGCAACTCGATCAGGCCAGCCTTGAGCTTGTCGAGGTCAAGGCCCTGGGGATAGACCAGCATCACGGGGATGCCGAACTGGCCGTGGAGGATGTCCATCCCGGTCAGGGGTTGGCGCGCACAGGTCACACCGGCCTTCACCAGGGTGTCGCTCACCACGGTCGACTGCAGCTTGAGCATAAGGGGGAGGGAGAGTTCAGGAGGGGCGCAGGCGTTGAACGCAGCGCAGTCGTATTTTCACAGAGCACGACAAGCTGGCCGCCGGGGCTTTCCCGTGACACGTGGGTTTTGCATCGCAAAGCAGGCCGATTCCCCTCCGAACAAGGGGAGGACCCCGGGTAGTCCACATGGGCCGCGTTTGGCGTGATGCGTACACTTCCTGGTCTTGTTGTGGAGAGACCGCTTGTGTGGGGCAAACTGATTTCGGGCCGCTGGAGCCTGACGCTGGCCGTGTTGGTGGGCATGCTGCTGGTGATGCCCAGCATGAACCTGGGCCTCTTTGGCGATGACTACCTGCACTGGGCCATCCTGACCGGCCTGGTCCGCAACCCTCAGGTCGGCTCGTTTCACGGGCTGTTCAACTTCGCCGATGGCGTGCCGGCCCATGTGCAGGCGCTCAAAGACAACGGCCAGTTGGTCTGGTGGGCCAGCGACGTCCTCAAGATCAATTTCTGGCGCCCCTTGTCGGAGCTGAGCCAGGCGCTGGACTACGCCCTGTGGCCCACGCAGTTCTGGCTCATGCACCTGCACAACGTGCTGCTGTACGGCCTGATGATCGCGCTGATGGGCCTGTTCCTGCGCCGCATCGACCCCGATCGCACGCACACCGGCCTGGCCACCTGGCTGTTTGCCGGCAACATGCTCCATGCCTTCGCCGTGGCCTGGCTGGCCTGTCGCAACCAGATGTTGTCTGGCGTGGCGCTGGGCCTGACCATGCTGGCCTACGACAGCTGGCGCCAACACGGTGGCCTGGGGCGCATGGCCCTGGCGCTGCTGGCTTTTGTGGTCGGCTTGTTCAGCGCAGAAGCTTCGGTGCAGATCTTTGGCTATGTGCTGGCCTACAGCCTGTTCATCGAACACGACCGGCCACTGCTCAAGCGTGCACTGGCGGTTTTGCCCTTCGTGGTCATCGTGCTGGCCTGGAAGTACACCCATGGCAAGTTGGGCTACGGCTCGTTCGCCTCACCCGGCTACGTTGACCCCACGTCCAACCTGCAAGGCTTCCTGACCAGCGTCACGCTGCGCATGCCGGCGCTCATGATCGCGCAGTGGTTCGGGGTGTCGTCGGTCATGTATGAACAGCTGGCCCCAGGCGTGAAGCTGGCCTATTCAGGCGCGGGCGCGGTGGCGTTGTTGTTGCTCGCCGGGCTCATGGCGAAGCTGGGCGCCTTCAAGTCTCACCTGGTGCGCTTTTACGTGGCGGGTGCGGTGTTGTCGCTGGCCCCCGCCTGCGCAGGCTACCCTTTCGACCGCCTCACCGTCAATTCCGACCTGGGGGTGAGCGGCGCGCTGGCCATCGTGCTGGTGAGCGTCTGGCGCCAGAAAGACAGCTTGCGTGGTGGCCTGCAAGGGCTGGCCAAGTGGGTGATGTTGATCCTGGGCGTGGTGCACCTGGTGCTGTTCCCCGTGGCCAAGGTGGCCCAATCGGCCATGCTCAAGCCCTTGATGGACCCGGGCGACCACCTCATGCCCCTGGCGATGCCGGTGCCCCAGGTGTCGGTCAACCAACAGTACCTGCTGATCAACTCGCCGGTCGCGGAAGGGGTCTATTACGCGCCGCTGATCCGCGCCCAGCACGGCGTGCCCAACCCCTCGGCCATGTACGCCCTGGGGCCCAATGGCCACGCCATGCGCTTGACCCGTGTCGACGCCAACACGCTCGACCTCTGGGTGGAGGGTGGCTGGCGCAGCACAATCTCGCGTGACCTGCAACTCCAGCCCTTCCAGGTGGGCGACCAGGCCACGATGGGCCAGATTGGTGTGACGGTGCTGGAGGTCACGCCCGACCAGGCGCCTCAAACCGTGCGCTTCAAGCTGCCCCGCTCTGCCGAGGCCGAGCAATGGCTGTTCTTCCTGTGGAAGGGCATGGGCGTGGAGGCCATCCGCCCGCCAGCCGTGGGCCAGACGCTTGAAATCGCCCCCTTCGACCTGCAAGCCGCCGTGGTCGACTGGATGAAGAAGCACTGAAGGCGCGGGCCACCTCGGGCCCGCCGCCGCTCACAGTGCGGGCTGCCAGACCAGGTTCGCGTCTGGCACCTCGGCCGCACGCCACTTGATCGAACACCCCATGGCCGGGTGCTGTTCGCCTGGCCCATAGCCGTACAGCGCCACCAGGCGCATGGCGTCGAACAGCTCTCTGGGCGTGTCGGCGGGCACCGGGTCTTTGCGGCCCTCGTCGAGCCGGCCGCGGTACTGCAGGGTCATTTGCGCATCCAGCCCGAAGAAGTCGGGGGTGCAGACCGCGTCCCAGGCACGAGCCACCTGCTGCGTGGGGTCGTGCAGGTACGCGAAAGGCAAAGCCATGGCGGAAGCGAGTTGGCGCATGCCCTCAAAGCTGTCTTCGGGGTAGGCGCTGTCGTCGTTGGCGTTGATGGCGATGACGTTCACCCCATAAGCCTTGAGCGCTTGCGCGTCACGGATCAAGCGCGGCAGCACCGCCTTCACATAAGGGCAGTGGTTGCACAAGAAGGCCACCACCGTGCCACGTTGGCCGGCCAACGAACGCAGCGTGTGCATGCGGTTGTCCGTGCCTTTGAGGCGGAAGGGTTGGGCGTGCCAGCCGATGTCGGCCAAAGGGGTGCTCATCGCCATGATCGTCTCCGGTTCAGTGTGTGGACTGCTGGTGAGAAGACACGCGGGGCCTCGATGCACACCCCACGGCACTGCGGCACTGCTTCACTGCATCTGCGCCCGGCGGATTTCGAGCAGGCGCAAGATCATCGGGGTCAGGATCAACTGCATCGCCAGGTCCATCTTGCCGCCGGGCACCACGATGGTGTTGGCGCGGGACATGAACGAGTCATGGATCATGGACAAAAGGTAGGGAAAGTCAATGCCCCGGGGGTTCTTGAAGCGGATCACCGTCATCGACTCACCGGCCGTGGGGATGTCCCGTGCGATGAAGGGGTTGGAGGTGTCCACGACCGGCACGCGCTGGAAGTTGATGTCTGTTTCCGCAAATTGCGGGCAGATGTAATGCACATAGTCGTGCATGCGGCGCAAGATGGTGTCGGACACGGCCTCTTTGGAGTAGCCGCGGGCCTTGGTGTCGCGGTGGATCTTCTGGATCCATTCCAGGTTGATGATGGGCACCACGCCGATCTTCAGGTCGGCGTACTGGCCCACGTCCACGCTGTCGTGCTTGGCACAGCCGTGCAGCCCTTCGTAGAAGAGCAAGTCGGTGTCCACCGGCGTGTCCTGCCATGGCGTGAAGGTGCCCGGCTCCTGCTGGTGGGGCCTGGCTTCGTCGGCGTTGTGCAGGTAGTAGCGCGTTCTGCAACGGCCGGTTTCGCCATAGGCCCGGAACTGCTGGGCCAGCTCGGCCCATTCGTTGGCGTGCGGACTGAAATGGCTGAGGTGGCGGCCTTCGCGTTCGGCCTTGGCCATCTCCGCCTTCATTTCGGGGCGGGTGAATTTGTGGAAGGCGTCGCCTTCGATGACGGCCGCCGTCACGCCTTCGCGGCGGAAGATGGTGTCGAAGGTGCTCTTGACCGTGCTGGTGCCAGCGCCGCTGGAGCCGGTGACGACGATGATGGGGTGTCGGCGAGACATGGCGGCGGTCCTCAGGCCTGGGGTTGGACGAACAGCGAGCGGGTCTTGAACAGCTGCCACGACACGTTTTCATGCGGGTCGGCGTGGTAGCTGACGATGCGGTCGATCTCGTCGCGCGAGCCCAGGATCACGGGCACCCGCTGGTGCAACGTGTCAGGGGCCAGGTTGAGCAGGTGGCTGGTGCCGTTGACCGATTTGCCGCCCGCCTGCTCCACCAGCAACGACATGGGGGCCGCCTCGTACATCAAGCGCAAGCGGCCAGGCTTGCGGGGCTCGCGGGTGTCCCGGGGGTACATGAACACGCCGCCTCGGGTCATGATGCGGTGCACTTCAGCCACCATGGACGCCACCCAGCGCATGTTGAAGTCGCGCATGCGCGGGCCGCTTTCGCCCGCCACGCACTCCGCGATGTAGCGCTGGATGGGCTTCTCCCAGAAGCGCTGGTTCGACGCGTTGATGGCGAACTCGCGCGTGGCCGCCGGGATCTGCACATGGTTCTGGGTCAGCACCCAGCGTGGCGACTGGCCGGGGCCCACGTCCCGGTCGAGGGTGAACATCATGACGCCGCGCTTGCAGGTCAGCACCATCATCGTGGCCGGACCATAGAGCACGTAGCCGGCGGCCAGCTGCTCCCGGCCCGGCAGCATGTAGCTGGAGTCTTGCGGCTCGGCCCCTCGGTAGGTGTGCGGCAAGATGGAAAAGATGGTGCCGATCGAGATGTTGGCCTCGATGTTGGATGAGCCATCCAAAGGGTCGTAGACCACCAGGTAGCGGCCACTGCGGGCGTGCACGGCGGAAGGCCGCTGGCGCTCGTGTTCTTCGCTGGCCCAGCCAGCCACATGCGGGCAGCTTTGCAGTCGGGCCGCGATCAGGTCGTCGGCCATGATGTCCAGGCGCTTTTGGGCGTCCCCGTCGCTGTTGGTGCCACCGGCCAGGCCATGCGCGCCGGCCAACATGCCACGCGAGGCCACCGCGCCCACGTCCACGCAGGCCTGCGCCAGGCAGGTCAAGGTGTCGATGAGGGCCTGGGCCTGATCGGCAGGCACGTCGGCCAGATTGGCCAGCAGGGCTTCTCGCAAGGTGGGCAGGTCAGCGGACATGGCGGAGGACTTTCTTCTGTGTTTGTTCTGATGGTGGAGCGGCTGGCCCGTCAAGCCGCAGCGGGCTGCCGGAACAGCCGGCTGGCGCGGACGTCGGCCTCGGCGATGGTGCTGAGCTCCAGCGCCGACCACTCGCGGCTGCGGTCGGCAAACAGGCGGCTGGCCTGGCGCAGACGGGCGCGGTCCAGCGCGTTGCGCACGCTGCGGGCGTTGGCGAAATGCGGCTGCTGCAGGCGACGCTGCAGGTAATCTTCAAAAGCTTCGCGGGCACCGTGGCCGAAGTGGTAGCCCGTCTGCCCCAGCATGCTGTCGCCGATGTGCAGCAGCTCGCCCACGCTGTAGTCGGGGAAGCTGAGGTGGTGGGCGATGCGCGAGCTCATGCCCGGGTTGCTCTGGAAAAAGGTGTCCATGCGGTCGGCGTAACCGGCCAGGATCACCACCAGGTCGTCGCGCTGGTTCTCCATCACCTGCAGCAGGATCTCAATGGCTTCCTGACCGTAGTCACGCTCGTTCTCCGGGCGGTAGAGGTAATAGGCCTCGTCGATGAACAGCACGCCGCCCATGGCCTTTTTGAGCACTTCCTTGGTCTTGGGCGCCGTGTGGCCGATGTACTGCCCCACCAGGTCGTCGCGGGTGACCGAGACCACATTGGCTTTGCGCACATAGCCCAGGCGGTGCAGGATCTGCGCCATGCGCAAGGCCACCGTGGTCTTGCCGGTGCCGGGGTTGCCGGTGAAGCACATGTGCAGGCTGGGGCTTTGGGCATGGAGGCCATGCGCCGCGCGCAGCTTGTCGATCACCAGCAGCGCGGCGATGTCACGGATGCGCGACTTGACGGGCGCCAGGCCCACCAGGTCGCGATCCAGTTCGTCCATCACCGCTTCGACCTGGCTTTGCGACAACACCTCGCCCACCGAGCGCGGGCCAGTGGCACGGGCGTCGTCGTGGCTCAGGGCGGCCCCGGCGGCCACCAGCGAGGCGGCCAGGTCACCCGAGTTCAGGGGCGACGGCTGGGCCGCCGAGGGGATGCGGTAGAGCGGCGCGGACATGCTGCACCTCAAGCGCCGTAGCGCTCGCCCTCGGGCAGGTTGGCCGCGTAGCTGCGTGTGGTGTAGCGCACGTTGCGGCCATCGAGCTCCATGCGTTCGAGCTGGAAGCCCGGCTCGTTGGGCGGGCGGTTGACGATGAAGCTCATCGCCACGCTCTCCACGCCACGGGTCGAATCAAACGCCATCAGGCGGATGTAGTGGTGCGGGAAGGCCTGGCGGCAGGCCTTCAACTCCAGCATCACGCCGGCCGCATCGGCCAGGTCGAACATGGGGTGGCCATGCATTTCCCAGTAGGTGTTGCGAGGGTGCGGGTCGTCGGTGTACTCGACGCTCCAGGCATAGCCCTTGTTCAGGCCATATTGCACCTGCATCAGGATCTCTTTGTCGGTCAGGTCGGGCAGGAAGCTGAACTGGCCTTGGGTCACACGACCGGCGGGGTTGGTCATCATGGCGTGGGCTCCTTTAGGCGGTGGTCGGCGTGACGGCGAAGTCGCTCGTGTCGGTCGAGGCGTAGTTGAAGGTGATGTCGCCCCAGGTGTCCAAGGCTTGCTGCAGTGGCGAGCAGAAGCGTGCGGCGGTGCGCAGGATGTCCGGGCCTTCACGCACGATGTCGCGGCCTTCGTTGCGGGCCTTGACCATGCATTCCAGCGCCACGCGGTTGGCCACGGCGCCAGCCTGGATGCCTTGCGGGTGGCCGATGGTGCCGCCGCCGAACTGCAGGATGACGTCGTCACCGAACAGGTCCAGCAACTGGTGCATCTGGCCGGCGTGGATGCCGCCCGAGGCCACGGGCATGACCTTGCGCAGGTCGGCCCAGTCCTGGTCGAAGAACAGGCCGCGCGGCAGGTCTTGCCTGGTGTAGCTGTCGCGGCAGACGTTGTAGTAGCCCTGCACCGTCATCGGGTCGCCTTCGAGCTTGCCCACGGCGGTGCCGGCGTGCAGGTGGTCGCAACCGGCCAGGCGCAGCCACTTGGCGATGACGCGGAAGCTCACGCCGTGCGACTTCTGGCGGGTGTAGGTGCCATGGCCCGCACGGTGCATGTGCAGGATCATGTCGTTCTTGCGGCACCAGTTGGCCATGGACTGGATGGCCGTCCAGCCGATCACCAGGTCGATCATGACCACGCACGAGCCCAGGCTCTTGGCGAACTCGGCGCGCTCGTACATGTCTTCCATGGTGGCGCCGGTGACGTTCAGGTAAGAGCCCTTGACCTCGCCCGTGGCGGCCTGCGCCTTGTTGACGGCGTCCATCACGAAGAGGAAGCGGTCACGCCAGTGCATGAAGGGTTGCGAGTTGATGTTCTCGTCGTCCTTCATGAAGTCCAGGCCACCCTTGAGGCCTTCGTAGATCACGCGGCCGTAGTTGCGGCCACTCAGGCCCAGCTTGGGCTTGGTGGTGGCGCCCAGCAGCGGGCGGCCGAACTTGTCCAGGCGCTCGCGCTCGACGACCATGCCGGTGGGCGGGCCCTTGAAGGTCTTCACATAGGCCACCGGGATCTTGATGTCTTCCAGGCGACAGGCCTTGAGCGGCTTGAAGCTGAACACGTTGCCGATCAGCGAAGCCGTCATGTTGGCAATGGAGCCCTCTTCGAACAGCACCAGGTCGTAGGCCACCCAGGCGAAGTACTGGCCGGGGTTGTTGGGCACTTCTTCCACGCGGTAGGCCTTGGCGCGGTAGCTGTCGCAGGCGGTCAGGCGGTCGGTCCAGACCACCGTCCAGGTGGCGGTCGACGATTCGCCGGCCACGGCCGCAGCGGCCTCGATGGCGTCCACACCTTCCTGCGGGGTGATGCGGAACAGGCAGACGACGTCGGTTTCCTTCGGCTGGTAGTCCGCGTCCCAGTACCCCATCTGGCGGTACTTCAGGACACCTGCGCTGTAGCGCTTCTTCGCGTCGGTGATGACGCCTTGTTCAACGGGCTTGTTCATGGCTGGTGGCTTCCTGTTCAGAGAAAGTGGGCTCCTGTTGCCAATCTATTTCCGGCCTCAAATCAGGTAAATTCACATTTTGTTAGCCTCCAATTAAGGAAAAGCTGAATGCGCAGCGTGACTTTTCGGCAGTTGAGGGTGTTCACGGAGGTGGCGCGCCACTTGAGCTTCAGCCGGGCGGCCGAAAGCCTGCACCTGACGCCCCCCGCCGTCACGATGCAGATCAAGGAATTGGAAAAGCACGTCGAGCTGCCCTTGTTCGAGCGCCAGGGCCGCGAAGTGCAGTTGACGATGGCCGGCGAGTACTTCCTCGTCTACGCCAAGCGCCTGCTGTCCACCCTCAAGGAAGCCGACAACGTGATGGCCCGTTTCAAGCGCGTGCAGACCGGCGTGCTGACCATCGGCATGCTCAGCACGGTGGGCTATTTCCTGCCGGCCATCCTGGCGCGCTTCAAGGAAGAGCACCCCGGCGTGGATGTGAAACTGGATGTAACGCGAGACCTCACCAAGCTGCTCGACCGCCTCCACACCAACGAGATCGACCTGGCCGTGATGGGCCGCCCGCCGCGCGAATTGGTCTTGCGCGCCGAAGCCTTCGCGCCCCATGCCCTGGGCTTTGTGGCGCCTCCTGGCCACCCGGTGCTGTCCGTGGGTCACCCGCCGCCCGAAGCCTTGGTGCACCACCCGCTGATCGCGCGCGAGATCGGCTCGGAGCCGCGCTCGGCGCTCGACCAGTACTTGCGCGACCACCGCCTGGCGCCGCGCATGGCGCTGGAGGTGCCCAGCAATGAGACCATCAAGGCGGCGGTGATGGCCGGCATGGGGCTGGCCTTCATGTCGCTGCACGCGGTGGCCGCCGAAGTGCGCGCGGGGCAGCTGTGTCTGGTGGCGTTCGAGGACACGCCCGTGGTGCGCGCCTGGAACCTGGTGCGCGAAGCCTCGAAGGCACTGTCGCCTGCGGCGGAGGCATTCCGCTACATGTTGCTGGAGCAAGGCGAAGAGCTGGTGGCCGCCCACTTGCAAGGCATGAACGCCGACGTGTGAGCCACGTCAGTTCGGTTGATAATCTGACAATGAACGGGCTCAGATCTGCCCGCCCTCACCTCCCTACCCACTCCCTCAAAGGACCTCAAATGACTCGTGAAGTCGTCTTCGTCGGCGCTGCCCGCACCGCCATCGGCTCTTTCGGTGGCTCGCTCAAGGACATCCCCCCGGCCGACCTGGGCGCCCTGGTCATCAAGACCGCCATGGAGCGCGCTGGCGTCAAGCCCACCGACGTGGGCCATGTGGTGATGGGCAACGTGATCCCCTCGGTGCCGCAAGACGCCTACATCAGCCGTGTGGCCGCCCTGAACGCTGGCGTGCCGCAAGAAGCCCCGGCCTTCAACGTCAACCGTCTGTGCGGTTCGGGCCTGCAAGCCATCGTGTCGGCCGCCCAGGCCATCCTGCTGGGTGACTGCGAAGTGGCCATCGGCGCCGGTGCCGAGTCCATGAGCCGTGGCGCCTACCTGGTCACCTCCAACCGTTGGGGTGCCCGCATGGGCGACGTGAAGATGCTGGACTTCATGCTGGGTGCCCTGCACGACCCGCGCCTGAACATCCACATGGGCATCACCGCTGAAAACGTGGCCGCCCGCCACGGCATCAGCCGCGAGCAGCAAGACGCCTACGCCGCCGAGTCGCAAGCCCGCGCTGCCAAGGCCATCGCCGCTGGCGTGTTCAAGGACCAGATCGTCCCGGTCGAGCTGAAGACCCGCAAGGGCGTGACCCTGTTCGACACCGACGAAGGCGTGAAGGGCGACACCACCGCCGACGCCCTGGGCAAGATGAAGCCCGCCTTCAAGAAGGAAGAAGGCACCGTCACCGCCGGCAACGCCTCGACCCTGAACGACGGCGCTGGTGCCGTGGTGATGGCTTCGGCTGAGAAGGCCAAGGCCCTGGGCCTCAAGCCGCTGGCCCGCCTGGTGTCGTACGCCCACGCTGGCGTCGAGCCCGAGTACATGGGCATCGGCCCCGTGCCCGCTTCGAAGCTGGCCCTGGAAAAGGCTGGCCTGAACGTGTCCGACCTCGACCTGATCGAGTCGAACGAAGCCTTCGCCGCCCAGGCTTGCGCCGTGTCCAAGGAAATGGGCTTCCCGGCCGACAAGACCAACCCCAATGGTTCGGGCATCTCGCTGGGGCACCCTGTGGGCGCCACCGGTGCCATCCTGACCACCAAGGCCATCTATGAGCTGCAGCGCACCGGCGGTCGCTACGCGCTGATCACGATGTGCATTGGCGGTGGCCAAGGCATCGCCATGGTCATCGAACGCGTCTGATCGACACCCTCTGGTGACGACGACGCCCCTGCAGGCCCCGGCGGCCTGGCCTGAACTCAGGCTGTGGCTGCTGGACCTGCGGGCGGAACCCGAGGCCGACGCGTGGTCGGCCTGCGACCCGGAAGAACGTGACCGCGCCACACGGTTCAAGTTCGAGCTGCATGCGCGCCGCTACCGAGCGGCCCATGCCGCGATGCGCCAGACACTGGCCAGCCACCTGGGGGTGGCCCCGGCCCAGTGGCGCTGGTCACCTGGCCACCATGGCAAGCCCCACCCCGTGTTCCGCGGCTGGGGGGCCTTCAACCTGAGCCACACCGAAGACTGGGGCCTGCTGGCCTGGCACCCCCGCCTGCCCGTGGGCGCGGACATCGAGTGGCGCAAGCCTTTGCCCGACCTGGACCTGATCTCGCGCCGGCAATACACCGAAGACGAACAAGCCTGGCTGGCCGCCGCCTGCGGCGAGCCCGAGCGCGCCCACCGCTTCTACCGGCTGTGGGCCGCCAAAGAGGCCGTGTTGAAAGCCTTGGGCAGCGGCTTGCTGGTGGCGGCGCAGCGCTTCGCCGTGCCCCTGGCCGCAGAGGCTGACGCCCCCGCCGGTCTGCCGGTGGCGGTGGACGTGGCCTTGGGCCTGGCCGATGGCCGCGCACCGGGAAGCCGCTGCAGGCTCGACTTGCTGGAGGTGGCGCTGCCCCCCGGCTTGAACGCGTGCGCCGCCGTGGCGCTGGTGAGCGCCCAAGACACCGACGTTTGCTGGTGAACCGCTCAGGCTGGCTTCAAGCCTGTTGCAGCAGCCACTGGCCCACGGCCAGGTCCAGGATGCCCATGCCGAAAGGCGAAAAGATCACGGGCTTGTCGCCCGCAGGGCGGCCACCCGCCAACACGCGGTCGATTTCACCGCTCAGGTAATCGCGGTGGCCCAGGGCTTCCTCGGCCAGTTGCAAGGCTGTCTTCTGGCTGAAGGCCAAACCGGCTTCGTCCACGAAATTGTGGGCCTGAGCCAGCACATCCGGCCCCAAATCGCGCAGCGAGATGTGCAGCAAGGTCTGCTCAGGCCGCAGCTGGAGGGCGTGGATGAAGGGCACGCTGGCGGTGGTGGTGAACACCACCACCTCACCGTCCTGCGTGGCCTGCTGGGCCGAAGCGGCCACCTCGACGCTCACACCGGGCGTGAGGCCCGCCAGCCGCTCGCCAAACGCCCGTGCACGTTCGGCGTCCAGGTCATGCAACACCCAGCGTGAGGGCAGCCAGCCTTCGTGCACCAGGTAGCACGCCATCTGCCAGCCAATGTGGCCGGTGCCCACCAGGCTGACCACCTGGCCGCCGCGCGGGCGGCCATGCAGGCGGTTGAGCGCCATCACCGCGGATGCGGACGTGCGGTGCGCGTTGATCGCGGCCACCTCCAGGCTGCCAAGGGGCAGGCCGGTGCGCATGTCGTTGAGCACCAGCAGGCCGCTGGCGCGCGGCAGGCCCAGCGCCAGGTTGCCCGGAAAGCTGCCCACCCACTTCACGCCGGCCACCGGGTGCTCGCCGTAAAGGCAGGCTGGCTTGGCGATGATGCGGGCGCGGGCGTCGTGCGGCGGGCGCAGGTAAGACGGCACCTCCTCCACCGCCTGACCTTCGGCAAACAAGCGGTAGGCCTCGGTGACCAGGCGCATGACCTGGTCGCGGTCGGCAGACAAGAGTGGGTCGATGCGGGCGTCGGTGACGGGGGCCCCCAGGCGGGGCGCTGCGGTCAAAGGCGCGGCATCGGGCAGGCTGACGCTGCTCGGCGTGGTGGCTTTCATGAGGGGGAATGGTGGCGAGTCGGGTCAGGCCCGGCAGAGCTCTTCGTCGGGGTAAGCCTGCCGCACCCAATCGTCGTTGAACACGGTGTCGAGGTAGCGCTCACCACCGTCGGGCGACAAGGCCACAAAGGTGGTGCCCGGCGGGTGGCGCTGGGCTTCACGCACCAGGCCACACACCACCGTGCCCGTCGAAGCCCCCACCAGCACGTTGTGCTCGTCGCGCAGGCGGCGGCACATGGCGATGGTGTCGGGCTCGGGGATCAGGTGGCAGGCGGGGCGCCCCAGCGCGTCGACCTCGTCGGCCAGGGCGGGCCGCACAGCGCTGCCGATGCCCGGCAGCTTGCGCGGATGGGGCTGGCCACCAAAGGTGACCGAGCCGATGCTGTCGACCGCCACCACCTTGACCTGGGGCGCAGCCACACGCAGGTGTTGCATGCAGCCGAGCAAGGTGCCGGTGGTGCCGGCGCCGACCATCAACACATCGAGGTCGGGCACGTTGCGCAACACGGCGGGAGCCGTGTGCCGCGCGTGGGCCCGGGCGTTGGCCGGGTTGGCGTATTGGTTGGTCCAGATGGCGCCAGGGTCGGCGGCCAGGAGTTCGCGCACGCGTGCGAGCCGGGCCGCCAGGTAGCCGCCCCCCGGGTCGCGCTGGGTCACCATGGCGGTCACGCCCCCGTGCTCACGGATGCGCCGCATGTTGTCGGCCAGGCCGTTGGGGTCGACCACGCAGGTGAACCGATAGCCCCGCTGGCGGCACAGCCAGGCCAGGGCCACACCCAGGTTGCCGGAACTGGATTCCACGATGTGGTCGCCCGGATGGAGCCGCCCCTCCGCTTCGAGGCTGTCGAGGATTTCCAGGGCCGTCTTGTATTTGATGCTCCCGGTGGGGTGGTATTTCTCCATTTTCAGCCAAACGCGGTGGCCGCCCAGGAAACCCTGAAGCTCCACAAACACGTCGTCCAGGCCGACCTGGCTGAATTCCACGGGTTTCATCCAATCATCCCACTGCTGGCGTCGAAGCTCAATCTGTGTCGCCTGGTGCAAAGCCACCCTTTCGGGGCAAGTCAGCCAGAGCGCCCAGGCAGCCCCTCAGACCGATCAAGCCTGCACACGCGAGCCTGACCCCCCGTAAAGTAATACAAAACGCGTTCAACGTGCCCTAGGGTGTTCACCCCCGATGACCCGACCTCCAGAGCCCGCCCCGGGAATATCGGGTTTACTTTGAAATGCCCGGCAGATATCGCGTGCTAAGGTATTTGCCCCGGTCAGTTTAATTTTGCCCATACACCCTTGCGGCAGAGAATTGAAATGGGCGCGAGCGCACCGTTCGCCCCACCGTTTCCCCCGTTGCGCTGTCCATGTCCGCCTCCCTCGATTGCCCCGTCCTGTTCGACGCTTTTCTGGAACGGGTGGCCACCCGGCCCGATGCCACCGCCTTCATCTTCCTCGACGATGCTGGCGAAACCGAGACCCCGGTCAGCTGCGGTGAACTCGACCAGCGTGCGCGGCGCATCGCGGCCATCTTGTTGCAAGAGGGCGCGCAAGGCCAGCCGGTCATGCTGCTCTACACGCCTGGGGTGGACTACATCTCGGCCTTGCTGGGTTGCATTTACGCAGGGTGCATTGCGGTGCCCGCCTACCCGCCTTTGCACCAGCGCCAGGCCGGCCGCGTGCAGGCCCTGATCGACGACGCCCGCGCCCCCGTCGTGCTCACCAACGCCAGTTGGTTCGACCCGGCGCTGGTGCCTGTCTCCGAGGGCCACCAGGCCAAATGGCTGCACACGGGCCGCTCGCCCCTGGCCGACACACCGCCCTGGAAGGGCACGCCGGCCTGGCGCCCTGAAGACATCCTGGTGTTGCAATACACCTCGGGCTCGACGGGCCAACCCAAGGGCGTGATGCTGAGCGCGGCCAACCTCACCCACAACGTCAAGCACCTGGCCACCGAGTTGCGCTGTGCCGAAGGCATGAGCGGCGTGAACTGGCTGCCGCCGTACCATGACATGGGGCTGATCGCCGGCATCCTGATGCCGATCTACACCGGGCTGACCATCGTCACCATGACCCCAGCGAGTTTTGCCCAGCGCCCGCTGCGCTGGCTGCAAGCCATGTCGCGCCACAAGGGCGTGATTTCAGGGGGGCCCAATGCCTCGTTCGAACTGGCCATCGAGAAGGTCACCGACGAACAGGCCGCCGAGCTTGACCTGAGCCACTGGCACGTGGCCGTGAACGGGGCCGAACCCATCCGCGCCAGCACGCTGCACCGCTTCTCGGCCAAGTTCGCCAAGGCAGGCTACCGGCCCAGCACCTTCTTCCCGGCCTTCGGCATGGCCGAGGCCACCTTGCTGGTCACGGGCGCCTATTGGCCACTCACCCCACGCGCGGACATCGACCCCGCGCTCGATGCGCTGACGCCCGTGCCGCTGGGCCCCAGCCTGCCCGACCAATTCGTGCGCGTGGTGCACCCCGAGACCTGCCGCCTGTTGCCCGATGGCGAAGAAGGCGAGGTGTGGGTGAGCGGCGCCAGCGTGGCCCAAGGCTATTGGCGCCAACCTGAGCGCACGGCGGCCACCTTCCACGCCCGCCTGGCGGGCGAAGACGTGCCCACCGCGCTGCGTGAGCGCCATTGGTTGCGCACGGGCGACCTGGGCCGCTGGGTGGACGGCCAATTGCAGATCTGCGGGCGCATGAAAGACCAGATCAACCTGGCCGGCCGCAAGCTCTACCCCCAAGACATCGAACAGACGGCGCAGCGCAGCCACCCCGCCTTGCGCAAGCACTCGGCCGCGGCCTTCGCCGTGCCAGGCCGGCTGCGCGACCAACTGGTGCTGGTGCAGGAACTCGAGCCCCGCGCCAAGGCCGACCTCAACGAAGTCTTGGCCACGATCCGCCAGGCCTTGGCGCGCGAGCTCGATGTGCAGGCCGACGACATCGTGCTGGTGAAGGCCGGCGTCGTGGAAAAGACCTCCAGCGGCAAGGTGCGACGCAGCACCTGCAAGCAGGCCTACATCGACGGCCACATCGAGCCCGTGGCGCGCAGCCAGCGCACGGCGACCGACTTGGGCGACGGTGCCACCAGCCCAACGGCCGAGGCCCCCAGCGCGCCGCCCCCCACCCAAGCTGCCGACATGCTGGCCTGGCTGCGAAGCCAGCTGGCTCAGGCCTTGGCTGTGGGTGAAGACCAGGTGCAGCCCCACCACACCTTGGCCGAACTCGGCGTGGACTCGCTGGCCCTGACGCGGCTGCAAACCCAACTCGACGCCCTGGGCTCTCCCCTGCTGCCCCTGGCCGAGCTCTTCCAGCAGCCGTTGGCTGACCTGGCTGAGGCGCTGCTGCCCTCGCCCACCCAGGCGCGGGCCACGCCTCACTTGCCGGGTGCCTTGGCTTCAGCCGCCACCCCTGCGCCCCACGCGCCCTTCCCGCTCACGCCACTGCAACAGGCCTACCTGCTGGGCCGAGGCGAGGTGTCGGCCCACGTCTTCGCCCACCACGACATCAGCGCACTGGACCTGCCCACGCTCCAAGCCGCGTGGGCCGCGCTGGTCGACCGCCACCCGATGTTGCGCATGCGCGTGGCCGACTGGCCACTGCAACGCATCGCCTCCGCCGAAGAAGCCCCGGCGCTGCAAGCCTGGCACACCCACGACTGGCGTGGGCTGTCCCCCGATGCCGCACAGGCCTCACTGGCCGCGCTGTCGGCCCAGGTGTCGCACCAGGTGCTGCCTGCAGAAGGTCCGCTGTACAGCCTGCACGTGGCCCACTTGCCCGCCGATGACGGCGCGCCCCGCACCGCTCTGCTGATGGGCATCGACATGCTGCTGGCCGACGCCACCAGCTTGCTGACGCTCATGGCCGACTGGGGTCAGCTCTATGGTGGCCAGGCCCTGCCACCATTGACGGTGCAGTTCGCCGACGTGGCCACGGCCCAAGCCGCCACCCCGGAAGACGACGCCCGCACCGTGGTCGCACGCACGGCCTGGCATGCCCGACTGCCCGAACTGCCGGGCGCGCCCGAGTTGCCTTTGTTGGCCCCGGCGACAGGCGGCCACCGCTTCCAGCGCCGCAGCCTGCGCCTGGGCGCAGAGCCTTGGGCCGCTTTGCGCCAACAGGCCCGCCGACTGGGCGTCACGCCCGCCATGTTGATGCTGCGTGCCTATGCCGAGGTGCTGGGCCTGTTCGCCCGTGAGCCGCGCTTCACGCTCATGCTCACGCTGTTCAACCGGCCGGCCCTTCACCCGCAGATCGACCGCGTGGTGGGCGACTTCACCGCCGTGATGCCCCTGGGCTTCAAGTTGAGCGACGGCGATTTCGCCGAGGCCGTTCAGGCCACCCAGGCCGACTTCCTGCGCCACCTCGACTGGCAAGCCTTCGATGGCCTGGCCGTGCAGCGCGAACACCGCAGGCTGCACGGCAGCACGGCGCTGCCCTTGAGCGCCTTCGTGTTCACCTGCCTGTTGCGCGACGAGCCCGGCGCGCATTGGTTGGGCGAGCCGCAGGCCGTGCTGTCGCAAACACCCCAGGTGTGGCTGGACCACCAGGTGTTGGAGCGTGACGGCGAACTGCACATCGCCTGGGATGCCCGCGAAGCCTGTTTCCCCGAAGGCCTGCTCGACCAGATGTTCGCGGCCTGGCACCGGCTCCTGCGCACCCTGGCCGACCAGGCCCGCGCCGGCCACCCGCTTGCGCCCCATGGGCCACGGTTCGACGGGCGCAGCGCGCTGCTGAGCGCGGGCCGCACGCCCTCGCTGCAGGCCGAACCTGAAGACACACCGCCGCCGCGCGGCGCCTTGCACGCGCCCTTCCTCGACCAGGCCCGCCGCCAACCCCAGGCGCCCGCGCTGCGCACGGACGAACTCACGCTGAGCTATGCCGACCTGGCCACACGCAGCGCCGATGTGGCCCGCGCCCTGTGCCAACACGGCGCGCAACCCAACACCCTGGTCGCCATCGCCATGGACAAAGGGTGGGAGCAGGTGGTGGCCGCCCTGGGCGTCAGCCGCAGTGGCGCCGCCTACCTGCCCATCGACACCGAACTGCCGCCTGCGCGCATGGCCCAACTGCTGCAACGCGGCGGGGTGGGCTGTGTCCTGGTCCAGGCTGGCCACCCGGTGCGACACCAGTTGCCCGCCGGGCTCACCGTGCTCGAAGTGGGCGAGACGCCCCTGGCCACGGGCAGCCCGGCCCAGCTGCCCGAGGTGCCGCCCGACAACCTGGCTTACGTGATCTTCACCTCAGGCTCGACAGGCGAGCCCAAAGGCGTGGCCATGGCCCACGCGGCCACGCTCAACACGGTGCTGGACGTCAACGCACGCTGCGAGGTGCATGGCGAAGACACCGTGCTCGCCCTGTCGGCGCTGAACTTCGACCTCTCGGTGTGGGACATCTTCGGCACCTTGGGTGCCGGCGCCTGCATCGCGATGCCTGCCCCCGACATGCGCCGCGACACCGATCGGTTGATGGCCTTCGTGCGGCGCCACGACATCACCATCGTCAACGCCGTGCCTGCGCTGGTGCAGCTCATGGCCGAACACGCCGAAGGCCGTGGACAGCCCTGGCCGGCCAGCGTGCGCTGGGCCATGATGAGCGGCGACTGGATCCCCGTGGGCTTGCCCGACCGCCTGCGTGCCCTGCGGCCTGGCATCGGCCTGCTTGCCATGGGTGGCGCCACCGAGGCGGCCATCTGGTCCAACAGCTTCCCCATTGGAGAAGTGGGCGCCGACTGGCCGTCCATTCCCTACGGCCGAGCCTTGCGCCACCAGCAAATGGTGGTCCTGGACCACGCGGGGCACCCCCGCCCCACCTGGGTGCCCGGCGAAATCCACATTGGCGGCGTGGGCCTGGCCCAAGGCTACTGGCGCGACGAGGCCACCACGGCCCAGCGCTTCGTGACCCACGCGCACACCGGCCAGCGGCTCTACCGCACTGGCGACCTGGGCCGGCACCTGCCCAGCGGCGACATCGAGTTCCTCGGTCGCATCGACCACCAACTGAAGGTGGCCGGCCACCGCATCGAACCCGGTGAAATCGAACACCAGGCCCGCCAGGTGCCGGGCGTGCGCGACGCGCTGGTCACCGTGTGGCGTGAAGGTGCCAACGCCAGGCTCGTGGGCTTTGCCGTGGCCGAGCCCGACGCCGAGCCCAGCACCGAGGCCCCGCTGCGCGCCGCCTTGCAAGCCCACCTGCGGCAGCAATTGCCCGCCTACATGCAACCCAGCGTGTGGCAGGTCTTGAGCCACTGGCCCCTGTCGCCCAACGGCAAGGTCGACCGTGCGGCCTTGATGGCGCAAATTCAGGCGCACCTGCAAGCCCGTGGCGCTGCGCACCCCGACGACGCAGAGCCAGCAGACGCCGCCCACATGCCGGCTGGGGCCATGCCATCGCGGGTGCACGACCTGCTGTGCCGCACCTGGGGCCTCGACGCCTTGCCGTTGCACACCTCCTTCCTCGACCTGGGGCTCAACTCCATCGACATCATGCGTGGGGCCAATGCCTTGGGCCAACACCTGGGCGTCCGCCCCCCCATCCACGAGCTGTTCAACCACCCGACCGTGGCCGCTGTGGCCGCCTTGTGCGAGCGCCTCCTGGCGGCAGGCTCCGGCGCCTCATTGCCCAACGAGCGCCCCTGCGGCGCCCAGGCCGCCGCCAGCGAGCCTGCAGCCGACGCCCCCTGGGGTCCGCTCACGCCCAGCCAGCACAGCTTGTGGCTGCTCGAACAGATGCACCCCGAGGCCGCGGCATACAACGAGCCCGTGGCCCTGCGCCTCAAGGGTGCCTTGAACGTGGCCGCGCTCCAAGCGGCGCTGCTCGACATCGTGCGCCGCCACGACGCCTTGCGCATGGTCTTCGCCCTGCGCGACGGCCAGGCCATGCAACGCCCCCGCTCCCCCGAAGACCCCAGCTGCCACCCGGCCTGGCAGACCTTCTCCTTGCCCGACCTGCAGGACGACGCCGCGCTGGCGGGATTGCTGCAACCTTGGGCCCACCGCCCGTTCGACCTCTCCGCCGGGCCTCTGTTGCGCGTGGCCTTGGTCCACACCGACCGAGACGACCGCCACGAACCCGAGAACGTGCTGGTGCTGGTGACCCACCACATCGTGACCGACGGGTGGTCGTTGGCCGTGTTCAAGCAGGAACTGGCCTGGCTGTACGCCACCCACCTGGGCCTGCCCGGCACGGGTGCGGCCAGCTTGCCCGCCCTGACTTTGAGCTTCAGCGCTCACGCGTGGCAACAACACGAACAGGCCACCGCGCCGGCCCAACAAGCGGCCCGAGCGGCCGCGCTGGCCCATTGGCGGGCCACACTGGCCGAACCCCTGCCCGTGCTGGCGCTGCCCACCGACCGCCCGCGCGGCCCCGAACTCGACGCCCGTGGCGCCACCCACCTCTTCGCGCTGCCCGACGATGCGCTCGACGGCCTGCGGGCCGTGGCCAGCCAGCACGGCAGCACCTTGCACGTGGTGCTGATGGCGGCCTTCGCCGTGCTGCTGTCTCGCCACAGCGGCCAAAGCGAGCTGTGCCTGGGCACCCCCTCGGCCCAGCGCGATCGGCCCGAGCTCGAAGCCATGATCGGCTACGTGGTCGACACCGTGCCCCTGCGTTGCCACGTCGAGCCGCTGGCCCGCTTTGACCAGCTCGTCGGCCAGCTCCACGGCCAGATGCAAGCAGCGCGAGAGCACACGGCCCTGAGCTTTGGCGAGGTGGTCGAGGCCTTGCAGCCCAGCCGTCACCCTGGCCGCCCGCCCATCTTCCAGGCGATGTTCGCCATGCAGAACACGCCGCCCGCCGCCATCGACGTGGCCGGCTTGCACGCCAGCGTGCTGGAGTTGGGGCTGGCCCGCGCCAAGTTCGACCTGGTGCTGGCGGTGACCGACGCCGGCCGGGCCTCCGCCCAAGCCCATGCTGGCCTGCAGGCCAGCTTCACCTATGCGGCCGCGCTGTTCGACGCCAGCACCATCGCCGCCCTGGCCGAGCAATACAAGCACCTGCTGCGCACGGTGGCCGGGCGCTTTGGCGCCGACATGGCTCGCCGTCCACTGCACGCCTTGCAGGTGCTGCCCACCGCCCAGCGCGACCAACTCTTGCTGGCCTGGAGCGGCATCCAGGAAGCCCACGCCTTCACGCGGCAGCACCCTGGCGAAGGCGCCAGCGGCACTTTGCTGGCCAGCCTGCAAGGCCATGCAACCCGTACCCCGCAAGCCCTGGCGCTGGCCTGCGAAAGCGGCACCCAGCTCACCCATGGCGAGCTGGCCACCCGCAGCGACGCGGTGGCGAAGCGGCTGCTGCAAGCCGGCGTGCAACCGGGCGAGCTGGTGGGCCTGCACATGCCACGCGGCCTCGACCAGCTCGTGTGTGTGGTGGGCATCTGGAAGGCCGGTTGCGCCTACCTGCCACTCGACCCGACCTACCCCGCCGAGCGACTGGCCCTCATGGCCGACGATGCCCAGGTGCACTGGGTGCTCACCTCACCGGCTGCACCAACAGACGCCGCGCCACCCTGGCCCGCTGCCGTTCAGCTGCTCGACGGCCACGCCCTGGCCAGTGCTGCGCTGGACGCCCAAGCCGAGGCCCTCGCGCTGCCCACCGTCACCGGCGAGGCACTCGCCTACGTCATCTACACCTCCGGCTCCACGGGCCGCCCCAAAGGCACGGCGGTGCGCCACCGCAGCGTGTGGCACCTGAGCCTGGCCGCCAGCCTGCGCTTTGACCTGGCGAGGCCCGTGCGCATGTTGCAGTTGCTGTCCATGAGCTTCGACGCGGCGGTGCTGGAGATCGTCATCGGCTGGGCCCATGGCGGCTCCCTGCACCTCATCGAAGCCGCCACGCTGATGAGTCCGCCCCGGCTGATGGCCGTCATGCGCAGCCACGCCGTGGACACCGCGGCCATGGCCCCGTCCCTCGCGGCCTTGCTCGACACCGCCACCTTGCCCGCCTTGCGCACGCTCATCGTGGGCGGCGAACGCTGCCCGGCCGACCTGCCCCAGCGACTGGGGCCCCAAGTGCGCCTCATCAACAGCTACGGCCCCACCGAGACCACGGTGAGCCCCACGGCCCACGCCTGCGCCGTGAACGAAGCCAGCGAGTGGCCACAAGAGGGCCCGCCCATCGGCCGCCCCTTGCCCGGTGCCACCGTGTACGTGATGGATGCCCACACCCAGCTCACGCCCCCTGGCGTGCCCGGCGAACTGTGGGTGGGCGGCACAGGCCTGGCCGTGGGCTATTTGCACCGCCCGGACCTCACCGCCGAACGCTTCGTGCCCAACCCGTTCGAGCCCGGCCAGCGCCTCTACCGCACAGGTGACCTCGTGCGCTGGGACGCGACAGGTCGCCTTCACTTCCTCGGCCGCATCGACCAACAGGTGAAGGTGCGCGGCATGCGCGTCGAGCTCGGCGAGATCGAAGCCGCACTGGAGCGCCTTGCAGGGGTCCAGCAAGCGGTGGTCTCGGCGCCCAACTTGCGTGGTGAGCTGACGCTCGTGGCCCACGTGGTGTCCACGGCAGACGCCCCGACGGCCGACGCCCCCTGGCGCCAGGCCTTGAGCCAGCGCCTGCCGATGCACATGGTGCCGGCGCTGTTCATGCGCCACCCGGCCTTGCCCGCCTTGCCCAACGGCAAGGTCAACCGCCTGGCCTTGCCTCAGCCCGACGCCGCAGCCTTGCCCGCCACCCCCTTCATGGGCCCGCGCGACGCGCTGGAGCTGGCCGTCTTGCAACTGTGGGAAGAGGTCCTGGGCCGCCAGGGCTTCGGCATCCTCGACAACTTCTTCGACCTCGGGGGCCACTCGCTCAAGGCGATCCGGCTGCTGGGCCGCATCCAACAGGCCTTCGGGCTCAACCTGTCGGTGTCCGCCCTCACCCAGACGCCCACCGTCGAAGCCGTGGCCGCCGCGATCCGCGCCCAGACGCCCCCGTCTACCGACTCCCTCGTGGCCGTGCAACCCAAGGGCAAGCGCCCGCCCATCTTCTTCGTGCACGCCGCAGGCGGCTCGGTCATGTGCTACCACGAGCTGGCCCGCCACATGAGCCCCGACCAACCTGTCTATGGCCTGCAAGCCCAGGGCATCGAGGCCGGCACCACGGCGGCCGCCGATTTGCCCGCCATGGCGAGGCGCTACGTGGCGGAAGTGCGTGCCGTGCAGCCGCAAGGGCCCTACCGCATCGCCGGGTGGTCGATGGGCGGCAACATCGTCTTCGAAATGGCCCACCAGCTGCTGCAAGCGGGCGAAGACATCGCCTTGCTCGGCCTGCTGGACGCCAGCGCCCAAGGCTTCGACGACCCCACCCCGGTTCGTGACAACGCCGCCATCCTGGCCGAGATGTTCAGCAACGAGTTCGACGTGAGCGCCGACATGCTGCGCGCCTTGCCGCAAGACACCCTGATCGAGAACGCGGTGGCCCTGGCCGATTCACACCAGTGGTTCCCGCCCGGTTTCACCGTCGACCAGGCCCACCGCATCCTGAACGTCTACCGCTCATCAGAGCGCTCAATCAAGGCCCACAAGCCCCAGGCCATCGCGTGTGGTGCCGTGCTCTACCGCACCCACGAGTTGATCGAAGGCGAAGCAGACCACGAGCCCGAAGACCGGGGCTGGGGCCCGCTGATCCAGGGCGGCGTGACCATCCGCGCCGTGCCCGGCAACCACATCAACATGGTCATGCCGCCCCACAGCAAGGCCCTGGCCCAAGCCATCGAGCGAGACCTGAAGGCCGTCTTGCCAGACGCGTTCTGGCGCTAGGCACAGAGCGGGCCGAGGCGGCCCCTCTGCCTCTGCCCCCGCTCAGCAGCCGACCGCGCCTTCGCGGCCCAGCTGGCTGGCCTGGTATTGGGTGATGAGCTCGCCCTTGAGGCTCCAGCGGCCGACCGAGCCGTCCCAACCTGCGGTGATCGCCGCCTGGCCGGCCCAGGCCACACTGGGCACACCCGGCTTGCCGTGCAAGGCCAGCTTGCGCAAGCGCCAGCTGCCATCGGCCTGCTGGGTCCAGATCACGCCCCAGCCGTCGTAGGCGCTGGTCAGCAGCGTTCGGCCATCCTGGCCGTAGGCGATGGCCTTCACCGACTTGATGTGGCAAGCCGGCAGGCTGTCCACCAGGGCACCCGTCAGGCAATGCCAGATGCGCACCGTGCCGTCGCGCGAGGCGGTGGCCAGGTGGGGCGCCGTGGGCGAGGTGGCCACGCCATTGACCAGCACCAGGTCGTCGCGCTCGATGTGCACCAGGCGTTCGCCGTCTCGCCACACGCTCACGGTGTCATCCGACGAGCCGGCCACCAGGGCATCGGCCACGCTGCTCCAGGCCAGCGACTTCACCGGGCCGCCATGGGCTTCGGTGGTGCGCAGCAACTTCAGCTCACGCGTCCATTCCCGGATCACGCCGTCGTAGCCAGCCGTGAACAGACGTTGACCGTCCGGGTGGAACACGATGGTGTTGATCGGGCCGCTGTCGAGGTGCTGCCAGGCCACCACACGCCCCTGCTGGCGGTCGTACAGGCGCAAATGCCCACGGTAGTCGCCGCTGGCGAGCAAGTGGTCGGGCCCCAGCACCACGGTGTTCACGATCGAAGGGTGGCGGTGCAACAGGCGCCCGTCCAGCAGGCTCAACACGGCGCCGTCGTCGCGGCCCACCACGATCTCGCTGTCCTGGGCGCTCACGCTGTTGAGGCCAAAGGTCGCCACCGTGCCCAACACCTCGCCCCCGGCGCGGTGCACCATGGGGCGGCCACCGAAGCTGCCGACAGCCAGGTCGCCATCGGCCAGGAAGGCCGCTGCACGCTCCCATTGCATGGGCCCTTGCAGCTCTCGCTCCACCCGCATCGACGGGAAGGCGTACACCCGCAACATGCCTTCGTAAGAGCCCGCCAGCAACTGGCTGCCATCGGGCGAGAACATCACCAGACGCACCGCGGCATGGGCTTCCTCCCCGGTCATGGCCAACTGGCCCGTCCGGGCGTCCCACACGCGCAGCACGCCGTCGTCGCAGCCCGAAGCGATGTAGTCCCCGCGCGGCGACCAGTCCACCGTTTCCGGGTCACCCGGGTGGGACAACACGGCCCGCTGCTGACGCGTGGCCACGTCCCAGATGCGGCAGGTGCCGTCTTCGGCCGCCGTCACCAGTTCGGTGCCGTCGGGGTTGAAGGCCAGCGCGTAAATGCCGTGCTCATGGCCCAGGAATGGGGCCAGTCGTTGGCCGGTGGCAGCGTCCCACATCGCCACCTGGATGTCCTTGGCGTCCATCACACAGGCCAGGGTGCGACCGTCCGGGTGCCAGGCCACGGCGTTCACGTCGTCGCCATGGGGCCCCAGGTGGCCACACAGGCTGCCCTCCCGCGCGTCCAGCAAGTGCACATGGCCATCGGCCGAAGACACCGCCAGCTTGCTGCCGTCCCGGCTGAAGGCCACGTGGTTGACCAGGTCTGCACAGGCGTAACGCCACAGGGCGGTCAGCGGGAAGCGGCTGGCGTCCCACATCACCACCGTGCCGTCGTAACTGCCTGAGGCCAGCAAACGGTGTTCGGGGAAGGAGGCCAGACCGGTCAAGGGTGAATCGTGCATGGTCAAAAACGGAATGTCTGTCGATTAACCCGTCAAGGCTAGTCGCAAAGCCCCTGCCAAGGCAGAGGGGTTTTCGCCAGAAGGGCCAGGAAACTGCGTCCTGTTGGCGGCGGCCACGCTGAGGAGATGTCCCCAGCAGCGCAAGCCTGGCGTGCCCGGACAATGGCGCCATGCCCGCCACGCCACCTCGCCATGCCTGAAGCCGCGCCCCACCTGGACCCTGCCCATTGGCAGGACACCCCCTTGCCCGAGTTGCCCGCACGCCTGAACGCAGCGCTGGGCCTGGGCATGACCGCCCAACAACTGTGGTCGGTGTGCTGTGCGCTGCTGTCGGGTGCGGGCAGCCCCATCGTGCCGCTGGACAGCTTCACGCTCCACGCGCCCCTGGAGCTGCTGGCCCGCTGGCAACTGCTGCCCCTGTTGCCCCGCGCCGATCGGCCCTTGGCCCTGCTCCATATGGCCTACACCGCTGTCCAGGCCGCCCAAACCCGCGCAGCTCTGGCTCGGCAACAGCCTGAGCTCGCCACGCCCTGGCCAAGTGCCTCTGAGCCACCCCCCGGCGCCCCCCAGGCCCCTTCGCTGCAAGCGCTGGCCGAGTCCCTGCAAGCCGCCCTGGACAACGCCGACCTGACCCAAGCCGCGCAATGGGCCGACGCCACCGTGCGCAACGCCGCGCCCACCGACACGTGGTGCCACCAAATGGTCCCCGTTGTGCGCCACCGCATGGGCGCTTCGGCCCACGCCCCCATCTTCTTGCAGTTGCTTGCACGCCTGCACCAACAGGCCCCGGCAGACGCCGCCCTGGCCCGGCCCATGTGGGTGCCCCTGGCGGTGGAACTGGCTCGCCACCCCGAGCGCCGCGTGAGCTGGCCCGACACCTTCGCCACCCACACCGCCCCGGGCACGCCACCGCTGTTGGCCTTGCTGGCCCGGCAAACCGCCGTGGCCGAGCCGGAAGCCCAAGGCATCTGGCCCATGGTGGCCCAGACCTTGAAAGACGGCGCCCACCTGGCCTGGCTGCCGGGCGTCGACAAAGCCGGTGCGCAAGCCCTGCCCATCGCCTGTCGTGCCGCAGCCTGGAGCATGCTGCAAGAGCCCCTCACCGAAGCCCGCTACGGCTGGACCCACGCCCTCACCCTGCCCCAGGCCTGGTGGGCGCTCGCCGACCAGCCGCAGGCCACGGAGGCCGACTGGCGCGCTGCGGCCCGTCTGGCCACCCTGCACCTGGCCGCCATGCGCCGCGTGATTGGCCAAGTGAAGCTGGCCCTGCAACCGCCGCCTGCGGCGCTGCCCTTTGAGACCTGCGCGCGCGTGGCCAGCATCCGCGCAGACGCCCATGCCGTGAAGTACGTGCTGGCCTGCATGGACGCGGCCCAGGCCAGCCCGGCCGACGCGCAGCTCTACCAGGCGGCGGCCACCCGCTTGTGTGGCCACTGGGCCGACAGCGTGCCTGAGGCGCGCATCCTGGCCACCTTGGCGGAGCGCTGAGCCCATGCACGCCAAGCGGCCCGCAGCGGGCGCCACGTTCATCTTGCTCACCGTGTTGCTCGACGCGTTGTCGATCGGCGTGATCGTGCCCGTCCTGCCCCAACTGCTCAACGAGCTCGGCATGGGCGGCACGCAAGCCGCCTGGGCCATGGGCGCGCTGCAAGGCAGCTTCGCGGTGGCGCAGTTTTGCTTTGCCGCCTGGTTGGGCGCCTGGTCGGACCACGTGGGCCGCAAGCCTGTGTTGATCGTGGGGCTCGCCAGCCTGGCACTGAGCTTCGCCGCAGGCGCTTTCACCACCAGCTTCGCCGTGCTGTTGGCGTTTCGTGCGTTCAGCGGCGCCGCCAGCGCCAACATGGCCGTGGCCAACGCCTACATCGCCGACACCACGCCACCAGACCAGTTGCCCGCCCAATACGGCCGCCTGGGCGCCGCGTTTGGCTTGGGCTTCATCCTGGGCCCGGCCTTGGGGGGCCTCGTGGGCGAAGGCCACCCGCGCTGGCCCTTCCTGCTGGCGGCGGGCCTGAGCCTGGCCAGCATGGCTTACGGCTGGCTGGTGTTGCCCGAATCCTTGCCCCCCGAGAAACGTCGCCCCTTGCGGGCCGTGAGCCCCTTGGCGGCACTGCGCCAATTGCATCGCTTGCGCAACGTGGCGCCACTCGTGTGGGTCATCGGGGCCGTGATGCTGGCCCAGGCCGCCGTCGAAACCTTCTGGCTGCTCTACACCACCTTCCGCTTTGGCTGGGGCCCGAGAGACAACGGCCTGTCGTTGTTGGCCATGGGCCTGGCGGCGGCGCTGGCGCAGGTGGTGCTGTTGCCGCTGCTGCAAAAGCGCATGGGCCACCAGCTCATGGTGCAAGTGGGCCTGTGGAGCTTCGCCCTCGGCCTCACCGCCTGGGGCTTGGCCACCGAGGGCTGGATGATGTGGGCCATCACCGCCGCCAACATCATGAGCTTCCTCGTGATGCCTGCTGCGCAAAGCGTGGTGGCGGCCAACGTGTCCGACGACCACAAGGGGGAAGCGATGGGCGCGCTGTCCGCGCTGTCCAGCGTCATGGCCATCGTGGGCCCGGCGATGGCCAGCCCGGTGCTGGCCTGGGCCATGGCCGGCTCGCCACAGGCCTGGAGCGCTGGGATGCCGTTCTACATGCTGGCTGCCGTCATGTGCGGCGTGGCAGTGCTGCATCGGCGAGCCGGGCTGGCAAACGCCGACAAGCAGGCGCAACACAAGGCGGGATGACCGCAGCACGCCGCCTGGCCCTCAAGCCTATCCATCCAATGGGGGCATGCATGGGCGGGCATCGCGCATTATATTCCGGCGGACGCCCAAGCGTCTCCCGACCTGCTGCGCTTGACGCACCCACATCGCAGGCGGGGCCATCCAAAAAGAAGGGAAAGCACATGCGTTGGTTCATCCTCGCCCTCCAGAAGTACGCCACCTTTTCGGGCCGTGCTCGTCGCCAAGAGTTCTGGCACTTCATGTTGATCAGCATGGCCTCCGCGATCGGCCTGCTTTTCATCGATTTCCAAACCCACATGGTTGACCACGAACTGGGCATGGGCACCCTTTCTGGCATCTTTGTGTTGGCCACGTTCTTGCCCTCGATGGCCGTGAGCGTGCGGCGCCTCCACGACCTCGGCAAGTCAGGGTGGTGGTGGCTGGTCTCGCTGGTGCCTTACCTGGGCGTGCTCGTGTTGCTCTTCATGTGTGCCCAGCCTGGCCAATACGGCGCCAACGAATACGGCGAAGACCCCATCCCTGGCACCTGAGCGTCGACCCGCCACTGGCGCGCCGACGCCACTCGGGCTTATAGTGAACGCACAAACAAACCAATCAGGAAGGCGCAGACACAGGGGGCTCTTGGCTCACGCCAGCGCTTCACCTCAGCCTGCGAACACAGCATGGACACCATCGCCATCGTCAAGTGGGTTTTTTTGAGCATCGGCCTCGCCTGCCTGGGCGGCGCCACCCAGGCCGACCACGGTGGCGCCTGGGTTCTGGTCATCCTGGGGCTCGCCTTTGCGGGCGTGGGTGGTGGCCTCATCGGCTACGGCTGGTGGAGCGCCAGGCGTGCCACCGAGCTGCGGGAACACGGCCGACTCATCGAGGCCGACTTCCAACAAGTCGAGCTCAACACATCGCTGGAAGTCAACGGCAGCAACCCCTTCCGCATCGTCGCCCAGTG
>JBEEJT010000302.1:0-4078 GCA_041169085.1 Pseudomonadota bacterium | reverse complement strand
ACGCGTCAAGGCCTGAGGACAACACATGATCACCCTGGCCCTCTCCAAAGGTCGCATCTTTGAGGAAACCCTGCCCCTGCTCAAGGAGGCCGGCATTGAAGTCACTGAAGACCCTGAAAAGTCCCGCAAGCTGATCCTGCCCACCACCCGCAGTGATGTGCGTGTGGTGCTGGTGCGCGCCACCGACGTGCCCACCTACGTGGCCCACGGCGGCGCCGACCTGGGGGTGGCCGGCAAGGACGTGCTCATCGAGCATGCAGGTGGTGAAGGCGACGCCGGCCTGTACCAGCCGCTGGACCTCAACATCGCCAAATGCCGCATGAGCGTGGCGGTGCGGGCCGACTTCGACTACGAAGCCGCCGTGAAGCAAGGCTCGCGCATCCGCGTGGCCACCAAGTACACCACCATCGCCCGCGAACATTTCGCCAACAAGGGCGTGCACGTCGACCTCATCAAGCTCTACGGCTCGATGGAGCTGGCACCGCTCACCGGCCTGGCCGATGCCATCGTGGACCTGGTGTCCACGGGCAGCACGCTCAAGGCCAACAAGCTGGTCGAAGTCGAGCACATCATGCAGATCAGCTCGCGCCTGGTGGTCAACCAGGCTTCACTCAAGCTCAAGCGCGAGCCCATCCGCGCCATGATCCAGGCCTTCGAATCGGCCATCCCGCGCTGAAGGTTTCGCGCCGAAGGTATTGTTGAGCCATGACTGTCCAGATCCGCCACCTCGCCACCACCCAGCCTGATTTCGACGCCGCCTTCCAGCGGGTGTTGCATTGGTCGGCCGACACCGATTCGGCCATCGAGCAGCGGGTGGCCGACATCCTGGCCGACGTGCGCGCCCGTGGCGACGCCGCCGTGCTCGACTACACCGCCCGCTTTGACCAGGTTCAGGCCGCCACCATGGCCGATCTGGAGCTGGGCCAGGCTGAACTCAAGGCGGCCTTCGAGGGCCTGCCTGCCGCGCAGCGCGAAGCCCTGGAGAGCGCCGCGCGCCGGGTCCGCGCATACCACGAGCGCCAGAAGCAAGCCTGTGGCCTGAGCTGGCAATACCGCGACGAAGACGGCACCCTGCTGGGCCAGAAAGTCACCCCGCTCGACCGCGTGGGCATCTACGTGCCCGGTGGCAAGGCCGCCTACCCGTCGTCCGTGCTGATGAACGCCATCCCTGCCCACGTGGCGGGTGTGGTCGAGATCATCATGGTGGTGCCCACCCCCCGTGGCGAGAAGAACCCCCTGGTGCTGGCCGCCGCCTACGTGGCCGGCGTGACCCGCGCCTTCACCGTGGGTGGTGCCCAGGCCGTGGCCGCACTGGCCTACGGGACCGCCACCGTCCCGAAGGTCGACAAGATCACCGGCCCCGGCAACGCCTATGTGGCCAGCGCCAAGAAGCACGTGTTTGGCACCGTGGGCATCGACATGATCGCCGGCCCCAGCGAGATCCTGGTGCTGGCCGATGGCTCCACCCCTGCGGATTGGGTGGCCATGGACCTGTTCAGCCAGGCCGAGCACGACGAGCTCGCCCAAAGCATCTTGCTGTGCCCGGACGCAGGCTACATCGCCCAGGTGCAGGCCGCGATTGACCGCTTGTTGCCCACCATGCCGCGCGCCGAGATCATCCGCGCCTCGCTGGAAGGGCGGGGCGCCTTGATCCACACCCGCGACATGCAAGAGGCCTGCGAGATCAGCAACCGCATCGCCCCCGAGCACCTGGAAGTGTCCAGCAACGAACCCCACCGTTGGGAGCCCCTGCTCAAGCACGCAGGCGCCATCTTCCTGGGGGCTTACACCAGCGAAAGCCTGGGCGACTACTGCGCCGGCCCCAACCACGTGCTGCCCACCTCGGGTACGGCGCGCTTCAGTTCGCCGCTGGGGGTCTATGACTTCCAAAAGCGCAGCAGCCTGATCGAAGTCAGCGAAGCTGGCGCTCAAGTGCTGGGCAAGACGGCCGCCGTGCTGGCTTACGGTGAGGGCCTGCAAGCCCATGCCCAGGCGGCCGAGTTCCGACTCAAGCGTTGAATGGGCGAGGCCCCGGGGCCTCGGTTCGAACGCCATCAGGCCCTTGTCACCCAGGTGACAGGGGCCTGTTGGTATCAGGCCGCCAGGATCTCGCCCAGGGCCGACACCAGGGTGGCGCACTGCGCGTCCGTGCCCACCGTGATGCGCAGGAACTGGTCGATGCGCGGCTGCTTGAAGTGGCGCACGATGATGGCGCGCTGGCGCAAGGCTGCGGCCAACTCGCCACCGTCGCGTTGCGGGTGGCGGGCAAAGATGAAGTTCGCGGCCGATGGCAGCACCTCGAAGCCCAAAGCCTGCATCTGGCTCACCAGGGTCTCGCGGGTGGCGATCACCTTGCGGCAGCTGTCCTGGAAGAACGCTTCGTCTTCCACCGAAGCCACCGCGCCGGCCAGGGCCAGGCGGTCAAGAGGGTAAGAGTTGAAGCTGTTTTTCACCCGCTCCAGGCCCTCGATCAGGTCGGCGTGGCCGATGGCGTAGCCCACGCGCAGGCCGGCCAGCGAGCGGCTCTTCGAGAAGGTGTGCACCACCAGCAGGTTGGGGTAGCGGTCGACCAGGGTCACGGCGCTTTCGCCACCGAAGTCGACATAGGCCTCGTCCACCACCACCACGGCGTTGGGGTTGGCCGCGACGATCTGCTCCACCTGGGCCAGCGTCAGCAGGCGGCCGGTGGGGGCATTGGGGTTCGGGAAGATGATGGCGCCGGCACGCTCGCCAGGGGCCTCGCCGCGTGGCAGGTAGTCTTCCACGCGGATCGCGAAGTCATCGGCCAGCGGCACGGTTTTGTGCGCCACGCCATACAGGCCGCAATACACCGGGTAGAAGCTGTAGGTCACGTCCGGGAACCACAGCGCCTGGTCGTGCTTGAGCAGCGCCTGGAAGGCATGGGCCAGCACCTCGTCCGAGCCATTGCCCACGAACACCTGCTTGGCTTGCACGCCAAACCGCTGGGCCAGCGCCGACTTCAGGGCGTCGCAGTTCGGGTCGGGGTAGAGCTTGAGGCTGTCCCCCGTGGCCGCGCGGATGGCCTCCAGCGCCTTGGGGCTGGGGCCGTAAGGGTGCTCGTTGGTGTTGAGCTTGACCAGGTTGTCGAGCTTGGGTTGCTCGCCAGGCACATAGGGGGTCAGGCCGTGAACGACGGCACTCCAGAAGCGGCTCATGATTCGACAGGGAAACGCCCGCCACGGGCATCGTCACACCGACACCGTGGGCAAGGACAGAGGGGGGTGTCACGATGCTATCATGCCCCTTCCCATGACGATCCCTGTCCAAGCCCCTGCCATGCGGCAAGCCGAAGTCACCCGCAACACCGCCGAAACCCAAATCACCGTCAAGGTCAACCTGGACGGCACCGGCGTCGCCAAGTTGCACACCGGCATCGGTTTCTTTGACCACATGCTCGACCAGATCGCCCGCCACGGGCTGATCGACCTCGACATCCACGCCGTCGGCGACCTGCACATCGATGGCCACCACACCGTCGAAGACGTGGGCATCACCCTCGGTCAGGCCGTGGCCAAGGCCGTGGGCGACAAAAAGGGCATCCGCCGCTACGGTCACGCCTATGTGCCGCTGGACGAAGCATTGAGCCGGGTGGTAATCGACTTTTCCGGGCGCCCCCAGCTGGAAATGCATGTGCCCTTCAAGAGCGGCATGATTGGCGGCTTCGACAGCCAGCTGGCTTATGAATTTTTCCAGGGCTTTGTGAACCACGCCCTCGTGACCTTGCACATCGACAACCTGCGCGGCGACAACGCCCACCACCAGGCCGAGACGGTGTTCAAGGCCTTTGCGCGCGCTTTGCGTGCGGCCATTGAATTGGACCCGCGCGCGGCAGGCATCATTCCCTCCACCAAGGGCTCGCTGTAAAAACCTCATGAGCACGGTGGCGGTCATCGATTACGGCATGGGCAACCTGCGCTCTGTGGCGCAGGCGGTGCTTGCGGCGGCACATGGCTCGGGCGTCGAGGTCTGCATCACGGCCGACCCCGAGCAGGTGCGCTCGGCCGACCGCATTGTGTTGCCTGGGCAAGGCGCCATGCGCGACTGCATGCGCGAGCTG
>JBEEJT010000301.1:0-5997 GCA_041169085.1 Pseudomonadota bacterium | reverse complement strand
ACACCACGTAGTTGCTGCTGGCCACGAACAGGCACATGCCCACACACAGCGCCAGCGAACCCCACAACAAGGCCGAGGTGTTGCCTTCCGTCTGGTGGATGGCCGATTCGACGTGGTTCGTTTCGTCGGCCACGAAGGCGTCCAGGACCTCCTGGAGCGCCAGGCTGGTTTTGTCGAATTCGGGCATCAGCTTGTTGCCTTCGGCCGGGCCGCCATCCACATAAGCGTGGGCCATGCGCACCCCGGTGTCGTAATAAGGCTGGAAGCGCGCCTGCAGGTCGTCGAGCCGCGTCAGCCCGGCCTTGTCGGCCGGGTCCAGGCGCCCGCGAAAGGCCTTCAGGTTGGCCTCAAACTGCGCCCGCTGCTCGGCCGCCGCCTTGAAGCCGTCGTCCAGGCCATCCTGGGCCCGGGTGGCAGAGATGTCCGACAGGAACTGCTGCACCTGCACCACGTTGCGCTGCAGGTCCTTGGCGGCCACCGCGTCGGCCACGCTCGCGCGCACGGCGTGGCTGACGTTGTCACCCACGTCACGCAGACGCCACTGTTGCCAACCCATGAACAGGGCAAACATCAGCAGGGGGATGCAGCCGTTGACCAGCAATTTGTGGCCGATCGGCACGTCTGCAAACAAGGCAGGTTTGAGGGCTTTGTCCGAAGCGTGTAGGGACATGGTCGGTTCCTGTGTCGTGGAGGCGGGCCAGCTCAGGCAAGCTGCGTTGGGGCACAGCTCGCTTCACCCGGTCGTCATTTCGACAGAAGTGCGGCGAGGTGAAGGGCCTGTTACAGGATGTTTCTTGATTCGAATCAAGCTTTCAAACCCGTTTTGCCGTGTTTCTTGCGAGGCTGTGCATCTGGCCACACCCGGCGCCACACGCCACGCCAAGCCCAGGGCGGGCCCCAGGCTCCGGCACAATGCGGGGCCTATGACCGAACCTCGGACCGACGCCCCGACCGACGCTGCCCCCGGGCTGGCGGCCGGCCCCGCGACCGAACTCGCGGCCACGACGGCCGCCGATGTGCAGGACGCCGCCACCTTCGAGAGTTTCTTTCGCGAACCCGGCCTGGCCCACGAATCGGCCCAGGCCTGGGCCCTGGGCCAGCGCCTGCCCCTGATCGACGCCCTGCGTGGCCTGTTCTCGGGCCCGCAAGCCGGCGTGCAGCTGCGCCTGTGGTGCCTGCTCGAACTCGCCGCCGTGCCCCAGGCCCGCCTGAGCCGCGACGACATCCAGCGCCTGTTCCACAGCCTGCGCCCCGACGCGCTCGACACCGCGCTCAAGCGCCTGCGCGAGCTGGCCCTGCTGGTGTGGGACGCCACCGCGCAGGACTACCACCTCTCCACCCTGGCGCAAACGCTGGTGCCGCTGCTCATGCCGCTGGCCACCCCCGTGGCCCGGCCCGACGACGGCGAGCCCGCTGCCCCGCTCAGCCCTGAGGACGAAGAGATGGGTGCCCTGCTGGCCCAGGTGGCCGGCGCCCAGCAGCTGGGCCTGGTGAATGCCAACCAGCTCAAGCACCTGCACGCCCAGCTGGGCCGCCTGCACGACGAGTTCGCCGACGCCATCGCCAGCGGCTCGGAATCGCGACTGCGCGCCGCCCAGCCCCGCTTTGACCGCGCCCTCGACCTGGTGGCCCGCGCCGGTGAGGCCCTGACCGCGCTGATCCGCGCCGACCACGTCGACCCACGTCTGGAACGCGAGGCCCGCGCCATCGGCCAGGAACAGGCGCGCTTGCTGGCCATGGCCAGCCAGTTCACCCGCGCGCTGCAGCAGGCCGACCGCCAGCGCGTCACCCTGGGCTCCACCGGCCTCACCACGTCAGACGTGCGCCTGTGGCTGCAAGGCCACCCCGACCTGTCGGAGCTGATGGGCACATGCCTGTCGATGCCGGTGCGCCCGGTGTTCGTGAGCCCGCACGACCTGGTGGACGTGGCCGAAGCCGAGTTCGAACGTGACCGCCCTGGCGCCGGCACCGCCGAGGCCCTGCCCCCGCCCGCTGCCGCCGCCGATGGCACGCTGGACGTGCTGAGCCTGCCGCCCGAGCTGGGCCACTTGATCTCGATGTTCGGCCGCTGGCCCGAAAAAGACAGCGAAGACGGCCTGGCCACCCCCGCCCCGCGCCCGCTGGCCGATGCCGTGCTGGGCGGCCGCTTCGCGCAAGCCGCCTACCGCCTGCAGCTCATGCCCTTGCTGGGCGACGCCCAGGCCCAGACGCTCAACGGCATGACTGGCGACCTGGCCCGCAGCGGCTGGCGCTGGCAGGCCACGCCCCGCCTGATCGAAACCACGGACGAGGCCGTGGCGCTGATCAGCGAAGGCCTGCTGCGCCCCACCGGCCCCGAAGGCGAGGTGCTGCCCCTGCCCGTGGGCGAAGACGGCCTGGTGCCCGCCCTGCGCGCCACCGACACCGTGGTCAACGCCTGGAACCCGCACCAGGCCACCGAAGACGATGACGCGGGCGACGCACCGGAAGGCGTCACCCTGCCCGGCCAGGCCAAAGCCAGTCAAGCCACCAAAGGCCGCCGCAAGGCCGACCCACGCGGCACCAAAGCCGCCAAACCGTCCGCCCCACCCAAGCCGTCCACGCCGCGCACCGGCACCTGACCCCACCACCACACGCCCATGAGCACCCTGGACGACGCCGCCCTGCTTGCCGCCGAACTGCTGGCCCGCCGCTGGCTGCCCCGGCAGCACCCCAAGGTCAAACGCGCGCTGATCGACGCCGACCTGTGGCAGGCCACACAAGACCGCCTGTCGCAGGTGGGCCTGCGCCTGATCGACAACCTCTACGCCGACCACGTCAGCGTGGCCCTGCTGCGCCCCGCCGAGACCGCCGTGTTCGGCGAATCGGGGCTCAACAGCCACAACAACATCGACCTGCCGCGCGACGCGGTGTCGCTGCTGGTGGTGCTGTGGTCGCTCATCATCCTGCCCAAGCGCGAACGCCAGCAGGCCCGCGCCAGCAAGCCGCAGGGCGACGACCAGAACGACATGTTCGGCAAGGACCGGCCCATCCCCACGGCCGCCAGCGTCAGCCCGCACGTCAGCTACCGCGCCCTGCTGGCCGACTTCGGCGTGCAGCTGGGCAAGAAGACCCGCCTGGACACCAACCTGCGCCGCCTTGAAAACCACGGCTTCATCACCCGCCGTGGTGAAGACATCGCCGAAGGCCCGCTGCTGGACTTGCTGCTCGACTACGACGCCCTGGCCCCGCGCATCCTGCAAGGCGCCCTGGGCGACGTGCTGGCCCAGGCCCGCAGCCTCACCACCAACCTGCCGCTGGCGCTCACCCAGCCCGCGCTGGAAGAGGTCGAAGACCTCGACGACGTGAAGCCGCTGATCGATTTGCGCACGCATGTGTTCGACGACGCCCCTGACACCGACCGCGCCTGACCATGTTTCACCTGCAATGCCTTGAACTGCTGCACTGGGACTACTGCCAGCGCCTGACCCTGCCGCTCGACGGCGCCATCATCACGGTGGCCGGCCCCAACGGCTCGGGCAAGACCACGCTGCTGGACGCCATGCGCACCCTGCTGGGGCTCGATTGCTCGGGCGGCCGCAACTACAAGACCTACGCCCGCCACGCCAACTCGGACAGCGCCTGGCTGCGCGCCACGGTGGACAACCGCCCGCGCACCCGCCAGTCGTCCAACCGGCCGTTTGCCCGCTGCCTGCTGTACGCAGACACCGTCACCCTGGCCTGCCGCATCGACCGCAACGGCGGCGACTGGACGCGCCGCTACGTGATGGTCGAAGGCGACGTCTCGATCGAAGAACTCATCGAGCGTGGCGACAAAGAGTGGCTGGGCATCGACAACTGGCGCAAGCGCCTCGAAGGTGCGGGCCTCTCGCGCGCCATCGCCAAGGTGCTGGCGCTGGAGCAAGGCCAAACCGACCGCCTGTGCGAATACAGCCCGCGCGAGCTGCTGCGCCTGGTCTTCGACGTGTTCGGGGATCAAGAGGTGCTCGACCGCTACGACGAGGCCCGCGACCACCAGCGCCGCCTGCTGCAAGAAGTTGAAGCCGCCGAGCGCGAACTCGCCCACGGCAAGGCCCAACGCGCCGAGCTGGAAACGCGCGTCAACAGCTTCCGCCAGTGGGAGCTGAAGTGCGAAGAACGCGAAACCCTGGGCACCGAGGTCGTGCCCGTGCTGGGCAACGTCGAGACCCGCAAGCAGCTGGGCAACAAGCTGCGCGAGCTGCACCGCCAGCGCCTGCAATCGGCCACCGACCGCCGCCAGCACGGCGAGGTCAAGGCCGAGCTGCTGCGCACGCTCGATGAGCAAACCACCGCCGCCGCCAAGGTCGAAGACCTCGAAGCGCAGGTGCGCACCGCCCGCCGCCTGCAAGAAGAGGCCCGCGACGCCGAGCGCCCCTTCGAGGCCACCGTCAAGCGCGCCGACGAGCTGCAAAACCTCGCCGTGGTCGAAGGGGACGCCGACAAGCTCAGCACCCGCATCCACGAGCTCAGCGAGCAAAAGCACAACCTCACCACCCAGTGGCAGCGCCTGAAAGACCAGCGCGACGAGGCCCAGCGCGCCTACAGTGGCCTGCAAGGCCAGCGCCTGGCCCCGCCCCCACCCGAGGTGCAGCGCTTCCGCCGCACGCTCGATGAGGCCGGCATCCGCCACCACGTGGTCAGCGACATCATCGAGATCACCGACGAGAAATGGCGTGCCGCCGCCGAAGGCGTGCTGCGCGGCAGCCGCTGGGTGGTGGTGCTCGACAAGCCAGGCCAGGAGGCCCAAGCCATGGCCCTGGCCGAGCGCGAACGCTTCCGCCACTACATCGTGGCCGAGGCCGAAGACGCGCCTGCCAAGCCCGATGCCGACAGCCTGCTGGCCGTGCTCAAGGTCAGCGCCCCGGCCCCGCACTGGTTGCTGCGCCAGCTCGAAAACATCCAGCGCGTGGCCAGCACCGAGCAAGGCGTCAAAACCCGTGGCGAGTGGATCACGCCTGAGGCCTACCACCGCGACAACCGCGGCGGCCGCAGCGTGTGGGTGGACCCCAGCCAGTACCAGTTCGGCGCCAGCGCCGTGGCCTCGCGCCGCGAATCGATTGAGCGCCGCCTGGCCCAGCTCGACGAAGAGATGACCCGCCTGGTGCGCGACCAGGCCTTCTTCGACCGCCAGCTCAAAGACGCGCAGCAAGCCGCGCAAGGCTTCACCGCCGCCAAAGAGCTGGCCGACCGCCACGCCGAGTTCGCCGAGGCCCGCCGCCAGCTGCCCCTGCTCAAGCAGGCCCGTGTGGACGCTGGCGAGCGCTGGCAAGCTGCCGAGCAGCAGCTCAAGCACGCCGTGGTGGCCCACACCAACGCCCGCCACGCCTATGCCCAAGCCCAAGAGCGCCTGGGCCACCTGGAGCAGCGCACCGCCCAGCACGAGCGCGAATGGCAGGTCCGCTTCGACGACATCAAGGGCCAGGCCGTGATGTCGCGCGAGGTGAAGCTGCAGATGCCCGTGCGCTGGCGCACCGCCGAGCGCATCGCCGACATGCAGGCCAAGTACGGCAACGCCACGCAGGCCCGCCTGCGCTCTGAAGCCGTCGAGCGCGAGCTCAACGAAGGCCAGTGGGAAACCGACGGGACCGTGATCGAGCAGCTCACGCTGATGAACGCCAACGTGCTGCGCCAGGAAGACGAGCTGCAGCAGCGCAAGGCCAGCAATGCCGCCGCCAGCATTGCGGTGGACAACGCCCGCGACCGCTACACCGACGTGCTGAAGGCCACGGTGCGCCGCTACCGCAAGAACATCATCGAGCTGGGCCAGTTGGCTGGCGTGGAAGTCAACGCCGAGCTGCCGCATCTGGATGGCGACGACACCATCTTGCGCCAGGCCGAGTTGCGCGTGCACTTCAACTTCGACGGCAAGGGCACGATCGGCCTCAACGACGGCGAAGCCTCGGGCGGCCAGCAGGTGATCAAGTCACTGATCCTGCTGGTGGGCCTGATGAAGGACGACGAGACCCCGGGCGGCTTCGTCTTCATCGACGAACCCTT
>JBEEJT010000300.1:0-14541 GCA_041169085.1 Pseudomonadota bacterium | reverse complement strand
CGACTGGAAGTACTTCATCGACGAGTAGAAGCCGGTGAAGTTCTCGCCGCCCACGCCGGTCATCTCGTCCTCGGTGACCGACAGCGTCAGCAGGAACTGCTTGTCGCCGGTGATGCCCGCGGCCTTGAGCTGCTTGTAGAAGGCGACGTTGGAGCCGCCCACCACCGCGCAGAAGATGCAGTCGGGCTTGGCGACCTTGATCTTGTTGATCAGCGAGTTGAAGTTGGTGTGGCCCAGCGGGTAGTACTCTTCACCCACGACCGAGCCCAGCTTGCCCACCGATTCGATGTGCTTGCGGGCGATCTTCATCGAGGTGCGCGGCCAGATGTAGTCCGAGCCCACGAGGAAGAAGGTTTTGGCCTTCTTCTCTTTGGCACCCCAGTCCAGGCCATAGATGATCTGCTGTGTGGCCTCTTGACCCGTGTAGATCACGTTCTTCGATTGCTCCAGGCCTTCGTAGAAGGTCGGGTAGTACAGCAGGCCGTTTTCCTTTTCGAAAACCGGCAGCACGGCCTTGCGCGAGGCCGATGTCCAGCAGCCGAACACGGCGGCCACGCGGTCGTTGACCAGCAGCTTCTTGGACTTCTCGGCGAAGGTGGGCCAATCGGAAGCGCCGTCTTCCTTGATCACCTTGATCTTGCGGCCCAGGATGCCGCCCATGGCGTTGATCTGGTCGATGGCCAGCTGTTCCGCCTGGATCGAGCCGGTTTCCGAGATGGCCATGGTGCCGGTGGCCGAGTGCAGCTGGCCGACGATCACCTCGGTGTCGGTCACCGCCAGCTTGGTGGTGTTGACCGCCGAGGTCGCGGGTGCGGCCCCGTAGCTCAGGCCGGTGATGCCCATGAGGGGCAGGGCGCCCATGCCTTGCAGCAGGCGGCGGCGTTGGACGGACAGATCATCATCGCGTTGGGACATGGGTCGGGCTCCTTGCACAAGAACGGGTTGCCTGTGCCGCTTTGCGGTGCATCCGGGGTTGGGGTGCGTGTCGCAGCGGCCTCGGGGTCAACAGTAAGGAGACCGAGGGTTCTGCTGAATACGTCAATTAACGTAGGCCTGGCGTACGTCGGGGGGCGTTTTCAGCCTGGATCGGTTCTTGCTGCACAGGTCTTCTGGTGTGTCAACGGAGCCTGTTTGTGTCCCTGGCCCGGCAGAAGATCTTTCGCATTCGCCGTGAATACAACTCCTGGGTCGCCAACGAGACCCTGGAGGACTACGCCCTGCGCTACACCCCGCGCTCGTTTCGCAAGTGGAGCGAATTGCGCGTGGCCAACACCGCTTTTGGTTCGGTGTCCTTCCTGGCGCTGGAGGCCATTGGTGGCGCCATCGCGCTGAACTACGGCTTCAGCAATGCGGTGTGGGCCATCCTCTTCGTGGGGCTGATCATTTTCCTCACGGCCCTGCCCATCAGCATCTACGCCGCCCGCTACGGCGTAGACATGGACTTGTTGACGCGAGGCGCCGGCTTCGGCTACCTGGGCAGCACCATCACCTCGCTGATCTACGCGAGCTTCACCTTCATCTTCTTTGCGCTGGAGGCCGCCATCATGGCGCTGGCCATCCAGATGGCGGTGGGTTGGCCCTTGCCGGTTTGCTACGTGGTGTCGTCGCTGGTCATCATCCCCCTGGTGATGTATGGCGTCACCCTGATCTCACGCTTGCAGGCCTGGACCCAGCCCGTCTGGCTGGCGCTGTGGGTGTGCCCCTTTGTGGCCGTGGCCTGGCACAAGCCCGAGGCTTACGACGCCTTCACCACCCTGGCGGGCCGCAGCACCGGCCACGCCGATTTCGACTTCGCCGCCTTTGGCCTGGCGGCCACGGTGGCGTTCTCGCTGGTGGTGCAGGTGGGAGAGCAAGTCGACTTCCTGCGCTTCCTGCCTGAGCGCACCCGCGAGAACCGGGTGAAGTGGTGGACAGCGGTGCTGGTGGCGGGGCCGGGCTGGATCATCCCAGGCATGCTGAAGATGCTGGCGGGGGCCTTCCTGGCCTTTCTGGCGCTGCAACACGAAGTGCCGGTGGACAAGGCCATCGAGCCCACGCAGATGTACCTGGCCGGCTTCGAAGAGGTCTTCCCTTCTTCCAGATGGGCGCTGGTGGCCACGGTGCTCTTCGTGATCGTCTCGCAGGTCAAGATCAACGTGACCAATGCTTACGCGGGCTCGCTGGCGTGGTCGAACTTCTTTGCGCGGCTCACCCACAGCCACCCGGGCCGCGTGGTGTGGCTGGTGTTCAACGTGTTGATGGCCGTGTTGCTGATGACGCTGGGCGTGTTCAGCGCGCTGGAGAGCGTCTTGGGGCTCTACAGCAACGTGGCCATCGCCTGGGTGGGTGCCCTGGTGGCGGACCTGGTCATCAACAAGCCCATGGGCTGGTCGCCACGCGGCATCGAGTTCAAGCGGGCCCACCTTTATGACCTCAACCCGGTGGGCCTGTGCGCCACGCTGGTGGGGGCCCTGGTTGCGGTGTTGGTGCATGCGGGCTTCCTGGGCGAGGCACTGGTGCCTTGGTCGCCCGTCATCGCGCTGGCCCTGGCGCTGGTGCTGTCGCCGCTGATCGCCTGGCGCACCCAGGGGCGCTTTTACCTGGCCCGCCCGCCGCAGCGCGTCTGGCCCGCCGGCAAGATGGTGCTGTGCTGCGTGTGCGACAACCACTTCGAAGCCGAAGACATGGCCGCTTGCCCGGCCTACGACGCACCCATCTGCTCGCTGTGTTGCACGCTCGAATCGCGTTGCCACGACCGCTGCAAGACGCGCTCGCGTGCTGCCGAGCAGGTCAATGCCGGGCTGATGGCGGTGCTGCCCACGCATTGGGCCGCCCGCATCAACTTCCGGGTGGGCCACTACCTGGTGGTGTTCCTGTCGATCGCCTTGCTCCTGGCGCTGGTCTTGGGCGTGGTTTATTACCAGGAAGGGGTGCTGCAAGGGCTTTCCGCGGTGCCCCATGCGGGCTCGCCAGCGGCCAGCCTGCCGGCCATGCCCTTCGTCAAGGTCTACGCGCTGTTGCTCATGGCTTCTGCGGTGTGCGCCTGGTGGGTGGTCCTGGCTTCGGAAAGCAGGCGCATGGCGCAAGACGAGTCCAACCGCCACAACCAGTTGCTCCAGCAAGAAATCGACGCCCACCGCCGAACCGACCAGGCCTTGCAGCAAGCCAAAGACTTGGCCGAAGCCGCCAACCAGGCCAAGACCCGCTATGTGGCGGGCATGACCCACGAGTTGCGCACGCCCTTGAACTCGATCCTGGGTTACGCCCAGATCTTGCGCAAAGGCAGCCTGAGCGGGGCCAGCCGAGAAAGCGCCTTGCGCACCATCGAGCGCAGCGGCGAACACCTCGTGGGCCTGATCGATGGCTTGCTCGACCTCGCCCGCATCGAGGCGGGGCGGCTCAAGCTCGACCCGTCGCCCTTGCCGCTGCAGGACTTCCTGCAAGACGTGGTGCGCATGGTCGAGCCCCAGGCCCAGGCCAAGGGCTTGCAGTTCGAGTTGGTGACATTGGGCCGTGTGCCCCGCTGGGTGCAGGCCGACGGCAAGCGCTTGCGCCAGATCTTGCTCAACCTCTTGAGCAACGCGGTGCGCTTCACCGACCAGGGCAGCGTCACCTTGCGCGTGGACGCTCGGCGTGAGGTGTTGCGCTTCGATGTGCAAGACACCGGCATGGGCATCGCGCCGCAAGACCTGGAGCGCATCTTCCTGCCCTTCGAGCGGGGCAGCGCCGGGCGGCGCAACGCGGTGCCCGGCACCGGCCTGGGCTTGACCATCACCCACTTGCTCACCGAACTCATGGGTGGCGAATTGAGCGTGCAGAGCGTCCAAGGCCAGGGCAGCACCTTCAGCGCGCGGCTCTACTTGCGCGCGATCGCCGCGCCCGCCGCCGCCACCGGCGCCGCACGCCTCGGCAGCGACGCCTCGCCCCCTTTGCACTTGCGGCCCATCACGGGCTATGTGGGGGAGCGCAAGACCCTGCTCGTGGTCGACGACCAGCCTCTGCAGCGTCAGCTGCTGGCCGGCTTGTTGTTGCCCTTGGGATTTGTGGTGCGTGAGGCCGCCAGCGGGCGCGAGTGCCTGGAGCAGATCCACGAAGCCTGCCCCGACATCGTCTTGCTGGACATCAGCATGGACGACATGGACGGCTGGCGCACCGCCCGTGAGGTGCGCCGTGCGGGCTTTGGCGCGGTGCCCATCGTGATGGTGTCGGCCAACGTGTTCGACAACCGACCCGAGAACTTGGCGGCCGTGCCTTGCCAGGCCTTCGTGGCCAAGCCGGTGAAGGAGTCCGAGCTGCTCGACACCCTGGCCCGGCTGCTGCCCGTGCAATGGCTGCACGAAGCGCCCAAGCCCTTGGCCGACATCGACGCGCCCTTGCCCGTGGTGTTGCCCGCATCGCCCCCGGAGGCCCGCGAGGCGGGCGAAGCAGGCGAGGCGGGCGAAGCGTGTGAAGAAGGCGACCGCGAGCTCGTGGCCCGACTCAGCCAACTCGCCCGCGTGGGTGACCTGGGCCGGCTGCAAACCTTGCTGGACGCAGAACAAGCGCCGTGGCCTGGCGTGGCCGCGGCCTGGCCGCAATGGCAGCACCAGCTCGCTCAACTCGATCTGGACGGCCTGTGGCAAGCCTTGCGCACCCACCCCCTGGCTGCCCAACCCGACGACCTGGACTCCCCCCAAGAGGAACCCCATGATGCCTCCCATGGCTGAACGACACGCGGGCACCTTGCTCGTGGTCGACGACGCGCCCGACACCTTGCGCATGTTGTGCACGGCACTCGCGGCAGAGGGCTACACCGTGCTGGTGGCGCGCGATGGCCAGCAGGCGCTGGAGCGGCTGGAGCTGGTGGTGCCCGACGCCATCTTGCTGGACGCCGTGATGCCCGGCCTCAGCGGCTTCGACACCTGCCGCCGCATCAAGGCCCACCCCGCCTGGCAACACGTGCCGGTGTTGTTCATGACCGGCCTGTCTGACACCGCCGACATCGTGGCCGGCTTCGATGCGGGCGGCGTGGACTACGTGGTCAAGCCGGTGCGCATCGAAGAAGTCCTGGCTCGGCTGACCACCCATGTGCGCAACGCCCGGGTGGCGCGCCTGGCCCGAGAGGCGGTGGACGTGGGCGGCCACGGCGTGTTGTTGCTCGACGCCCGCCTGCGCGTGGCTTGGCGCTCGCCCCAGGCCGAATGCTGGCTGCGCGCCGCCTTCCCTGACCTGAACGGCGACGCCCCGCTGAACTGGTTGCAGCAACTGGCCGCCAGCGCCACGGGCCATGAGACACGTCTGGCCGTGCCTGGCGTCACCGCATCGGCCCCTGCCCGAGAGCTGGTGGCTCGCAGCCTGGGTGCGGCCGGCCTGGGCGAGACCATGGTGCTCTTGAGCCTGCAAGCTGCGCCCACGGTGGTGGCCGGTCGGCCCAGCGCGGCAGTCGGCGCCCCCAGCCTGCCCGCCTTGACCCCGCGCGAAACCGAGGTGTTGTCGTGGTTGGCCAAGGGCAAGACCAACCGAGACATCGCCGACATCCTGGGCATGAGCCACCGCACGGTCAACAAGCACCTCGAACACATCTTTGAAAAGTTGGGTGTGGAGACGCGAGCCGCTGCCGCGGCCCTGGCTTCTCGGACACTGGGGGCTTGAGGCTGCAAGCCAGGCGGCGCATGATGGCCCCATGCACTTCGACCACACAGGGCAGCCTTGGAGACTGCTGCGGCGTTGGGGCCTGCGGGCCGTTGTTTTGGGCTGGTTGCTGGCCTTGCAGGCCTGCATCGTCGTGCCCTGCACCACCGAGGTCTACGACGCCGACTGCCACATTCAAACCCGACAGATGAGGCTCGAAGCCGTGCAGATCGGCATGATCGGGCGTTGCAGCAACGAAGGCTGCGCCGCGGTGCTGGTCTTCGTCGGGGCCACCGCTGCGGCGAGTGCGGTGGTGTCGGGCAGCATCGTGGTGGTGGGCAACGTGGTCTATTGGCTGGAAAAGCAGGGCCGGTGTGTGCGCGTCGTGGAGCCGCCCAGGTGACCTGGCCAGGCGTCGAGCCCCCCCACACGTTCCGCCGGGTGCCAAGCCGACATGACCAAGCTCACTGTTGCTGGGCCTGGCGGCCAGGCTAAAAATCGGGCTTCAGCCTCAAAGGAGCATCGACATGCCGTGTGTTTCCCGTCGTTCGGCCACCCAATGGCGCTTGGATGTGGCCCCCCGTCTGGCGGCGGCCACCCTGGCCATGGGGCTGGCCACATCGGCCCAGGCCGTTGACGCCAGCAAGTGCCCCATCCCCGTGGACGCGCTGTCTCAGCAGTTGGGGCAGAAGCTCACCGTGGTGTTCCAGGGGCGGGCCCTCATCGGCCAGGGCTGCGAATACCAGAGCGCCGACCGCTCTTTCAAGATCGCAGTGGACGGCGGCCCCAACCCTGCGCCTTCGGCAGACGCCTGGCGCAAGATGTCGAACCCGCCGGGCACCACCTGGCGTGCGGTGCCCAACGACCCTGACAAGGCGGTGATCAAGGCCACGGGCCCCAACGGCCCGGCCGAGCCCAAGCTCAGCTACGAGCGCAAAGGGTGGTTGGTGGAGCTCACGGTGGTGGCGCCTGAATCGTCGTATGCGCAGTGGCGCGACAAGCTCGTCAAGCTGCCGCGCATCCCGCAGTGAGTGGTGCGGGTGCTGTGGCGTCAGCTGCGTGCGCCGGCGCCCAGCATCTCATGCACGTCGTGCGTCATCACCGCCAGGAAGGTCAACAGCCCCAGGTAGGCAAAGCCGTAGGTGAGCTTGTCTTCCAGGCTGGTCTGGTAATAGGCGGCTGAAGCCTCGTCCGTCACCTGGCCACGCAGGTGGCGCCAGGCCTGCAAGACCTGCGGGAAGGCCAGCACCGCGATCAAGATCAACATGGGGCTGGGGCTGAGCATGAACATGCCCACCAGCACCGGCACGCCCAGCAGCCACACGCGCGGCGACAGCACCGCCGTGATGCGCCCACCGTCCAGCGGCGACAGCGGGATCAGGTTGAACAAGTTGAGAAAGAAGCCCGAGTAGGCCACGGCCAGCAGCCAGTGCAACTCAGGCCCGCCGTCGCGCGCCAGGAAGTAGCAGCCCAGCGCACCGATGGAGCCCAGCACGGGCCCGCCCAAGCCCACATAGGCTTCGGTCTCAGCGTTGTGGGGCAACTGCTTCATCTCGATCCACGCGCCCACGAAGGGGATGAAGGTGGGGGCGCCCACGTCCAGGCCACGCTGCTTGGCGGCCAGGTAGTGGCCCATCTCATGGACGAACAACAGCGCGATGAAGCCGGCAGCGTAGCGCCAGCCATAGATGAAGGCGTAGACCACCAGCGAAATCAGCATGGTGCCGCCCGTGGTCAGCAGCTTGCCCAACTTCAGGCCGCTGGCCAGCAACAAGATCAGCTTGAACATGTCTCAGGCCTTCTTGCCGAACAGCTTGCGCGCGGCGGCCACCACACCCAAGGCACCCAGCGCGATCACTTTGGCGAACTTGGCAAAGAAGCCGGCGGCCAACGCAAACATGCCCAGCTTCTTGGCGGCGATGCCGCCCACCAGCGCGGCCAGGCCGTACTCGGCCACCTTGTCGGTCGACGCATTGAAATCCTCGTAGCGCTTGCCTTCGTTGAATTGCAGCGCTTGCAGCAAGGTGGCCGCGTGGGGCTTGTCACCGGCCACGTGGGCCTCGTCGGTCAAGAGGTTGAGGGTGATGTAGCCCTCGCGCCCCAAGGCGTAGGTGTTGTAGTTGATGCCGTTGACTTCGCCTGCGGGTTGCCCTTTGGTGTGGGCTGCCATGGACCACACCAGGCGGTGGGTGGGGGCCTGGTAGGCGGGCTTTTCCACCCAGCCCACGATCTCCAGCTCGTCGAAGCCGCGCTCCTTGCGTTCCTTGTTGGCCGCTTCCGTGCCGTCTTTCAAGGTCTGGAACAGCTCGTCCACGTCCCAGTTCTTGGCGTCGTCGTCCTTGATGTAGCCGGCGGCTTCCCAGCGGGCCACCGCCATCCAGTGGGCATCGCTGCTGGCCATCGGCATCACCAGGCCCAGCAAGGCTTCGCTGCTGTGGTTGCCCATGGCCTGCATCCACCGGCCGGCCGCTGGTTGGGGCACCCACATGTAGCCCTTGGGCAAGGCGAAGGTGGCCTGGTCCTTGAGGGTCACGCTGGCTGGCCCCACCACACGGGTGCGCATGGCTTCTTGCTGGGCGGCCTCGGCTTCGGCCTGGCGCGGGTCAGGCGCTTGCTCGGCGCTCTGACTGCTGGTCGGCGCGTCTTCGGCCAGGGCCACAGGCGCGGCGCAGACCGACAAAGCCAGGGCAAGGGCGGTGGCAAGCGCTGAGCGGGGCAGGGCGGCGGTGAACACGGGGGGAACTCCTGAAAGTCTGTTGTGGGTGATCGTGGCCTCGCATCCTAGCCGTTCGCGCCGCCTGCGTCGGTCAGAATGCCGGCCATGGCCATCGACCTGCATGCCCACCTCGACCTGTATTGCGAACGCCTCGGCCCCGAGTTCTGGGCCGAGCCGCTCAACGCCGTGTCCAACGCGGCGTTTCTGGTGTCGGCCGCCTGGCAATGGCGGCTGGCGAAGGCAGCGCCCGGCGGGGTGGACTGGCGATCGGGCGTCTTGATCGCCCTGGTGGCGGCCATCGGTGTGGGCAGCTTTCTGTTCCACACCCTGGGGGTGTACTGGGCCATGCTGGCCGATGTCATCCCCATCTTCATTTACCAACTGCTGTTCCTGGTGTTCTACCTGCAGCGCGTGGCGGGCTTGCCTGGGCCGCAGGTGGCGGCGTGGGTGGCGCTGTTCCTGGCGATGTCGGTGGGCTTTGGCGCCTTGCCGCAAGCGTGGCTGAACGGTTCGCTGTCTTACGCCCCGGCGCTGATCTTTGTGGGAGGGCTGGGGGTGTACCACCATCGCCGTGGCAAGCAAGCCTCAGGTGCCCTGTTGGGGTCGGCCTTGGCGTTTGTGCTGGCGCTGACCTGCCGTTGTCTGGACATGGCGGTGTGTGAGGCCTTCCCCTGGGGCACGCACCACGCGTGGCACACGCTCAATGCCGTGGTGCTGTACGCCTCCACGCTCGCGTTCGTGCGCAATCGCCCCTGAAACATCCACCTTGGCGCGGTCGGTATTTGCGCATCGCAGGGGCCAGGCCTAGACTGGGCGCCATTACACGCAATCAGGAGTTCCCCATGACGCACACCTTGCGGGCTTTGGCCCTGGGCGCGAGCCTGCTGCTGGCGCTTTCTGGCGCCCAGGCCGCCAACTTGCAGTACACCTTTGACGCCGATGCCCAAGGCTTCACGGCCATCGGTGCCGAATTGACGCCGACTGGTGGCTACCTGGCCCTCAAGGACCTCGACAACCTGGATTTCGTGGTGGTCTTGCCGTCCGGGGCGCTGGGGGATTGGTCCGCGTTCAGCGGCGGCGCCTTCTCGTTTGACGCCATCAACCTCAACGGCGCCAGCACCGACTGGCTCACGTTTGGCACCTTGCGCATCGAGTCGGGCGCCCTGGCGGTCGAGCGCGATGTGGTGCCTCAACCGGCACCTGCCGCGCAGTGGACCACCTACAGCACCACGCTGGACGCCGCCACCTGGGGCAGCGTGTTGGGCAACGTGACCCGCGTCACCCTGATGCTGGAATCTCACGCCGGTTGGGACGCCAATACCGGCTACGAGTTCAATGGCCTGGACAACGTGCGCGTCACCGCCGTGCCCGAGCCGGCCACCTGGGCCTTGAGCCTGCTGGGTGTGGTCGCGGTGGCGGCCTGGGGGCGCCGCCGCGCCTGAGTCGCTTGCGGCGTGTCGCTGACTTGTAGCCGGGTCAAAGCGAAGGGTCGGGCCAGCGCCGCTTGGCCTCGCCGGCCACGGCCACGCGCCCGTCCGCCGCCACGCTCACGCGGCCTTCCACGCACCAGCGCACCGTTTGCGGGTACATCTGGTGCTCCATTTTCAGCACGCGCTCGGCCAGCGCCACTTCGGTGTCGTCGGGCAGCACCGGCACGATGGCCTGCGCCAGGATGGGGCCGTGGTCGAGCTCCGGGGTCACGAAGTGGACGGTCGCACCCGCCACCTGGCAGCCCGCCTCGATGGCGCGCTGGTGGGTGTGCAGCCCGGGGAAGGCCGGCAACAAGGAGGGGTGGATGTTGAGCAGCCGCCCTTCGTAGTGACGCACGAAGCCTTCGGTCAGGATGCGCATGAAGCCGGCCAACACCACGACATCAGGGGCGTGGCCGTCGATCACCCGGGCCAGTTCGGCGTCGAACGCCTCGCGGCCGTCAAATGCCTTGTGGTCGACCGCTGCCGTGGCGATGCCGCGTTCGGCCGCCCAGGTCAGGCCAGCCGCGCTGGCCTTGTTGCTGATGACGGCAGACACCCGCGCAGGCCATTGTTCACGCGCGCAGGCTTCGACGATGGCTTCCATGTTGGAGCCCCGTCCGGAGATCAGGATGACGATGCTTTTCATGCGGGCGCCAGTGTAGCCGCGCCGCCTGCCCGGTGGCGGAGAGGAGGGGGCGCCTCTACAATGGCGACCCCGCTTTTCACCGGCTTTTGCCCGTTTTTGCGCCCATGTCCGCCCTTGCTCAACGCGTCCTGACCGGCATCACCACCACCGGCACCCCCCACCTGGGCAACTACGTGGGCGCCATCCGGCCAGCCATCGTCGCCAGCCGGGAGCCCGGGGTCGAGAGCTTCTTCTTCCTGGCCGATTACCACGCGCTCATCAAGTGCGACGACCCGGGCCGCATCGCCCGCTCGCGCCTGGAGATCGCCGCCACCTGGCTGGCTGCCGGCCTGGACACCGAACGCGTGACCTTCTACGCGCAAAGCGACATCCCCGAGATCCCCGAGCTGAACTGGCTGCTGACCTGCGTGACGGCCAAGGGCCAGATGAACCGCGCCCACGCTTACAAGGCCTCGGTCGACGCCAACGAAGCCGCGGGTGAAGAGCCCGATGCCAACATCACCATGGGGCTGTTTTGCTACCCCATCCTGATGGCGGCCGACATCCTGATGTTCAACGCCCACCGCGTGCCTGTGGGCCGCGACCAGGTGCAACACATCGAGATGGCGCGCGACGTGGCCCAGCGCTTCAACCACCTCTATGGCCAGGGCAAAGAGCTGTTTGTGCTGCCGCAAGCCGAGATCGAAGAGGGCGTGGCCACCTTGCCCGGCCTGGACGGCCGCAAGATGTCCAAGAGCTACGACAACACGGTGCCCCTGTTCGAAGGTGGCCCCAAGGCACTGAAGGACGCCGTGGCCCGCATCGTCACCGACTCCAAGTTGCCCGGCGAGCCCAAAGACCCCGAAAGCGCCCACCTGGTCACCCTTTACGACGCTTTCGCTTCGGCCGCCCAGCGCGAAGCCTTCCGCGCCGCTTTGCGGGGCGGGCTGGCCTGGGGCGAAGCCAAGCAGCAGCTGGTGAGCTTGATCGAAGACCACGTGGGCCCCATGCGCGAACGCTACGCCGAGCTCATGGCCGCGCCCGAGCGCATCGAAGCCGTGCTGCAAGCCGGTGCCGACAAGGCCCGCGCCCAGGCCACGCCTTTCCTGCGCGAGCTGCGCCAGGCCGTGGGCCTGCGCCGCATGGTGGCGGTGAGCCAGCCCGTGGGCCAGGCTGCTGCAGCCAAGGGGGCCGAGCCGCCGCAGGTCAAGCAATACCGCGAGGCCGACGGGCAGTTCTATTTCAAGGTCACGACCCACAAGGGCGAGCTGTTGCTGCAAAGCCAGGCGTTTGCCGGTGGCCGTGACGCAGGGGCCTGGGTCAAGCGCTTGAAGACCGAGGGCGCGGCCGCGCTGGCCGAAGCCCCGGTGAGCCGCGCCGAAGGTGTGGACGACGCCACGGTGCGTGCCGCGCTCGACGCCCTGGCCGCTCACGAAGCCGAACAAGCAGCGGCCAAGGGCTGACGGCGCGGCGACCGCACATTCAGACCGTCAGCCCATGGCCACAGGCATCCACATCACCGACATCGAGTCGGCCATCAATTGGTGGCGAGAGCGCAGCGCCACCGAAGTGGGGCAGCCCTTGCCCGACGCCTTGCAGGCGCTGGCGCAGGTCTACGCCCTGATGGTCTATCACCACGAGCACGAGTGCGACGAGGCCACCATGCCGGCGGTGGCCCGTGAGGCCTGGCTGACCTGGTACGCCACCACGCCCGACACCCCTTGCATCGCGATTTGCTCCACCAGCCAGGGCGACGACACCTGCAAAGGCTGTGGTCGCTCGTTTTGGGAAGTGCAACACTGGCCGCAGATGTCGCCCGGTGAAAAACGGGCCACCTGGCGGCGCATCACGGTCGAATCGACCGCCTGGCGCTTCAACCGCTATGTGGAACGCAGCGTGGAGCTCAGCGGCCAGCCTGCGCCTGCCGCTGCCGCCCCCAAGCCACCCGACCAGCCGGCCTGATCAGGCCGTTTGACGCTGGGCCTGGGCGCTCGGTTCGGCGATGCGCTTCTTGCCCGAGCCGAACACCATCTTCTTGACGAAGCGGGCCATGATCTGCACGCAAGCCAGCGCGTCGGCGCGGGCGATGCAGGGCAGTTCGTTGCCCTTTTCCCAGCCAGGGTTGCGCTGCTCGAAGAAGGCGATGTCGGCGTCGGCACGCAACTCGGGCGTGATGGCGGCCACGTGGTCCATCAGGCAGTTGGCGTTGTCACCGAAGTCCAGCACCATGCGCTCGCGGTCCAGCTTGCCGGGGAACATGGCTTCGCAATACTGTTCCACCATGGCCTGCATGTCGGCGTTGTGTTCGCCACGGCGCGGGTAGTAGTCGTGGAAGTTGCGGGTCATCAAGAGGTAAGTCTTGTAGCCCTTGGAAATCAGCAGCCAGTACTGCATCTTGAACGGGTTCTTGAAGGCTTCCCACACCATCTTGGTGATGGCGGCGCGTTGCAGCGAGCGGGTGCCCCAGTACTGCTTTTCGACGATGGTGTCGCCGCTGAACAGGCCCTTGGCCTTGCGACCGTTCAGTTCGAACTCGTAAATGCCCAGGGTGGAGAAGCCCACGATTTGCTGCGTGGCCTTGTGGCGCACGATGAAAGCACCGTCCTTCTTGTTCAGATCGCTGATGAAGGTTTGCAGCGGGCTGTTGGCGTAATTGGCTTCAAACAGCGTGTGCATGCGCATCACGTCCTGCACGGTCAGGGTGTCAACCTTCTGGTAGCGGGTGGTGAGCATGTTGGGTACTTCCGTTTCGGTGAGTCGTTGGGGTTGATTGTTCCGACGCCACCCGTTTGACGGGGCAGGGCAAACCCGCCGAAATCACCCCCACCCCCTTGCTCAGGGGGTGTTTGAATCGTGCATAGTTCTCCTCTGGAAGAGGCCAAACGTTTGTTTGAATGGCGCATTTCATCCCGTGAATGCAGGGGCGCTCCGGTCAACCGCTCCAGCCCCACCTGTGGCATCCTGATCGACCGAATTGGGTGTGGGGTCACGGTTCGTGACACCCGTCACAGGCGGGGGTGGTCGATAGAATCACGTCATGAGCGCCCCCATTGACGACACCACGCCCTCCAAGCCCACCAATTTCCTGCGCGGCATCATCGACCGCGACCTGGAACAGGGCACTTACGCCAGCCGCCGCTGGTCCGGCACGCCCGGCGACGCCGCCCAACACGCTGCGGGTCAGCCCGACCCGGCCAAGATCCGCACCCGTTTCCCGCCAGAGCCGAACGGTTACCTGCACGTCGGCCACGCCAAGTCCATTTGCCTGAACTTCGGCCTGGCGCGCGACTACGGTGGCGTCTGCCACATGCGTTTCGACGACACCAACCCTGAAAAGGAAGAAAAGGAATACGTCGATTCCATCCTGGACGCGGTGACCTGGCTGGGCTTCGGCTGGGATTCGGCCTTCAACGGCCAGGCCCAAAGCCACCTCTACTACGCCAGCAACTACTTCGACTTCATGTACCGCGCTGCCGAGGCGCTGATCAGCGCCGGCCTGGCCTACGTGGACGAGCAGACGCCTGAAGAGATGCGCGCCAACCGGGGCGATTTCTCCACCCCCGGCAAGGACAGCCCCTTCCGCAGCCGCAGCCCGGCAGACAACCTGGCGCGCTTCCGCGAAATGCGCGACGGCCAGCACGCCGATGGCGCCATGGTGCTGCGCGCCAAGATCGACATGGCCAGCCCCAACATCAACATGCGGGACCCGGCCATCTACCGCATCCGCCGCGCCACCCACCACAACACGGGCGACACCTGGTGCATCTACCCGATGTACACCTTCGCGCACCCCATCGAAGACGCGCTGGAGCAGATCACCCACTCGATCTGCACGCTCGAGTTCGAAGACCAGCGCCCCTTCTACGACTGGCTGCTGGACAAGCTGGCCACGCTGGGCCTGTTGCAGCAACCCGTGCCGCGCCAGTACGAGTTCGCGCGCCTGAACCTCACCTATGTGATCACCAGCAAGCGCAAGTTGAAGCAACTGGTGGACGAAGGTGTGGTGAGTGGCTGGGACGACCCCCGCATGCCCACCATCGTGGGCCTGCGCCGCCGTGGCTACACCCCTGAAGCCATCCAGCTGTTTTGCGAGCGCATCGGCGTGAGCAAGGCCGACAGCTGGATCGACTACAGCACGC
>JBEEJT010000299.1:0-3050 GCA_041169085.1 Pseudomonadota bacterium | reverse complement strand
CTCGGGGGCGCCGCGCAACTCGTGCATCAAGGCCCAGCGGCTTTGGCCCAGCAACAGCACTTCGCTGCAGCCCGCCTCGCGCAGCCTGAAAGAGTCCTTGCCAGGCCGGTCCACCTCGATGTCCTTGTGGCTGTGCTTGATGAGCGAGACCCGCATCCCGCGTGCGTTCAGTTCGGGGAGGAGTCGCTCCAGCAAGGTGGTCTTGCCCATCCCGGAGTGACCGACGATGCCGAAGACCTTCATGGCTTGGTCACGCCCAGGCCGGAACCCATGGGCATGGCGGGCAGGTGGTGTGCGATGCCCTTGTGGCAGTCGATGCAGGTCTTCTCCTTGCTGGCCAGGTAGGTGCTGTGCATGGTCTGTGCGCGCACACTCTGGCGGGTGAAGTCCATCGAATCGTAGTTGTGACAGTTGCGGCATTCCAGCGAGTCGTTGGCCTTGAGGCGGGCCCACTCATGCTCGGCCAACTCCAGCCGCTTGGCCTGGAACTTCTCTGGCGTGTCGATGGTGCCGAAGACCTTGCCCCAAACCTCTTTGGACGCCTGCATCTTGCGGGCGATCTTGTCCGTCCAGTTGTGCGGCACGTGGCAGTTCGAGCACACGGCGCGCACGCCCGAGCGGTTGGTGTAGTGGATGGTGGTCTTGAGCTCGGCGAACACGTTGTCGCGCATCTCGTGGCAGCTGGTGCAGAACTGTTCGGTGTTGGTGAGCTCCATGGCGGTGTTGAAGCCGCCCCAGAAGATCACGCCGGCGATGAAGCCGCCAACGACCAGAAAGCCCAGGCTGAAGTGGAGGCTGGGCCGGCGAATGACCGCCCAGTAGCGCTTGATGAGGTTCAACATGGCAAGGTGCTCCAGTCCCTCAGCGCTTGCTGGCCTTGCCCGTGGCGGGGGCTTGCTGCGCTCGTTGGATGACGGTGTCGACGTCCTGGAAGGTGTTGTCCACGATGGGCTTGACCGGGTCTTGCGCCACGTGGCACTGCTGGCAGAAGTAGCGCCGGGTGGAGACCTGGGCCAGCATGTTGCCCTTGCGGTCCATGTAGTGGGTGATGCTCACGGGCACGGCCTGAGAGGTGCCGGTGTTGGCGCGCGCATGGCAATCCAGGCACTTGTTGAAGTTCTTGTCGACCTGGTAGCCATCGACCCGGTGGGGGATGATGGGCGGCTGCATGGCGTAGTTGCGCGTGCGGCGCTGGTCGTCGTTGACGGCGTTGCCCAGCACGGGCGGCTTGGTGCTCTCGGTCAGGGCGGTGGGGCCGCGTGCGGCATCGGTGAAGGCGTGGGCGGTGTGGCCCGCGCCCGGTTCAGCCAGGGCGCTGCCCGTCGACAGCCCGAAGGTGAGGCCCAGGCCCAGCACGGCAGCCAGGCGGCGAAACAGTCGGTTCATGGTGGTGTCTCCTGAAGGCTCAGACCTTGGTGATCTTGACCGCGCACTTCTTGAAGTCGGTCTGCAAGGAGATGGGGTCGGTGGCGTCCAGCGTCAGCTTGTTGACCAGCTGGCTGGCGTCGAACCAGGGGATGAAGACCAGGCCGCGTGGGGGCTTGTTGCGGCCACGCGTTTCCACGCGGGTGAGGATCTTGCCGCGCCGCGACGCCACCTCGATCTCCGAACCCCGGCGCACGCCGAGCGCCTGGGCATCTTCCGGGTGCATGTAGCACAGGGCGTTGGGCATGGCCTTGTGCAGCTCGGGCACGCGGCGGGTCATCGAGCCCGAGTGCCAGTGCTCCAGCACGCGGCCGGTCGACAGCCAGAAGGGGAAGTCCTTGTCGGGCGACTCGGCGGGCGGCTCGTAGGGGAGGGCGAAGATGATGGCCTTGCCGTCCGGATGGCCGTAGAACTCGAAGCCCTTGCCCGGCTTGACATACGGGTCCGAGCCTTCACGGTAGCGCCACAGCGTTTCCTTGCCGTTGACCACAGGCCAGCGCAGGCCGCGGGCCTGGTGGTAGGTGTCGAACGGGGCCAGGTCGTGGCCGTGGCCACGGCCGAAGGCGGCGTACTCTTCGAACAGGCCCTTCTGCACATAGAAGCCAAAGGCCTTGGACTCGTGGTTCTCGTAGGCCGCGTCCATCTGGTTGAGCGGGAACTTGTCGACGTTGCCATTGCGGAACAGCACGTCGAACATCGTCTTGCCGCGCACCGAGGGCTGCTTGGCGATCAGCTCAGGTGGCCACACCTCTTCGATCTTGAAGCGCTTGGAGAACTCCATCAGCTGCCAAAGGTCAGAGCGGGCTTCGCCCGGCGCGTTGACCAGCTGGTGCCAGAAGTGCGTGCGGCGCTCGGCGTTGCCATAGGCGCCTTCTTTCTCGACCCACATGGCGGTGGGCAGGATCAGGTCGGCCGCCACGGCCGTGACCGTGGGGTAGGCATCCGACACGACGATGAAGTTGTCCGGGTTGCGGTAGCCCGGATAGCCTTCGTTCATCATGTTGGCTGCGGCCTGCATGTTGTTGTTGACCATCACCCAATAGGCATTGAGCTTGCCGTCTTTGAGCATGCGGTTCTGCTGCACGGCATGGAAGCCCGGCTTGTCGGGGATGGTGCCTTCCGGCAGCTTCCAGATCTCTTCGGCGTGGGCGCGGTGCTTGGGGTTGGTCACCACCATGTCGGCCGGCAGGCGGTGCGAGAACGTGCCCACCTCGCGTGCGGTGCCGCAGGCCGAAGGCTGGCCCGTCAGCGAAAACGGACTGTTGCCCGGCGTGGCGATCTTGCCGGTGAGCAGGTGGATGTTGTAGACCAAGTTGTTGGCCCAGGTGCCGCGCGTGTGCTGGTTGAAGCCCATGGTCCAGAAGGACACGACCTTGGTCTTCGGGTCGGCATACAGCTCAGCCAGCGCCAGCAGGCGGTTCTTGGGCACGCCCGTCAGCTTGGCGGTGTGGTCCAGCGTGTAGGTCGAGACGAACTTGGCGTACTCATCGAAGGTGATCGGCGTGGCCCCACCCGCTTCCTTGGCGTTCTTGGCGGCCTTCTGCAGCGGGTGATCAGGGCGCAGGCCATAGCCGATGTCGGCATTGCCCAGCTTGAAGTTGGTGTGCTTGTTGACGAAGTCCTTG
>JBEEJT010000298.1:0-5352 GCA_041169085.1 Pseudomonadota bacterium | reverse complement strand
ACCGCCCCTGCCCGCGCGGCATCGGCCACGCGGTGGATGGTGTCCAGGCACTGCTGTTGCAGCGAGTAAGGCGCCAGCAACAGTTGACGGCAATGTTGCAGCGTCGACAAGCTGGCCAATTGCTGGAACAAACGGTCGACGTCGCCCGTGAGGTCGGCGTTGCTGGTCAGCATGCCCAAGTCGGTGTAGAGCTTCGACGTCTTGGGGTTGTAGTTGCCCGTGGACAGGTGGGCATACCGGCGCAGCCTGCTGCCTTCGCGGCGCGTCACCAGCATCATCTTGGCGTGGGTCTTGAGGCCCACGATGCCGTACACCACCTGGGCCCCCAGGGCTTCGAGCCGCTCGGCCCAATTGATGTTGGCTTCTTCGTCGAAGCGGGCCTTGAGCTCCACCACGGCCAGCACTTCCTTGCCACGCCGCACGGCTTCGAGCAGCAACTCCATGAGCACCGACTCGCTGCCGGTGCGGTAGATGGTCTGCTTGATGGCCAGCACGTCCGGGTCTTCCACCGCTTCACGCAGGAACTGCACCACCGCGTCAAACGACTCGTAAGGGTGGTGCATCAGGCAATCGTGGTGGCGCAGGTGTTCGATCAGGCCCGTGGTGGGCAGATCGGCGGGCCAGGCTGCGCGGTAATCCGGGAAGCGCAGGTGGTCGGCATCAACCTGGTCGATGAGCTGGGTCAGGCGCACGAGGTTGACCGGGCCGTTGACCTGGTAAAGCGACTGGTGGCCCAGGCCGAACTGCTCCAAGAGGAAGTCGGACAAGTCCTTGGGGCAGTTGTAGACCACTTCGAGCCGCACCGACTGGCCGAACTGCCGCGTGCTCATCTTCGAGCGCAAGGCCTGGCGCAAATCGGCGATGTCGTCCTCGTCGACGTCGATGTCAGAGTCTCGCGTGAGGCGGAACTGCGAGAACGCCTCGATCTCGCGCCCCGGGAAGAGCTCGTCGAGGTGCGAGCGGATCACGCTCGAGAGCAGCACAAAGCTCTGCGTGCCGTGGGCGATCTCGGGCGGCAGTTTGATCACGCGGGGCAACACCCGCGGGATGCGCACGATGGCGATGTCGTTGTCGCGCCCGAAGGCGTCTCGCCCACCCAGACGCACGATGAAGTTCAGCGTCTTGTTGGCCACCTGCGGGAACGGGTGCGAGGGGTCCAGCCCGATCGGCACCAGCAGCGGCTGCACCTGCTTGTGGAAGAACTCGGCCACCCAGGCGCGTTGCGCCTCGTTGCGGTGAGCGTGGTTGAGGATGTGGATGCCAGCCTCGCGCAGCGCCGGGCCCACCACATCGTTGAAGATCGTGTACTGGCTTTCCACCAGTTGGTGAGATTCGCGGGAGACGTCCTTGAGGTCGTCCGGGCTGATGCCCGTGCCCGGCGTGCGCGACGCTTCCAGCACGTCGGCGTAACGCACCTCGAAGAACTCGTCGAGGTTGGACGAGACGATGCAGATGTAGCGCAGCCGCTCCAGCAGAGGCACATCTTCACGCTGGGCCTGGGCCAGCACGCGGCGGTTGAATTCGAGGATGGCCTGTTCGCGGCTCAACAACTTCAAGCGAGGGGTGTCGGACACCTTGGGGAAACCCTTGTACTGATTCTCGATGTCGCCATTCCAGAAATCGAATGACGCGGCGCTATCAGTTTAGACCTCTGCCCCCTGCAGCTTGATGACAGTTGTGTGACGTTGCGAAAAGCGGTCTACGTGGTCAGTGCGCGGCTTCCCAATTCGGCCCGTAGCCCACTTCGGCCACCAGCGGCACGCGCAGTTGTGCCGCTGCGGCCATCATGGCGGGCACCTCGCGGCGCACCCAGTCCAGCTCGGCCTCTGGCACCTCGAAGACCAGTTCGTCGTGCACTTGCATGATCATCCTCGTGGCCCGTTGTTCTGCGTCCAGCCGGTCTTGCACCGCCACCATGGCGAGCTTGATGAGGTCGGCCGCCGTGCCCTGCATGGGCGCGTTGATGGCTGCGCGTTCTGCCCCCGCGCGGCTGGGCCCATTGGGGCTGTTGATCTCGGGCAGCCACAGGCGGCGGCCGAACACGGTTTCCACATAGCCCTGGGCCTTGGCCTGTGCACGCGTGTCGTCCATGTAGCGCTTGACGCCGGCAAAGCGCTGGAAGTAGCGCTCGATGTAGGCGTTGGCCGCGCTGCGCTCGATGCCCAGGTTGCTCGCCAAACCAAAGGCGCTCATGCCGTAGATCAGGCCGAAGTTGATGACCTTGGCGTAACGGCGCTGTTCGCTGGTGACGGCATCCGGCGTGACCCCGAACACTTCGGCCGCCGTGGCCTTGTGCACGTCCATGCCTTCGGCGAAGGCCTTGAGCAGGTTCTCGTCCTGCGAGATGTGGGCCATGATGCGCAGCTCGATCTGCGAATAGTCGGCGCTGACGATCACGTGGCCCGGCGGGGCCACGAAGGCCTCGCGGATGCGGCGGCCTTCTGCGGTGCGCACCGGGATGTTCTGGAGGTTGGGGTCGTTGCTCGACAGGCGGCCCGTGACCGCGACGGCCTGCGCGTAATTGGTGTGCACGCGGCCCGTCTGTGGGTTGACCATCAAGGGCAGCTTGTCCGTGTAGGTGGACTTGAGCTTGGCCATGCCACGGTATTCGAGGATGCGCGCCGGCAGCGGGTAGTCCTCGGCCAGCTTCTCCAACACCTCTTCGTTGGTCGAGGGCGCACCCGTGGCCGTCTTCTTGACCACCGGCAAGCCTTGCTTGACGAACAGGATTTCGCCGAGCTGCTTGGGCGAGCCCAGGTTGAAGGGCTGGCCCGCCAGCTCGTAGGCCTCTTGCTCCAGCGCCACGATGCGCTGAGCCAGTTCGTGGCTTTGCTGACGCAGCAAATCGGTGTCGATCAAGACGCCGTTGCGCTCGATGCGCTGCAACACGCGAGAGGTGGCCAGCTCGAACCGTTGGTAGATGACTTGCAACTGGGCTTCGGCCTGCAACTTGGGCCACAAAGCCTGGTGCACGTGCAGCGTCAGGTCCGAGTCTTCACACGAGTACTGCGCAGCGCGCTCCACGGCCACTTGGGCAAACGGGATCTGTTGTGCGCCCTTGCCTGCCACGTCTTCATAACTCAAGCCACTGCGCTGCACGTGACGCATGGCCAGGTCGCCCAGGTTGTGCTTGCGGTGCGCTTCGAGCACATAGCTCTCCAGCATGGTGTCGTGGGCGTAACCCCGGATGGCGATGCCATGGTTGGCCAGCACATGGGTGTCGTACTTGATGTTCTGCCCCACCTTGGCCCGGGTCGGGTCTTCCAGCCAGGCGCGCAGCCGGCCGAGCACCTCGTCCAGTGGCAACTGGGTGGGCGCGTCGGGGCCTTCGTGGCGCACAGGGATGTAGCAGGCCTCCCCCACCTTGTCACTGAACGACAGCCCCACGATGCGGGCCTGCATGGGGTCGAGCGCGTCGGTCTCGGTGTCAAAGGCCACCAGGTCGGCGGCGTTCAAACGGGCCAGCCAGGCGTCGAAGGCCGGCCAGTCGAGGATGGTGTCGTAACGGGTGGCCATGGCGGCCGCGGGAGCAGCGGCTTCGGCCGCCGCCGTGGTGTCGGGCGCATCGGTGTTCGCGAACAGGTCGGCCGTGGGGCTGGCGCTGGCCGTGCGTTGGCGTGCAGGCGCGGGGCTGGCGCCCCCACCCAGTTGGCGCTCCACGTCCAGCTTGGCCGTCTTGAAGCCAAAGCGCGTGTAGAAGTCCAGCAAGGCCGGCAAGTCCGGCCCCTTGAGCGCCAGGGCATCCAACTCGGGCCATTGGGGCACGTGGCCACCCAGGTCGCAATCGAGCTTGACGGTGATGAGCCGACGGCCTTGCGGCAACCAGTCGAGCGCCTTGCGCAGGTTGTCGCCCGTCGCGCCCTTGAAGGTGGCGGCGGCGGCGATGATGGCGTCCAGCGAGCCGTGCTCGGCCAGCCACTTCACCGCCGTTTTGGGGCCCACCTTTTCCACGCCGGGCACGTTGTCCACGGTGTCGCCGATCAAGGTGAGGTAGTCGATGATGCGGTCAGGCTGCACGCCAAACTTGGCCAACACCCCGGCCTCATCCAGCACCTCGGGCGGCTTGGCCATGGTGTTGATCAACGAGACCTGTGGGTTGACCAACTGGGCCAGGTCCTTGTCACCCGTCGAAATGACCACCTTGTGACCGGCGGCCACCGCCACGCGCGCCAGCGTGCCAATGGCGTCGTCGGCCTCGATGCCCGGCACTTCCAGCACGGGCCAACCCAACAGCTTCACCACCTCGTGGATGGGCTCGATCTGGGCGCGCAAGTCGTCCGGCATGGGCGGACGTTGCGCCTTGTACGCCGGGTACCACTCGTCGCGGAAGGTGGGGCCTTTGGCGTCGAACACGCACACCGCGTGCTCGGCCCGGATGTGGTCGCGGATCCAGGCCATCAGGTTCACCATCCCGTGGATGGCGCCCGTGGGCAGGTTGCCCGGCCCGCGCAGGTCGGGCATGGCGTGGAAAGCGCGATAGAGGTAACTGGAGCCGTCGACCAGCAACAAGGTGGGCGTGTTGCCCGTGGGCTGGGAGGCTGAGGATGCGTCAGTGAGATCCGGGGCGTTCATGCCCCGGATTGTGCGGCATCAGAAACTGCCAACGGCGCCGATGAACAGCAGGTGGCGACTCTTCGAGCTGGCGAAGATGTAATCGAAGCTGGCTTCGAGGCTCAGGTATTCGTTGACATGCAACTCCAGGCCAGCACCCACGTAGGGGCGCAGCTTGATGTCGCGAACGAACTCGGTGCCGCCGGCGCGCAGGTAGTTGGTCTGACGGGTTTCCAGGCGGGCCATGCCCGTGCGCAGGTGGTTGGTGACGCTGTGCAGCAGGTCGATGTGCCAGTCGATGCCAGCCGTGTAAGCCTGACTCGACACACGCTCACGGGCGTTCAACGCGTTGCGCTCGACGCTCCAGTCGCGGTTCACACCGTTGAAATACATGTTGCTGACCACGATGTCCACGTCGTTGGTCACGTTGTAGCCCAGCCAGACCTTGTGGCCGAAGGACAGGCGGTCACAGCCTTCCTTGTTGGCACCGGCACAGGTGCGGTGGGTCGGCGCGAAACCGCCGCCGATGCCGACGGTCACGCCAAACGGGGCCGAACGGAGCTCAGGCTCGGCTTGGGCAGCACCAGCCACCAGCAAAGCGGGCACAGCGCACACCATGGCGGCCTGACGGGCGCGAGACTTCAAAGAACCTTGGATATGAGCGATCATGATGGGTGTCTGTCTCCGGCTTCGGTCTGAGCCCTGGCGTGGCAGCCGGACCAATGTTTTCAGGACTTGGTGAAGTCTGCCACAGCGGCTCCTACAATCTCACGCTTGCCCGTTCACGCCGCCTGAGGGTTT
>JBEEJT010000297.1:0-5660 GCA_041169085.1 Pseudomonadota bacterium | reverse complement strand
CTGAGGCCGGGTCAACTGGTGGCCCACAAGGCACTGCACCAAACCCAGGGCCTCACCGGGGTCTTGAGCGCGCCCTTGAAAGACGCCATGGGCGTGGCCCAGGGGGTGGTGATTTGCGAGCGCATCCCGATGTTGGCCGACGCGAGCCAACCCGGCTCCGGGGCCACCGAGCCCTCTGGGGGCTTCACCGAATGCGACCGGGTCTGGCTGCAGGGGATGCTGGCACGCGTGGGCCCTGTGCTGCTGATGCGTCACAGCCTGGAGCAGCCCTGGTATTTGCGCAGCTGGAGCCACCTGGGGCGGCTCTTTGCCCGGCTCAGCGACCCCAAGGAGCGCGTGTTGCGCGGCCTGGTGCTGGCCTTTTTTGGCGTTTCCGCCTTTTTGTTCGGCTGGCCACTGGCCTACACCGTGGACGTGCCCGCCCGTTTGGTGGCCCGGTCCGAAACGGCGCTCGTGTCCTTGAGCAACGCCACGCTGATGGCCTCGGACATCCACGTGGGCGATCTGGTGCGCGCGGGGCAGCCCATGGCCAGGTTGGTGCCTCAAGTGCCTGCGGCAGCCAGCGGGGTGCTGGCGGACCAGGCTGACACCGACCGTGCCGCCCAAGTGCTGGTGGCGCCTTACGACGGCGTGGTCATTCGCCAGGGTGTGGGCGCGCAGCCGGGGGCGCAACTCAAACGTGGCGATGCCCTCTGGGTGGTCGCGCCCGGCCTGGACTGGCGGGTCATGTTGCGCGTGGACGAACACGACATCGGCAGGCTGCAACCGGGGCAGCGTGCCACCATGCGTTTGCCTGGTGCGCACGAGCGCGTCATTCACCTCGTGCTGCAAAAGCCAGTGCCTTTGGCGGTTGATGGGGCGCAAAAGCTCCAGTTCGAGCTGGAAGCTGATGTGACTGGCGGCTCCATGGCCGGTCTGCGGCCAGGCATGCAGGGGGTGGTGGCGGTCGAGATGCCGGCCAAGCCCATGTTGCGCCGGGCCATGGACGCGATGCGTCGGTGGTGGTGGTTGACCTGGTGGGGGCTGTGGTGAGCACGTCGAACGAATGGCGGGGGGGCTTGCCTCACTCGCAAGGCGTCTTGCTGAGGCTCTGGTGGGTGGCCGTGCGGGTGTTCACCAGCCCGGAATGGGGCCTGCTGGCCCTGCTGGGCGTTTTGTTGTGTGGCGTGGGCATGCTCGCCGGCCTCGACGACATCCGCCAGGACTGGGCGCGAGACTGGGGCAGCGGCAACGTGCCTTGGGTGACCGTGTGCCTGTTGCCCATGGCCTGGCTGTTCGACGAGTTGGGGCGCTGCCTGATGTGGTCGCGTTGGCGCGACGGGGTGCCCCGCTGGCAATTGGTGTGGTTTGGCTTGTGCCCGATGTGGGTGATCGACCCGGCCGAAGTGCAGCGCTTGCGTCACCGTTCGTGGCGTGTGGCAGTGCAGTTGTGGGGGCTGATGCACGCCTGTTGCCTGACCTGCCTCGCCTGGTTGTTGTCGCGCACCTTGTCGGACCCGGGCTTGCAATGGATCGCCCGCTCGTGGATGTACGCCTCGTTGATCGTGCTGGCAGGCATCCACCTCAATCCCTTCATGCGCGGCGCTGCCCAAGCGCTGTTGCAAGAGTGGTGGCGACTGCCCGACCTGAGCGGTGCCAGCGTCGCGTGGTGGCGCCAGCGGGCCTTGTTGATGGGGGCCTGGCTGGCCGGCGTGCCCAAGGCTGCGGTGTTCACCCGGGTGTTGGGTGCCCACTTGCGTTGGCGCGTGATCGGCTTTGCCCCGGTGGCCTGGTGTGTGCACTGGCTGTTGTCGGGGTGGCTGGTGCAGCAATTGGGCGTGCGCCACCCGCACCTGGCTTTGTTGGTGGTCGCCTGTGCGGTGCACGCGCTGGTGTTGTTGCCGCTGGGCGCAGCGATCCACGCGGTGTGGTTGCACCCGGCTTTTGCCGGCCGCCGCGCGTGGCTCGTGGGGGTGCTGCTGGCCATGCTGGCCGTGGTGGGGTGGGGCGCGCTCGCCGTGCCGTGGTCCCGTCACCTGACGGCGCCTGGGGTGGTGGGCATGCCGGAAGCATTCTCGGTGGTGGCGCCGTTCGACGGCGTCATCCGCAGCGAGCTGGCCTTGCCTGGGCACAGCGTCTACCAAGGGCAGACGCTGTGGAGCCTGGAGCCTGCCACGCTGTCGAGCGTGGACCGCGACGCCGATGCCATGCTGGACGCCCCAGGGAATTGGGGCCAGGTGTCGTTGCGCAGTGCCGGGGTGGGGCAGCTTGTTTGGCTGCTGGCGGGTGACCCGGTCGGCAGGGTGGTGCGGCGCGGTCAGGTGCTGGCCAAAGTGGTGCCGCAAACGCCACTGGTGCTGCGTTGGGTGGTGCCTGCGGCATGGGCGGCCGAACTGCTGGAAGTGCAGGGCGTGAAAGTCCGCCTGTTCGAAGACCCGGAACACGTGATGGGCCTGCCGTTGCGGGACATGAGCCAGGTGCCGATGAGCAAATTGCCGGCCCGCGCGCTGGGCACGCGCATGGGTGGGCCAGTCGCCGTCCTGGATACGGACCCGGAAGGCTTGGTGCCCGCCGAGCCCATGATCTTGATGGAAGCGCACCTGTCCGATGCCTTGCCCAGGGTGGGCGGTCGGGCCTGGGTGCGCATGGCCTTGCCGCCCATGCCCCTGGGGCAACAGGCGTGGTCGCGCTTGCGCGCCATGTGGCTTGCAGGCCTCTGATCGGCGCCTGGCCTGCGCCTCACATCCGCCAGATGCGCGGGGGCTCGCCGCCCAGGCCCCAGCACGCTTCGCGCCACGCCGCGCGCACGCCCATGAACAGCTGCATGAGCGGCTCAACGCGGTCGGCCAGCGCCCGCAACACCACCACCTGAGCGTGCGGGCTGGTGGCGCCAGACAAATGAGCCAGGGCTGAGCCAGCCATTTCGGCGCGGGCGCCGTCGAGCAAGCGCTCGCGCAAGGCGGGCGCCCAGTCTGAGCCGGCGGCCATCCACATCGTGCCCAACACCCGCTTGCCTGCCCACCCCAGTGGGCTGTCGAGCAAGTCGTGGTCGGTGGCGGCCACGGTGCCGCGTTCCAGCCAGACGCCAGGCAGGGTCAGGCTTTGGGTGTAGCTGCCGTGGGCGAAGTCCGGGTGGTTGAAGGGCTGCTGTGCGGCGGGCAGCCCCAGGGCCACCACGTCCCAGCCCATCATCTGGGCTTGCGGGGCCAGGTCGAACTGCAAGTGGTTGTGGGCCACGCACCCGGGGTAGGCGATGGTCTCCAGCGGCAGCCATTCCAGCCGCGCACCGTCGTCGAGCCGCGCGTGCAAGCGCTGTTCGGCGCTGGGGCCAGCGCTCTTGTAGAAGCGGGTGGCGCCCGGCGTGGTGACCAGGGCGTGGCTGCCTGAGGCCAGGTGGGCGTCCATGACGAGCACGTCGCCACCTGCGATGCCGCCCGGCGGGTGCACCAAAACGTGGTGGCAGATCGCATCGCCCTCAGGGTAGAGGCGCTGCAACACGCGCAGGGGGCCGTCGTGCCGGTCGTGGGCGGTGGTGCGCTCGCCGTCCAGTCGGTAGCGCAGGCTCAAGGTGCCGTGCCAGCTCATGACAACAACGCCAGTTGCGCGGAGTCGTCGGCCGGCAGGCAACGCACCGCGTCGCCGACGTTCAGCCATCCCCCCTGGACGACACGCGCCGTCATGCCACCGTGGCCCCGCATGGCGTTGTGGCCACCTGGGCCCAGCAGCGCTTCCATGCGGCTGCACGGGTCGCAAGGGCCTGTCACCTCCAGCACCACTTCGTCGCCCAGGTGCAGGCGCAAGGCCTGGTCCTTGAACAGGCTGCGCGCGGCCAGGAGGTTCAAGCCGGAGACGACCAGGTTGCGTCGCAAATCGGCAGCGCGCACTTCGGCCACACCGGCCAGCGAGGCAATCACGCCCAGGTGTTCGGCCTGGATCAAGGTGACCTGGCGTTTGCCACCCGCGCCGGAGCGGCGAGGCGCTGCGGTGTGGTGGTCGCCGGCCAGGCCGCGACCTGCCAACACTTCGGCGCGCGTCACCGGTTCGACTGGGGCGAGTCGCTGGGGGCGCAAAAGGATGGCGTCGAGCCGTCCCGGGCGGGGGAACTGGGCGCAGAGTTCGCGCAGGGTCATGGGCATGGGGTGGACTGAAGTGCATGCATCATGCCAGGGCGCGCACGCTGGTCTTGATGTGGCGCGTGCGCCAGAGGGGCAGAAGTGGAGACAATCGCCCCATGACCGACACCCGCCCTGACCCCGCCCCAGCCGCCGATGGCCCTTCGCCTGGCGACGCCCCTTACATCGACGCCACGCGATCGTGGCTGGTTCGCGCGGTGATCGGGCTCAACCTGTGCCCGTTCGCCAAAGGGGTGCACGTGAAAAACCAGGTGCGTTATGTGGTGTCGCCAGCGCGCAGCCCGGCCGAGCTGCAAGCCGACCTGGCCCGTGAACTCGATTGGCTGGCCCAAGCCGACCCCGAAGTGGTGGACACCACCTTGCTCATCCACCCCCATGTGTTGCAAGACTTCCTGGATTTCAATGATTTTCTGGAGGTGGTGGACGACACCGTGGCAGACGGTGGCCACGAGGGCGTGCTGCAGGTGGCGAGCTTCCACCCCGAATACCAGTTTGGCGACGCCAGTGCCGACGACATCGAGAACTACACCAACCGCTCGCCTTTCCCCACCTTGCACTTGATCCGTGAGGCCAGCATAGACCGGGCGGTCGAAGCCTTCCCCGACGCCGAGATGATTTACGAGGTGAACATGGCCACCATGCGGCGGCTGGGCCTGGACGGCTGGCAGCGCTTGTGGCGCAGCGACGCGGGTGGCGACGAACCCACTGCGGGGCAGGGCACCTCGAACTGAGTCGCCCGTTTCAGGCCGCCGGCGCCATGCTGCTGGCGGCGTAAGCCGACAACTCTTGCGCGAGGTGCATGAACAGCGACTTGGCTGCCGGCTGGCGGCGCAAGTCCTGGTGCATGACCAGCCACATGTCGAGGTGAAAGGTCAGGCGGTGGGGCAACACGGGCACGAGCTCGGGCTCCAGGCGGGCCACACCCCAGTGCATGCCCCCGATGCCCAGCCCAACGCGCACCGCCTGGTGTTGCGCGGCATCGTTGTCGCACCGGAACTGGAACCAGTCACGTTGCATGGGCGTGGCACGCGCTTCCCCTTGGTCCAGCGTGAACTGCTCGCGGTCATAGCCGATCAGCGTGTGGCGCAGCAAGTCGGCTTCGTTGGCGGGCGTGCCGTGGCGTTGCAGGTAGCGGCGGTGGGCAAACAGGCCGATGTCGATGCGGCCCAGGTGTCGTGAAACCAGCGCCTGCTGGGTGGGGCGGGCCATGCGCACGGCGATGTCGGCTTCGCCCTGCAACAGGTCTTCCTGGCGGTTGTTCAGCGACAGCTCCAGCACCACGTGGGGGTGCCGTTCGCGAAACCGCGCCAGCATGGCCGGCAGCACTTCGGCGCCGACGATCTGGCTGGCGGTGACGCGCAAGGTGGCTCGGCCTGCGTCGGCCTCACCCTGGGCCAGTCGCTCCACCTTGGATGCCGCGGAGGCCATGGCCTGCATGGCGGGCTGCAGCGACAAGGCCAGGGCGGTGGGTTGCAAGCCACCCGGGCTGCGGGTGAACAGGGCCTGGCCCAATTGGGCTTCGAGTGCGTCGATGTGGCGGCCCACGCT
>JBEEJT010000296.1:0-3526 GCA_041169085.1 Pseudomonadota bacterium | reverse complement strand
CCACGTTGAAGGCGATGCGGCGACCCGTGCCCGGAACGGTACAGGTGTAGGTGACTTCCTGGCCAGCGACGTTGGCCAGCGAGCGCAGCGCAGCGTCGCTCTTGGTGCCACCGTTGGCGTCCACGAAGTTGCCCGAAGCGATGTCCAGCAGGTAGCCCTTGCGGGTGCCGCCTTCAACCACCGAGGCCACCAGGTCACACTCGGTCACGTTGCCGCCCAGCTCCTTCGACACGAAGGCCTTCTTGGCTTGCTTGATCAGCAGGTCGACACGCGAACCCACTTCCGAAGCGTTCTGGCTGTTCAGCGTGATCTGCTGGCCCACGATCGGCGCCAGGTCGGAGTCGATGGCGTGGACGTATTCAGAGACGTCTTCGCGGGTCTTGTCCGGGTTGAGCAGCGGGAAGCCAGAGTTCAGCGTCGGGGCGAACACGCGCACCGTGAAGAAGTGAGCCAGGGTGTCAGCGGTGCCGTCGTGGACGAAACCGAAGCTGGTCACCTGGTCACCCATTTCACCCGTGCCAGGCTTGGACGAGAACGGGATGGCCGGGGCACCGAAACGACCTGCCTTGGTGTACAGGTTGCGCAGCTGAGGCACCTTGAAGATCTGGGTGATGCCCTCGAAGGAGATCATCTGGCCCGTACCGAAGAAGCCCTTGGCAGCGTCAACCGTGTGGCAGCCGTCGCAGTTGTTGTTGTCGCTGATGCTGGCGCCGAAGATGTTCAGCTTGAAGCCGTCAGCCGGACGTGCACCAAAGTAGAAGTCATGGCCACGCTGCTGCTGAGCGGTCAGGCTGTTGTCCAGGTTGCGGATCGGGTTGGGCGGCATCATGACGCTCAACTGGTAGTTCGCGAACTTGGTCATGTCGGCTTCGTTCAGCGGAGCCGGGTTGCCCAGCAGGCCTTCGAAAGCCACGGCGAAGTTCTTGAACGACACCAGGCTGCTGGTGGCGCTTTCGCCGTAAATGCCCTTGTTGCGGTCACCGCGCCAGTGTTGTGCGCCCTGGTTGTTCAGGCCGCGCAGCGTCTGGGTGGCCATCGGGCCCTTCATCGGGTGCACGTCGTAAGCCAGACCCGAGCCGTTGATCGGGGTCTTGGGGCCAAAGATCAGCTTGGCGCCCTGGAACTGCACGCCGTCGGTGAACTTGCCCGGCACGATCGACTTGAACACCTTGTCACCCGGGTTGCCCAGGTTCCAGGTCATCTTGTCGTAGTCGCCGAAGATGTGGCAGCTGGCGCACGAGTTTTCGCCGTTGGCCGACGAGTTGAAGGCGTCATACAGGAAGGGGCGACCTTCCAGGATGTGGGCCGGTTCCGGGTTTTGCAGCGGGGTCTTGCTGACTTCCGACTTCGAGGCCATGTTGATCACGGACACCGAATCGTCGAAGCGGGTGATGACGTACATCTGGCCGCGCTTCTCGTCGAGCACCATGCCCGACGGGCCGCCCTTGCCGCTCAGCTTGATGTAGTTGGCGCTGGCGACGCGGGGGTCGAACGTGTTGTTTTCGATCGAAGCGGTGCTGAACACGCCGATCTTGTTCGAGCCGTAGGCCGACACGTACATGGTGTTGCCGTCGGCGGTCACCTGCACGTCCAGCGGCAGAGCCAGCGAGTGGTTCTTGGCGGTGGTGTCGAAGCCAGGCTCGTTGACCAGCTTGTCGTAGCTCAAGTGCTTGTTCAGGTGACGCGGGGTGACTTGGCCATTGGCCAGCACGGTCACGCGAGCGTGAGCCAGGTTGCCCTGCAGGCGCATGCCACCGGCCGCGGCGCCATCACCTTCGAAGTTGCCCATGTTCTGGGATTCGATGTTGGTGACGTACAGCGCGCCCGTGCGGGGGTTGACGGCCATGTTGAACAGGGTCGTGCCCACGCCAGAGAAGATGCCCTTGTCGGCATAGGTGTTGGCGTCGATGGCGAAGACGTCTTTGTCCGGCAGGCGGAACAGGACGGCCTTGTTCCAGTTGCGGCCCTTGATGTCTTCCCAGGCGTCGTTCTTGGGGTTGTACTTGACGATCAGGCCCACTTCAGGCGCCTTCTTGCCTTCGACGTTCTTCGACGGGCCGATGGCGCCGCCCGGGTAGGTCACGCCCTTGATCGTGCAGGTCTTGGCGGCTTCGAAGCCGTCGCACACCACTTCTTCGTTGATGGCAGCCGTCTGGTTGCCCGAGAAGTGAGCGGCCACGTACACGGTCTTCTTGTCCGTGCTCACGGCCAGGCCGCGCGGCGTGTCGGAGAACAGGTTGACGATCTGAACGGGGTTGCCACCCAGCGAGTTACCAGGGTTGGCGGCGTCGAACACCCAGACGTCGGCGCGGCCGAGGCCAGGGGTCGTCAGGCCGGTGGGCTTGGCGCCCGGCACCTTGGCGGTGACGGCGGCTTCCAGCTGTTGGCCGCGGTGAGCGGTGGTGACGAAGGCGCGCTCAGGCGAGCCGGCAAACACGATGTCGCGCGGTTCGTCGCCCACCAGCAGGGTGCGGGTCACGCGGGGGGTGCCGTTCAGCGAGATCACGCTCACGCTGTCCGACAGGTGGTTGACCACCCAGGCTTCGCCGTTGCGCAGGGCCACGGCCACGGGCTCCAGGCCCACGGGCACGCGGGTGACCAGGGTCAGCGAAGTGCCGTTGATGTTGAAGATGTCCAGGGTGCCGTTGGGCGTGTTGACGGCGAACAGTTGGGTGCCGTCGGCCGACATGGCCAGGGGGCGCACGTGGCCGGATTCGAATTCGGCGTAGTCGCCGGCTGCGTGAGCCGACACGGCCAGGCCGAGGCCCAGCGTGGAAACCTGCAAGGCCTTGCGCAGGGCCTTGAGCACGCTGGCGGTGCGCAGCGCAGAGGAAACGGTTGAGCTCATGGGTGGGCTTCCTTGGAGAGAAGTCAAAGCGAAATTGCCATGGACTTGACTCTAGAGACTGCCCACCTCCACGCGTTATGCAGGAAACAGCAAACGCATTGTCATTTCTGGACAGAACCCCCACAGTTAGGGGTAAATGCGCCCCGATAGAGTCGGGGGCCGCATTGGTGTATGCCCCACCCCACCCTTTATGGTTAGCCAAACACCCGGCAATGAAGTTCAGCTGCGGAACATGAAATAGGCGGCCCCCACCAGACACAGGCCTGCCCAGAGGAAATCGAGCTTCAGCGGCTGGTTCAGGTAGACCACGGCGAAGGGCACGAACACGGCCAGGCTGATCACTTCCTGCATGACCTTGAGTTGGCCGACATCGAAGTGCTGCGCCCCGATCCGGTTGGCAGGCACCTGCAGCAAGTACTCCGCCAGGGCGATGCCCCAGCTCGCGATCGCCGCCCACCACCAAGGGCGGTCAGCCATGTTTTTGAGGTGGCCGTACCAGGCCAGGGTCATGAACAGGTTGGACAGCACCAGCAACCCGCCGGTCTGCACGGCCAGGGGCAAGCGCCCCAAGGAGTCAAAAATGGCTTGCATGCCAGCAGTCTAGTCGGCGCGCCGGTGCCGGATAATGTGGGGTTTAGTGGTCCGGGCCAGGCACCCCGCCCGCCCCGGCATTCACCT
>JBEEJT010000295.1:0-9117 GCA_041169085.1 Pseudomonadota bacterium | reverse complement strand
CTTCGGGCGAAGCCTGCGGCGCAGCGTTGGCCGGCGCCAAAGGGGGCGTGCCGACGATGCCGCTGGCAGGCGCCACGATGGCCACCTGGTCGGCATGCAGTTGCTTGGCCAGGCGTTGGGGCTCGTGCTGGCTGTCGGGCCGCACGGCGGTGCCCACCACGGCGTCCAGCCAGCCCTGGGTCCAGGCCCAGAAGGCCGCGTTGACCAGGATGAGGATCAGGACCAGAGAGCGCAGCATGAGGCGAGTGGGTCAGCTGGAAGGGGGGCTGGCGGGTGTCGAGGCCCAATGGGGCCAGGCTGAAGAGCGCACGCTGACCTCACCGCTGAGCCAGCGCACCTCGCCCTTTGGAGTATGCACGACCAAGGCCCCGTCGGCAGCCACCCCCTGGGCCTGGCCTTCGCCCAGGGTGTCTTGTGTGGGCGACAGCAACACCACCGGTTGGCCAGCCAAGGCGTCGAAGGCGGCGAAGTCGGCCTGCCAGGGCGCAAAGCCCTGTTGCGCAAAAGCCGCGCAGGCATCGAGCAGGGGCGGCACCAGGCGTTGCCACACGTCGCCCACCATGGGCTGAAGGTCGGTGTCGCCGCTCAAGGGGGGCAGGTCCGACAGGGCGGCAAAGCGCTGCTCGGTGTCGCCCGTCGGGGGCTGCAGGTTCAGGCCCACCCCGATGACCACCCAGCGCTCGCCAGGCGGCAAGCCCGGGGCAGGCGTGGCTTCGATGAGGATGCCGGCCAGCTTGCGGCCCTGCCAAAGCAGGTCGTTGGGCCATTTCAGGCCCAGCCCGCCACGCGGGGTGGCCGAGTCCGGGCACAGCCAGGATTGCAGCACGCGGGCCAGCGTCACGCCCACCACCAGCGACAGCGCACTGCCGCCGCCGGGCACCGTGTCGAGGTTGAGGGGCAGGCCGATGGAACAGGTGAGGCTGCGGCCTTCGTCGGCCAGCCAACTGCGGCCCAGGCGACCCCGGCCAGCGGTTTGGCGGGCGGCCACCAGGGCCACGGGCGCGGTGTCGCCAGCGCGGCCGCGCGCCATCAGCAAGGAGTTGGTGGACGTGGCCTCAGGCAGCACCTCCAGCGACAGCGTGGGCCAGCGCGGCGAAGCGGCCAGCCAGATGGCTTCGGCCGCAGCGTTCAGGCTGGCCAGGGTGTCTGCGCTGACCATGGGGCCTCAGGTCAGGCCCGCTTGCGGGTCTTGGGCGCCAGCATCGTGCCGCGGCAGGTGGCTGCGCCGCACCAGCAGGCGTATTCCTTCTTGAGCTTGGCGGTCATGCGCGCGTCGATGATCAGGCCGTAGTCAAAGAACAACTCTTCGCCGGGCTCGATGTCGCGCAGCGCGTTGAGGAACACGCGGTCGCCGTCCTGCTCGGCTTCCAGGTTGGGCTCACAGCTGTGGTTGATCCACTTGGCCGAATTGCCTTGATACTTGCCGTCGATGACGTGACCGTCGTCGAGGTGGAAGTAGAAAGTGTGGTTGGGCTGATCCGGATCGTGTGGATGGCGGCGCAAGGCCTCTTTCCAGGTGATGATCTCGCCCTTGTATTCCAGCACCTTGCTGCCGGCCTCGATGGGCCGAACCGCGAACACGCCCTTGCCGTGCACGCCCGAGTCACGCACCTGGGTGCGCTTGCCGCTGGTCGGGTGCGCCACGGTGTGGGTGGTCGACCGCGCGGCGGGCTTGGTTTTTTTCACGGCTTGCGTCATCGGCCAGATTGGTTACATTGAATTGGTGGGCGTGCGCGCGCCCGTGCGTGTGCGCGCGAGAGGCCCGATTGTAAGAACAGATCTGAAAGATCCATGAGCAAAGCCCTGGTCATTGCCGAAAAGCCTTCCGTGGCCCAAGACATCGTGCGTGCGCTCACGCCTGTCGACGGCAAGTTCGAGAAGCACGACGAATACTTCGAGTCCGAGCACTACGTGGTGAGCTCGGCCGTGGGTCACCTGGTCGAAATCAAGGCGCCGGAAGAGTTCGACGTCAAGCGCGGCAAGTGGAGCTTCGCCCACCTGCCCGTCATCCCGCCGCACTTCGATCTCAACCCGATCGACAAGAGCAAGGGCCGGCTCAACGCCTTGGTCAAGCTCATCAAGCGCAAAGATGTCACCAGCCTCATCAACGCGTGTGACGCGGGGCGCGAGGGTGAGTTGATCTTCCGCTTGATCGTGCAGTTCGCCGCCGACAGCACCGCCACCACCCGCGCCAAGGGCCTGGGCAAGGACGTGCAGCGCCTGTGGTTGCAGTCGATGACGCCGGCCGCCATCCGCGATGGCTTCGTGGCTTTGCGCACGGATGCGCAGATGTTGCCGCTGGCCGACGCCGCCCGCTGCCGCTCCGAAGCCGACTGGCTGGTGGGCATCAACGGCACGCGCGCGATGACCGCCTTCAACTCGCGCGACGGCGGCTTCTTCCTGACCACCGTGGGCCGGGTGCAGACGCCCACGCTGTCCATCGTGGTGGAGCGCGAAGAAAAGATCCGCAAGCACATCTGGCGCGACTACTGGGAAGTGCGCGCCAGCTTCGACGTGGCCGCCGGCAACTACGAAGGCAAGTGGTTCGACCCGTCGTTCAAGAAAGACAAGAACGCCGCCGAGGGCTCGCAAGAGGCCGAGTTCAAGGCCGACCGCGTGTGGTCTGCGGCCGAGGCCCAAGCCATTGCCGACGCCGTGAAGGGCCAGACCGGCACCGTCACCGAAGAGTCGAAGCCCAGCACGCAAGCCAGTCCGCTGCTGTATGACCTGACCACGTTGCAGCGCGAAGCCAACTCGCGCTTCGGTTTCAGCGCCAAGACCACGCTGGGCCTGGCCCAGGCCTTGTATGAAAAGCACAAGTGCCTGACTTACCCCCGGACCGACTCGCGCGCGCTGCCTGAAGACTACGTGAGCGTGGTCAAGCAGACCATGGCCGCCATTTCGGAAGAAGACATGCCGGGCCCGCTGCGCGACCTGGCCATGCACGCCCGCAAGGCGCTCAACGATGGCTACGTGAAGCCCAATAAGCGCGTGTTCGACAACGCCAAGGTGTCGGATCACTTTGCCATCATCCCCACGCTGCAGACCCCCAAGGGCCTGACCGAGGCCGAGGCCAAGCTGTACGACATGGTGGCCAAGCGCTTCATCGCCGTGTTCTTCCCCTCGGCCGAGTTCCAGGTCACCACCCGCATCACCGAGGTCAAGGCCGCCGGCAAGAGCCACCACTTCCAGACCAACGGCAAGGTGCTGGTCAAGCCGGGCTGGCTGGCCGTCTACGGCAAAGAGGCGCAAGGCGAGGACGACGAGACCACGCTGTGCGCCGTGCAGCCGGGCGAAGCCGCCAAGAACGACGACGTGCTGGTGTCGGCACTCAAGACCAAGCCGCCCGCCCGCTACACCGAAGCCACGCTGCTGAGCGCCATGGAAGGCGCAGGCAAGCTCATCGACGACGAAGAGCTGAAGGCCGCGATGCAGGAAAAGGGCCTGGGCACGCCAGCCACGCGCGCCGCCATCATCGAAGGCTTGCTGACCGAGAAGTACATGCTGCGCGAAGGCCGCGAGCTCATCCCCACCGCCAAGGCTTTCCAGCTGATGACGCTGCTGCGTGGCCTGGGCGTGGTCGAACTCACCAAGCCCGAGCTGACCGGCAACTGGGAGCACCAGCTGTCGGAAATGGAAAAGGGCCGCCTGAGCCGCGAAGCCTTCATGGCCGAGATCGCCGCCATGACGCAGCGCGTGGTGCAAAAGGCCAAGGAATACGACCGCGACACCATCCCCGGTGACTACGCCACGCTCAGCACGCCTTGCCCCAACTGCGGTGGCGTGGTGAAGGAAAACTACCGCCGCTACACCTGCACCGGCGCCCATGGCGGCGATTCGGAAGGCGGCACGGGCTGTGGCTTCAGCATGGGCAAGATCCCGGCTGGCCGCAGCTTCGAGCTGCACGAGGTGGAGCAGCTGCTGCGCGACCACAAGATCGGGCCGCTGGAAGGCTTCCGCTCGAAGGCGGGCTGGCCGTTCACGGCCGAGCTGCGCATGGTGCGCGACGAAGAAGCCAACAACTGGAAGATGGAGTTCGACTTTGGCGACGACGCCAAGAAGGAAGAAGAATCCGGCGAGCCAGTCGATTTCTCCGGGCAGACCAGCCTGGGCGCCTGCCCCAAGTGCGGCGGCCATGTCTATGAACACGGCGCCAACTACGTGTGTGAACACACCGTGGGCGGCGGCAAGGCCAAGTGCGACTTCAAGAGCGGCAAGATCATCCTGCAGCAGCCCATCGAGGCCGACCAGGTGACCAAGCTGCTGCACTCCGGCAAGACCGACTTGCTGGAGAACTTCGTGTCCAACAAGACGCGCCGCAAGTTCAAGGCCTTCCTGGCCTGGGACGCCAAGGCCGGCAAGGTGGGCTTCGAGTTCGAGCCGCGCGCGGCGAAGACGGCGGCCAAGACGCCTGCCGCCAAGAAGTCCACGCGCAAATTGCCAGCCAAGAAGGCGGCGTGACTTTGGGTGAATGGTGTATCTTCGGCGCCCTGTTGTAGCAGTCAGGGTGAACGAGGATGTACCGGGGTGATCGGCGGCGTGTGTTGGGTTGGGCTTTGTCGATGGGCACGCCCGTGTGGGGTGGCCAGGCCTGGGGCGCACAGACCCTGATCCAAGGCACCGGGGCCACCTTCCCCTCGCTGGTTTACGCCCGCTGGGCTGCCCGATTCAGCGACCAACACGCGGGCGTGTCGGTCCGCTACAGCCCCACGGGTTCTGGCGAGGGCATCAAGCAGGTGCAGGCACGGCTGGTGCAGTTTGGCGGGACCGACAGCCCATTGACTGCCGAACGGCTGGCCCAACAGAAGTTGGTGCAGATCCCCATGCTGGTGGGGGGGCTGGTGCCCGTGGTGAACTTGCCTGGGCTGGGGCCGCAGGCCCTGCTGCTCGACGGCCCCACTTTGGCGGCCTTGATGCAGGGCGAGATCCGCCTGTGGAACGACCCGCGCGTGGCTGCGCTCAACCGGGGGCTGCCTTTGCCCGCGTTGCCGGTGCAACGCATCGTGCGGGCCGACGCTTCCGGTTCGACCGAGGTGTTGACCCGCTACCTGGCCATGTCGTCGAGCGCGTTCGCGCAAGCGGTGCCGGTGGGCCAGAAGCCAGCCTGGCCAGGTGCCGTGTTGTCGGCCAAGGGCAGCGACGGCGTGGTGGACTTGCTGCGCCAGACGCCAGGTGGCTTGACGGTGGTGTCGTTTGACCGGGTGCGCCAAGACCGCCTGGCCGCCGTTCGCTTGCGCGGCGAGGGCGGGGCGCCTGTGGCCGCCTCCGAACAGGCTTTCCAGCAGGCCATCCTGGCTTCGGACGTCTACCGCAAGGGAGACGATCTGGCGAGTTTGCTGGCGCGCCCCCGTGCCGAGGCCTGGCCCATCACGGCCACCAGCTATGTGTTGATGGACGCCCACCCCCAGGACTTCCAGGCGGCCCAATGGGCGATGCGCTTCGTGTACTGGTGTTTCATGCATGGCGACGACTTGACCCGCGGCACCGGGTTCGCGGCCTTGCCTGGGCGCGTCCAGGCCAAGTTGGCGGGCCGCTTGATGCAGGTGCGCGGTCCTGCCGGAGAAGTGCCGGACCTGACGCTGACTTGAAGCCCGGGCGCCGTCATTGACTTGCGTGCGCGGGGCTGAGCGCCTGTTGCACTCGGGTTATGGTGCGAAGCTGTCAGGTTTGTGGTGCTCGGTGCGACTGAACAGACAGACTTGGATTGGAGCTTCACCATGTGGATCCGCACTTCGCATTCTGTTTTGCACCCGGACAGCGGGATGACGGTGGCTGAGGCCAGCGAGGTCACACCTCAGGCTGTTTACGCTCAGCGCCGCACGTGGCTGAAACAGGCCGCCTTGACGGGGGTGGGCTGGTCAGGCCTGGTCGATGCCCAGGCTGGCCAGGTTGCGGCGGGCGGCGGTGTGCCTCGCCCCGGCAAGTTGCCCGCCTTGCCCGCGGTGCGCAGCCAGGTGCCTGGCGCCCAGGTGATGGACAAGCTCACGCCTTACGCGGACGTGACGAGCTACAACAACTTCTACGAGTTCGGCACCAGCAAGGACGACCCGGCCGAATACGCCCACACCCTGAAGACCAGCCCCTGGGCGCTGAGCGTGGAAGGCGAGGTCGGCAAGCCCTTGAAGCTGGGCCTGGACGACCTGCTCAAGCTGGCGCCCATGGAAGAGCGCATCTACCGCTTGCGGTGCGTGGAAGGCTGGTCCATGGTGATCCCGTGGGTGGGCTATTCGCTGTCGGCCTTGATTCGCCGCGCCGAGCCCACCAGCCGCGCCAAATTCGTCGAATTCGTCAGCCTGGCCGACCCCAAGCAAATGCCCGGCGTGGCCGACAGCGTGCTCGACTGGCCTTACCGCGAAGGCCTGCGCATCGACGAGGCCATGCACCCGCTCACCCTGTTGGCCTTTGGCCTGTATGGCGAGGTCTTGCCCAAGCAGAACGGCGCGCCGTTGCGCCTGGTGGTGCCCTGGAAATACGGCTTCAAGAGCGCCAAGAGCATCGTGAAGATCCGCCTGGTGGAGCAGCAGCCCGTGCCCTCGTGGGTGAAGGCCAATGCGCGCGAATACGGCTTCTATTCCAACGTGAACCCCACCGTGGACCACCCGCGCTGGAGCCAGGCCAGTGAGCGCCGCATCGGCGAGGGTGGGCTGTTCACGCCCCGCAAACCCACCGCGATGTTCAATGGCTACGAGGCCCAGGTGGGCCAGCTCTACACGGGCCTGGACTTGCGCAAATTCTTTTGAGGGCCCCGTGCCCACGGTTGCTTGTTGATGAACACTTCTCCCCGCTGGCCGGCGGCCCACGCCTGGCTGATGAAGCCGCAGTCCAAATGGGGGCTGTGGGCCCTGTGTGCCGTGCCTGCACTGGCCCTGTTGGCGGGTGCCCTGACGGACCGCCTGGGCGCCAACCCCGCTGAAAAGCTCATCCGCGAAACCGGTGAATGGGCTTTGCGCTGGTTGTGGCTCACGCTGGCGATCACGCCCCTGCGCGAAGCGCTGCGGTGGCCGGCGCTGGTGCGCTTTCGTCGGGGCCTGGGCGTCACCGCCTTTGTCTACGCCGTCTTGCACCTGCTGTGTTATGCCTGGCTCGACAAGGGTTGGGTGATCGACGACATCGTGCGCGATGTGCTCAAGCGCAATTTCATCTTGGTGGGCATGTTGGCCTTTGCCTTGATGGCCCCGCTGGCGCTGACGTCGTTCAACGCGGCCATCCGCGCCCTGGGGGGCCAGCGCTGGCGTTGGTTGCACCGCCTGGCTTACGTGGTGGCGATGCTGGTGCTGTTGCACTTTTACTGGATGAAGGCGGCCAAACACCACACCGACGAAGTGATGGTCTACGCCATGGTGCTGGCGGTGTTGTTCGGGTGGCGCGCGATGCGCTCGGGCAGCTTGTGGAAATGGCTGCTGCCACGCTGACGCTCGCCCCATGTGGTCTTTGATCCTGTCGTTCAGCCCCTTCTTCCTGTTGGTGGCGCTGGGCAGCCTGGCGGTTCGCCGGGGCTGGGTGCCGCTCGACGGCCTGGGCGCCATGACGGCCTTTGTGCTCTACATGGCGCTGCCGGCCATGCTGTTTCGCCTGGGGGCCAGCGGCGCGCTGTACCAGCCCGGGCTGGGCGGCTTGTTGTTGGCCTATGCGGTGGCGGGCTCGGTGGTGCTGGCCCTGGCGCTGGCCTGGGCGGCCGAGCGCCGACTGGGGCGCCTGGACGGCGGCATGGCGGGCCTGGTCACCGTGTTCCCCAACACGGGCTTCCTGGGCATCCCTTTGCTGACCGGCCTGCTGGGGGCGCAAGCCGCCGGCGTGTTGGCGGCCACCATCGTGGTGGATGTGCTGGTGTTCAGTTCGGTGTGCCTGGCCTGGGCCCACAGCCAGGGACGAGGCCCCGGTGACGGGGCGGCTCAGGCGGCCTGGCATTCGCTGAAAGGGGCCTTGCGCAACCCGCTGCTCTGGTCGATGGGGCTGGGGCTGCTTTGGGGCCAGACCGGTTGGGCGGTGCCGGGCCCCGTGGACGAGACCTTGCGATTGCTGGGCCTGGCGGCCACGCCTGCCGCCTTGTTCACCTTGGGCGGCATCCTGGTGCGGCCGGTGCGCCCCGATGCCGACGCCCATGGCCACCGGCCCCTGGGGGCTGCGCCCTTGATGGGGCCGGCCTTGCTCAAGCTCATGGTGCACCCCGCGCTCGTGTGGGGGGGGGCCTGGGCTTTGGGCGGGCAGGGCCTGGCCTGGTCGACCTTGGTGATGGCGGCGGCGCTGCCCTCAGCCAGCAACGTGTCGATGTTGGCCGAGCGCGAAGGCGTGCGCACGCCAGCCGTGGCGCGCATCATCTTGCTGACCACGGCCCTCGCGGTGGCCAGCCTGGCCTTCTGGGCCCATCAGTTGGGGCTCACACCGAAATCCCCACCGTGATGGTGGCGGTGTAGCCGTCGCTCAGGTTGCCGGTCACCGTGGTCATCTCGGTGCTGGTGCCGTCGCTGAAGATGTTGTCGGTGGCGAAGCTGATCTTGGCGAAATTGCTCGCGCTGCCGCTGTAGCGGCTGTCGGCATAGACCGTGTTGCTCACGTCGTTGGGGAAGGCCAGCTGCGAGGTCCTGAGCTTGTTGCTGAAGCTGGTGGCCGTGGTGGCGCTGCGGTAGACCTCGAAGTGCATGTGGGGCATGCGGCCCGAATAGCAGCCGGGGTAGATGGTCTGGAAGGTGGCCTGGCCGCTGCTGTCGGTGGGCTGCACGCCGCGCAGGTAGTTCTCGCCCGTCACGCCAGAGCTGTACATCGAGTAGCGGCCCACGGCGTCGCAATGCCACAGGTAGATGGCGTAGCCGTCCAGGGCGGCACAGCTGCCGTTGACGTTGACCAGCTTGATGATGAGCTTGAGCGGCACGCCTGCGGCCACGCCGGTGGCGCCGGCGATGGAGCTGCGGATGTCGCTGCGCACGATGCCGCTGAGCGCCAGCGCGTTGGCCACGCTGCCGTTGGCGGTGTTGGAGCCGTCGCCCGGGTAGGGGCCTTGCGTTTCCTCGGGTACGACGCTGCAAGCGCCGGTGGTGCCGGTCGAACCCGTCGAGCCTGTGGAGCCCGTTGATCCGGTGGAGCCGGTCGAACCCGTGGTGCCCTTGGTCTTCTTGAGCG
>JBEEJT010000294.1:0-10898 GCA_041169085.1 Pseudomonadota bacterium | reverse complement strand
GACGCTCCACATCAACCTGCAACCGTCACCACACCTTTTTGAGGTGGTGGAGGTAAGCGGGATCGAACCGCTGACCTCTTGCATGCCATGCAAGCGCTCTCCCAGCTGAGCTATACCCCCGCATCCACTTGGCAGACGAAGGATTTTTCAATCTCTCAACTGCCTCGTTTCGCTTCGGTGCCCGGCTGCCTTGTTGTTTGCAAGGCGTCGTTCAAGCGAGAATGAGAGTATAGCCCGATTTTTTGTTTTTGCGCAAGCTGTCGTGTCTGGTGAACAGATTTTCATGTCTGTGACGCCGATGCAACTCTGCCCTCCCCTGCGCAAACCCTCTCCCCTGCCAGCGGCGAGAAGCAGACACTTCGCCAGGGGCTGCCCACCGGACAGCTTCTACAAAAACACAAATCAACAGGAAGGAGAGCTGCCGCATGGCCACTCTGCGCAAGTCCATCAAGAAGGCCGCCGTGGGCGTCCACAAGCTCGGGATCAAGATGGGGGTCCACGTGCTGCCGGTTCACTACTACTCGCCCGTGCCCAACATCGTGGCACTCAAGCGTGACCCCAGCAGCTGGGCGCAGGCATCGGAGATGCCCGGCATCCACGTTGACCTCGACGCCCAACTCGACTGGCTGGCCCAAGCCTGCCAGCCCCACCAGTTCGAATTCAAAGGCAACCAGGTCTACCTCGACGGTCAGGCCCGCCATTTCGGCCCAGGCTATGGCTACATCGAAGCACAAGCGCTGCATGGCGTGGTGCGACACCTCAAGCCCCCACGCATCGTTGAAGTGGGCAGCGGCGTGTCCACATGGTGCATGGCCCATGCGCTGAAACTCAATGCCGATCGCGACGCTCGCCCTGGCCGCATCACGTCCATCGAGCCTCACCCTTCGGCTGCCCTGCAAGCCATGGCGGGCATCGACCTGGTGGCGCAACCTGTGCAGCGCACGCCCATGTCGGTGTTCACCGACCTGACTGCCGGCGACATGCTGTTCATCGACTCCTCGCACACGGTGCGCCCGGGTGGCGATGTGAACTTCCTGGTCCTGGAAGTGTTGCCACGGTTGCAGCCAGGGGTGGTGATCCACATCCACGACATCTACCTGCCCTATGACTACCAGCGTGATGTCTGCGACACCTTCTTCCATTGGACAGAGACCTCGCTGGTGCGCGCATGGATGACACACAACCCCAAGGTGAAGATTCTGGCTTGCCTGTCCCACCTGCACTACGCACGCGCTGCAGGCATGCAGAAGGTGTTCCCCGAATACCAGCCCCAGGAAAACGAGCATGGCATGCAGCCCGCCAGGTTCGACGTGACCAACCCTCCCCCTGGCCACTTCCCTTGTTCGCTGTATCTGCAGACGTGTTGATCAGCCCTGCCAAACGACCATGAAAAAAGGCCCCGAAAGGGGCCTTTGGTTTGGGCGGCGCGTGAACAGCGCCCGCAGCGATGCACGAGGTCGTCAGCCGCGCTGCAAGCGGGCACACACCTCGTTGCGGTCGAACAAGGCCAACACGGCATCCACCGACGGGGTCTGCGAACGGCCACAGACCAGCAAGCGCACAGGAATGGCCAGCTGAGGCATCTTCAGGCTGGCTTCGCTCAAGGTCTCTTTCATGGCTTGGGCAATGGCCGGGGCCTCCCAGGCGACATCGACCAGGCGCTTGGCGAAGGCGGCCACGGCCGGCTTGACGGCGTCGGTGAGCTTCTCGGCCAGCTCTTGCGCCGGAGGGGTCACATCGCCCGTGTACATGCTCAGCCAGTCGGCCAGCTCGGCGGTCGTGGCGCAGCGGTCCTTGAACAGCGCGCACATGGCCGCCAGGCGGGCATCGTCGATGGCCGAGGTGTTCACACCGCGCTGAGCGAACTGCGCACGCACCAGGCCTGCCAGCATGGCGTCGTCGGCCGTCTTCATGTGCTGCTGGGCCACCCAGCGAAGCTTGGCTTCGTCGAACTGGCTGGCGCTGCGGCCCAGGTGATCGAGGTTGAACCACTCGATGAGCTGTGCGCGGCTGAAGATCTCGTCGTCACCGTGGCTCCAGCCCAGGCGGGCCAGGTAGTTCACCAGGGCATCGGCCAGGTAGCCTTCGTCGCGGTACTGCGTGACGGCCTTGGCGCCATGGCGCTTGCTCATCTTCTCGCCCTGCTCGTTGAGCACGGTGGGCAGGTGGGCGTAGACCGGCGGCTCTTTGCCCAGCGCCCGCAGGATGTTGATCTGGCGCGGGGTGTTGTTGACGTGGTCGTCGCCACGGATGACGTGGGTGATGCCCATGTCGACGTCGTCCACCACGACGCAGAAGTTGTAGGTGGGCGTGCCGACGATGCCTTCGCTGCCTTCAGGCGCCGGGCGTGCGATCACCAGGTCATCGAGCTCGTCGTTGCTGATCTCGATGCGGCCCTTGACCTTGTCTTCCCACACCACGCTGCCGCCTTGCGGGTTCTTGAAGCGCAGCACGGGCTTCACGCCGGCGGGCACGGGCGGCAGGGTCTTGCCGGGCTCAGGGCGCCAGGTGCCGTCGTAGCGGGGCTTCTCCTTCGCAGCCATCTGGCGCTCACGCAGGGCATCCAACTCGGCACTGCTCATGTAGCACGGGTAGACGAGGCCTTGGTCCAGCATCTGCTGCACCACTTCCTTGTAGCGGTCCATGCGCTGCATTTGGTAGAACGGGCCTTCGTCGTGGTTCAGGCCAAGCCAGGCCATGCCTTCGAGGATGACGTCGACGGCGGCCTGCGACGAACGCTCTTCATCGGTGTCTTCGATGCGCAGGATGAAGGTGCCCTGGTTGGCACGCGCAAAGGCCCAGGGGTACAGGGCCGAGCGGATGTTGCCCAGGTGGATGAAGCCGGTGGGCGACGGGGCAAATCGTGTACGAACAGGGGTGCGGACGGTGGTCGTCATGGCGGTCAGAAGTTCAAGGTGCTCAGACCACGGGCCAGGTCGGCCTGGAGGTCATCGATGTGTTCGAGGCCCACGGCCACGCGGATCATGGCCTGGGTGATGCCAGCGGCAAGGCGCTGGTCTTCCGTCAGGCGGCCATGCGAGGTGCTCGACGGGTGGGTGATGAGGGTCTTGGTGTCGCCCAGGTTGCTGGTGATCGAGCACAACTGAGTCTGGTCGATCACGTGGAAGGCGGCCTGGCGCAGGCGCAGTGCGTCGTCGCTCAGGGCCTTGCCGGTGACGGTGATGTCGCCCGCAGCCGGCTTGGTGGTGAACGACACCACCGCACCGCCACAGTTGCTTTGCTGGGCCATGGCCAGCGCGTGCTGCGGGTGGCTGGGCAAGCCAGGGTAGTAGACCTTGTCCACGGCCGGTTGCTGCTCCAGCCACTGGGCCAGCTTGAGCGCGTTGGCGCTTTGCGCGGCCATGCGGATGCCCAGCGTCTCCAGCCCCTTGAGCACGACCCAGGCGTTGAACGGCGACAGGCTCATGCCGGCGCCACGCAGCGTGGTCATCAAGGGGCCATTGATGATGGCGTCGGGCCCGCAGATGGCGCCTGCCAGCACGCGCCCCTGGCCATCGAGGTATTTGGTGCCCGAATGGATGATGAGGTCGGCGCCCATGTCCACCGGCTTTTGCAAGGCCGGGGTGCAAAAGCAGTTGTCCACGGCCAGCAGTGCGCCACAACTGTGGGCGACTTCGGCCAGCGCGCGGATGTCGCACACCTCAGTCAGCGGGTTGCTGGGCGTCTCGGCAAAGAACAACTTGGTGTTGGGCCGGATCGCGTCCCGCCATTGCTGGACGTCGGTTTGCGACACGAAGGTGGTCTCGATGCCGAACTTGCCGAACTGCGTTTGCAGCAAGGTGATGGTGGAGCCGAACACGCTTTGCGAGCACACCACGTGGTCGCCCGACTTGAGCAGGCCCATGATCATGAGCAGGATGGCGCTCATGCCCGTGGACGTGGCCAGGCAGGCCTCGGTGCCTTCGAGCGCCGCCAGGCGGCGCTCGAACATCATGGTGGTGGGGTTGGTGAAGCGCGAGTAGACGAAGGCTTCTTCCTCGTTGGCGAAGCGCGCGGCGGCCGTGGCCGCATCGGGGTGGTTGAAGCTGCTGGTCAAAAACAGCGCTTCGGAGTTCTCGCCCCAAGGCGTGGCGGGCATGCCCTCGCGCACGGCCAGCGTGTCGAGGTGGGTGCCTTCGGCGAACTGTTTGCGCGGCAGGCGCTTCTTTTCAGGGGTGTCGGCGGCCATGGGGCTGGGGCTTCGGGGCAAGCGCCCCGGGGTCAAGGAGAAAAAGCAAAGGGCAGCGGGCCGATCAGGATACGGTCCCCCTGCCCTGGCGGCAAGTCTGGCCCTGGGTGGGTCACCCCACCGCAGCCAAGCTCACTCCGGTCGGTTCTGCAACGCCAGGCGCGAGTTGACGGCCTCTTCCTCGTCTTTTTGCGTCAGGCGTTGGGACTCGATGGCGGCGAAATCGGAGGCACTCACGTCGCCCGTGATGTAGACGCCGTCGAAGCAGGAAGCTTCGAAGCCCTTGATCGACGGGTTGAGCTGGCCCACCACCTTCTTCATGGCGTCCACGTCCTGGTAGATCAGGGCGTCACAGCCGATGATCTGGCGCACCTCTTCGAGCGTGCGGCCATGGGCCACGAGCTCGCTCTTGGTGGGCATGTCGATGCCGTACACATTGGGGAACTTGACCGGCGGCGCAGCCGAAGCCAGGTACACCTTGTTGGCGCCGGCTTCACGGGCCATCTGCACGATCTCTTTCGAGGTGGTGCCGCGCACGATGGAGTCGTCCACCAGCAGCACGTTGCGGCCCTTGAATTCGAGGCCGATGGCGTTGAGCTTCTGGCGCACGGACTTCTTGCGCACACCCTGGCCGGGCATGATGAAGGTGCGGCCCACGTAGCGGTTCTTGACGAAACCTTCGCGGTAAGGCTTGCCCAGCTTCTGAGCCAGTTGCATGGCCGAGGGGCGGCTGGATTCGGGGATGGGGATGACCACGTCGATTTCAGACGGCGGCATCATGTTGATGACGCGCTGGGCCAGGGTCTCGCCCATCTCCAGGCGGGCCTGGTAGACGGAAACGCCATCGATGACGGAATCCGGACGGGCCAGGTAGACGTACTCGAACATGCAGGGGTTGAGCACCGTCTTCTCGGCGCACTGCTCGGCGTGGACCACGCCGTCGAGGTCGACGAACAGGGCTTCGCCCGGCTGCACATCGCGCACGAAGCGGTGGCTCGTGCCTTCCAGGGCCACCGACTCGCTGGCCACCATCACTTCACGGCCTTCCGGCAGATCGGCTTCGCCATAGCACATGGGTCGGATGCCGAACGGGTCGCGGAACGCCACCAGGCCATAGCCCGCGATCAGGCAGATCACGGCATAAGAGCCCTTGATGCGCTTGTGCACTGCGCGCACGGCCTGGAAGACCGCGGCGGGCGTCAGCGGCAGCTCGCGGCCAGCCAGCTCCAGCTCGTGGGCGAACACGTTGAGCAGCACTTCGGTGTCGCTGTCGGTGTTGAGGTGGCGCCGGTCGATGTCGAAGAGCTCCTTGCGCAGGTCGTGGGCGTTGGTCAGGTTGCCGTTGTGCACCAACACCAGGCCGAACGGGGCGTTCACGTAGAAAGGCTGCGCCTCTTCCTCGTTGAAGGCGTTGCCAGCGGTGGGGTAACGCACTTGGCCGAGGCCCACGGTGCCAGGCAGCGCGCGCATGTCGCGGGTGCGGAAAACGTCCTTCACCATGCCGCGCGCCTTGTGCATGTAGAACTTGCGGCCGTGCGCACCCGGCCCGGCCGTCACGATGCCGGCTGCGTCCTGACCACGGTGCTGCAACAGCAGCAGCGCGTCATAGATCAGTTGGTTGACTGGCGTCTTGGAGATCACACCCACGATGCCGCACATGGTTCACCTCTAGCAATATCAAAAAAAATCGTCAGCCCTGCTTAGGCAGGAATTGGACCACTTCGTCGGGCAGCACGGGCCCCAGGCCCTGCAACAACCCCAATGTCCAGGCCACACCGCGTGACGCTTGCCACGCGCTCCAATCACGCAGGGGCGTCATGCTCACCAGCGTCACCAGGACCAGGACCACAAAGAGCCCACGCATCAATCCGAACATGCCACCAAGCAGGCGGTCGGTGCCGCCCAGGCCCGAGGCCTGAACGACTTGTTTCAACATCCAGGCCAGCAGCGTCCACGCGAGCCAGGTCAACACGAAGGCCACCAGCATGCCGGCCAGCAAGTTGAGCCGAGTGCCCGGCTCACCAATGGGCAAATGGCCGCCCGTGGCCGGGCCCATCCACTGGGCCGAGAAATACGACACGCCCCAGCCAGCCAGGGCCAGCATCTCGGTCAACAAGCCACGCCAGGCCCCCAGCACCACCGACAGGAGCAAGCCCAGCCCCAACACCAGGTCGATGAAGGAAGCGGTTTGGGCGGGGGCAGCGCTCACGGGGTCCATGGGTCAAGGTCGGCTGGTCGCGTCTGTTCAAAGGATGAGGACGGAGCCGGTCATGCCCGCCTTGCGCAAGGCCGCGTTGGCCTTTTCTGCTTCGGCCTTGTTGGCAAACGGGCCGATGCGAACACGGGTGCGCTTGCCCGCCGGCGTGTCGACCGTCTGGGCATAGGTCTTGATGCCCAGCTTTTCGACCTTGGCGCGCGCGCTTTGGGCCGAAGCGGCATCCGCAAACGCGCCAAACTGCACCACGTAGCGGGTGTCGGCCTTGTCGGCCGCCTTGGCGTCCTTGGGGGGCTCGGGCTTCTTGTCTGCCGGCTTTTTGTCTGCCGGCTTTTTGTCAGCTTCCTTGTGCTCAACGGGCTTGGCCGGGCTGGGCTTCGTGTCTTGAGGCTTTTTGTCGGCGGGTTTGGCCGGGGGGGCGCTCGCGGCAGGTTTGGGCGCCGGCTTGGCCACGGCCGTCTTGGGCACGGAAGCGGGCTGGGCGGCCACGGTTTCTTCGATCTCACGGCCAGGCTGTCCCCCATCGCTGCCCATGGGCACATTGGCCGGGGGCGTGGCGGCCGGCGACTCCGTGGCCGCAGGCGGGGTGATGGCGGCCACTTCCACGCGGCCGGTCAAGGGGGCGCGGTTGCCAGAGGCGGTGGGGGCAGACTCGGGCCCATTGCCCTGGCCAGGCGCCTGCACGACGGCCACGTCGTGCGACATGGGGCGGGGCTGCGTCTCGAACAACCAGGGGAAGCCCAACACGCCGGCCACCACCAGCACCAGCATGCCGATCAGGCGGCGGCGGGCGCGGGTGCGGGCGGCCTCCACGTCCAGGCCGGGCGCGGCAGGCAGGTCCGGGGCGGCGTTGGCCTGACCATCACGGCGGAATCGCTGGAGAAACGAAGGCAGCGGCATATCAGGCGGCAGGCATGTGAGGCGCGTTCAGGCGGGGCAAGCCCTCGTGCAACACGCCTCCCACGGTGTAGAAGGATCCAAAGACCACGATTCTATCCGTGGGGTCTGCTGCGGCCAGCGCGGCGTGGAGCGCCGCCATCGGATTCGCATGGGCCGAAGCCTTGGCCCGTGCAGCCTCCGGCAAGGCCTGCACCAAGGCTTCTGCGGTGGCCGCCCGCGCCGTGGGCAAATCGGTGCAGAACCAGTGGTCCACCAGCGGCAACAAGCGGTTGACCATGCCCGCTGCGTCCTTGTCGGCCATGGCCCCCCAGACGGCAAACGTGCGCGGGTAAAAGCCCATCTGATCGAGGTTCACTGCGAGCGTGGCCGCCGCGTGGGGGTTGTGGGCCACGTCCAGGATCATGGTGGGTTGCCCCGGGATGATCTGGAACCGGCCGGGCAACTCCACCACGGCGAGGCCCGTGCGCACGGCTTGCGCCGCCACGGGCAGGCGGTGGCGCATCGCCTCCAGGGCGGCCAGCACGCCCGACGCGTTGAGCAGCTGGTTGGCGCCGCGCAGAGAGGGGTAAGCCATGCCGTTGAAGCGCTTGTTGCGCCCACCCCAGGACCATTGCTGGCGATCGCCCGCGTAATTGAAGTCGCGCCCGAACACCCACAAGTCGGCCGCCAGGCCTTCGGCATGGGCCACCACCGAGGCCGGCGGCTGCGGGTCAGACACCACCACGGGCCGCTGGGCGCGCATGATGCCGGCCTTCTCGCGGCCGATGCTCTCGCGGTCGGGGCCCAGGAAGTCCATGTGGTCGAGGTCGATGCTGGTGATGATGGCGCAGTCGGCGTCGATCACGTTGACCGCGTCCAGCCGCCCGCCCAGGCCCACCTCCAGGATGACGGCATCCAGGCCGCTGGAAGCCAGCAAGCGCAGGATCACCAGGGTGGTGAACTCGAAGTAAGTCAGCGGCGTGTCGCCCCGAGCGGCCTCGATGGCTGCGAAATGGGGCAGCAGGTCCGCCTCGGTCACCAACTCGCCATGGATGCGGCAACGCTCTTCGAAGTGCACGAGGTGGGGGGAGCCGTAAACGCCCGTGCGGAAACCGGCTTGGCCCAGGATGCTCTCCAGCATGGCGCAAGTCGACCCCTTGCCGTTGGTGCCCGCCACGGTGAAGACCACCGGTTGCCCGTCCGCGGGTTCGTCTTGGCCGAGCGGGGTGCCCAAGGTGACGCCGGCGCGCTGCCAGACAGCCGCTACCCGCTCCAGGCCCAGCTCGATGGCCACGGGGTGCAGGCGTTCGCAGTGGGCCAGCCAGTCGGCCAGCGTTTGGGGGGTGGCGGTGCTCATGGGGCGTTCAAAGTCGAATCCAACGGGGCGACGCAGGGCAAGGCGTCGAGCCTCGGAAAAAGCAAACGGGCTGCTTGCGCAGCCCGCTGGAGGCGAAGGCAGCGCTTCGGTCAGGCCGACACGGCGTCGGCAGGCTGGCGCAACATGATGGCCAGTTGGCGAGCCACGCGTTCGCGCATCTCGCGGCGATCGATGATCATGTCGAGCGCGCCCTTTTGCAGCAGGAACTCGGCGCGCTGGAAGCCTTCGGGCAACACTTCACGCACGGTGTTCTCGATCACGCGCGGACCGGCAAAACCGATCAGGGCGCGGGGCTCGCCGATCACCACGTCGCCCATGAAGGCGAACGAGGCCGACACGCCGCCCATGGTCGGGTCGGTCAGCACGCTGATGTAGGGCAACCTGGCCTTGGCCAGCAGCGTCAGGGCCGCGTTGGTCTTGGCCATCTGCATCAGGCTCAACAAGCCTTCTTGCATGCGGGCACCACCGGTGGCGGTGAAAGAGATGAACGGCGTCTTTTGAGACACGGCAGTTTCCACGCCGCGCACGAAGCGCTCGCCCACCACCGACCCCATGGAACCGCCCATGAAGTCGAACTCGAAACAAGCCGCCACCACCGGGATGGAGCACACCGAGCCCCCCATCACGATCAGGGCATCGGTTTCGCCCGTCGATTCCATGGCCTGCTTGATGCGGTCCGGGTAGCGCTTGTTGTCCTTGAACTTCAGCGCGTCGACCGGCAGCACTTCCTGGCCCAGTTCATAGCGACCTTCGGCGTCCAGGAATGCATCAAGGCGAGCACGCGCACCGATGCGGTGGTGGTGGCCGCACTTCGGGCAGACGTTGACATTGGCCTCGAGGTCGTTCTTGTACAGGACGGTCTCGCACGACGGGCATTTGACCCACAGGCCTTCCGGCACCGAGCGGCGTTCAGCCGGGTCGGTGGGCTGGATCTTGGGGGGCAACAGCTTTTCAAGCCAACTCATGATTGCTCATCCTTTCACTTGGCATCCAGGGCGGCACGGATCTCGGCGATGAAGCCTCGGCCCGCTGCCACCACGGTGTCCGGCGTCTGCGCTTCGAGCAATTGCACGATGCGCGAGCCGATCACCACGGCATCCGACACGGCCGCGATGGCTTTCGCGGTCTCGGCGTCACGGATGCCAAATCCCACCCCGACGGGCACGTTCACGTGCGCCTTGATGCGGGGCACCATGTCGGCCACAGCGGCGGTGTCGAGGTGCCCTGCACCCGTCACGCCCTTGAGCGACACGTAATACACATAGCCGGCCGCGATGCGGCCCACCAGGGCCATGCGGTCTTCCTTGGAGGTCGGAGCCAGCAAGAAGATGGGCGCCAGGCCTTCGGCCTTCAAGCGCGCGGCGAACTCTTCGCACTCTTCAGGCGGGTAGTCCACCACCAGCACGCCATCGACGCCAGCGGCCTTGGCATCGCGCACAAAGCTGCCCTGGCCGTGGCGCAGGTCGTGGTTCTCGATCGGGTTGGCGTAGCCCATCAGCACCACCGGGGTGCTGGGGTTGCTGGCGCGGAAGGCCTTCACGGTGGCCAGCACATCGAGCAGCGTGACGCCCTTGACCAGGGCCCGCTCGGCGGCACGCTGGATCACGGGGCCGTCGGCCATCGGGTCCGAAAACGGCACGCCCAACTCGATGACGTCGGCGCCGGCTTCCGCCATGGCCAGCATCAGCTCGACCGTCTTCTCGGGGAAGGGGTCGCCACAGGTGATGTAGGGGATGAGGGCCTTGCGACCTTGTTCCTTCAGCGTGGCGAAGGTGGCATCCAGACGGGTGACGGCGCTCATGCTGCGCCCCCCTTCACCGATTGACCACGGCACGACGGACGGCAATAGAACTCGGCGCCAGTCAGGTCAGCCACGGTGCCGATGTCCTTGTCGCCACGGCCCGACAGGTTGACCAGCACGTGTTGGTCGGGGCGCATGGTGGCGGCCAGCTTCATGCCGTAGGCCACCGCATGGCTCGATTCGAGCGCCGGGATGATGCCCTCGGTGCGGCACAGGCGATGGAAGGCCGCCAGGGCCTCCTGGTCGGTGATGCCGACGTATTCGGCACGACCGATGTCCTTGAGGTAGGCGTGCTCGGGGCCGACGCCGGGGTAATCGAGGCCGGCCGAGATCGAATGCGTCTCGGTGATCTGGCCATTGGCGTCTTGCAGCAGGTAGGTGCGGTTGCCGTGCAGCACGCCCGGCACACCCATCTGCAGCGACATCGAGTGCTTGC
>JBEEJT010000293.1:0-2897 GCA_041169085.1 Pseudomonadota bacterium | reverse complement strand
CCTCCTGACTCCTCACTTGATCAATACCGGTAGTGATCAGCCTTGTACGGACCTTCAACCGGCACGCCGATGTAGGCGGCCTGATCCGGACGCAGCGTCGTCAGTTGCACATTGAGCGTCTTGAGTTGCAGACGTGCGACCTTCTCGTCCAGATGCTTGGGCAGCGTGTAGACGCCGACCGGGTAATCGGCGTTTTTCGTGAACAGTTCGATCTGCGCGATGGTCTGGTTGGCGAAGGAGGACGACATCACGTAGGACGGATGGCCGGTGGCGCAACCGAGGTTCACCAGGCGGCCCTTGGCCAGCAGGATGATCCGCTTGCCGTCGGGGAAAATCACGTGGTCAACCTGCGGCTTGATTTCTTCCCACTGGTATTTCTCGATGGAGGCGACGTCGATCTCGTTGTCGAAGTGACCGATGTTGCACACGATGGCCTGGTCTTTCATCTTCGCCATGTGGTCGTGGTTGATGACGTGGAAGTTGCCGGTGCAGGTCACAAAAATGTCGGCCTTGTCGGCGGCCCAGTCCATGGTGACGACGCGGTAGCCTTCCATCGCGGCCTGCAGGGCGTTGATGGGGTCGATCTCGGTGACCCACACCTGGGCCGACAGGGCGCGCAGGGCCTGGGCCGAGCCCTTGCCCACGTCACCGTAGCCCGCCACCACGGCGATCTTGCCGGCGATCATGACGTCGGTGGCGCGCTTGATGCCGTCGACCAGGGATTCACGGCAGCCATAGAGGTTGTCGAACTTGGACTTGGTGACCGAGTCGTTCACGTTGATGGCGCGGAACAGCAGGCTGCCCTTGGCGCTCATCTCGTTGAGGCGGTGCACGCCGGTGGTGGTCTCTTCGGTCACGCCGATGATCTCGGCGCCCTTGCGGCTGTACCAGGTGCCGTCCACGGCCAGCTTGGCCTTGATGGCGGCAAACAGGATGCGCTCTTCTTCGCTGCCCGGGTTGGCCAGCACGCTCTGGTCCTTCTCGGCCTTCTTGCCCAGGTGCATCAGCAGCGTGGCGTCACCACCGTCGTCCAGGATCATGTTGGGGCCTTCGCCCTTCGAGCCCTTGGGCCCGAAGTCGAAGATGCGGTGGGTGTAGTCCCAGTAGTCTTCGAGCGACTCGCCCTTGTAGGCGAACACGGGCGTGCCGGCTTCCACCAGGGCGGCGGCAGCGTGGTCCTGGGTGGAGTAGATGTTGCACGAAGCCCAGCGGACTTCGGCGCCCAGGGCCTGCAGGGTCTCGACCAGCACGCCGGTCTGGATGGTCATGTGCAGCGAGCCGGTGATGCGCGCGCCCTTGAGGGGCTGCGATGCGGCGTACTCGGAACGGATGGCCATCAGCGCGGGCATCTCGTGCTCGGCGATGGTCAGTTCCTTGCGGCCCCAGGCGGCCAGCGACATGTCGGCGACGACGCAGTCGACGCCCTTGGCTTCGGTGACGAGGGATTTCAAAACAGCGGACATGGAGAGCTCCTAAACATTCAGAAGCCGCCGTGCGCTGCCGGGAGTCAAAGCGAATGGATACGGCTCACCCAGCGGGACACATGCGGGTGAGCGTCGTTGCAGAAGTCGTGTCTTTCAAGCCTGGAGCCACGCACCGAACGGGTCGGCGGGACCTTGCAACGCTCCTTGAAAGGGACCTGAAGTATAAATCTTTCGCCTACACCTGTGCAGCCTGATCGGGCTCTGGCGCCACGATGACGCGGTTGCGGCCCCTTTCCTTGCCCTCGTACAGGGCGCGGTCGGCACGGGCCAGGGCCTGCTCGACGGTCTCACCCGGCGCCAGGATGCTCACCCCCAGGGTGATGCTGAGCGCGGCCAGGCCCGAAGGCAGGCGCAGTTCGGTCTGGCTGACCTGGCGGCGCAGGCGCTCGGCCACATGGCGGGCTTCGTCGTGGGCGGTGCCGGGCAGGAGCAGCAGGAATTCTTCGCCACCCCAGCGGGCCACGTGATCGATCTCACGCACACCGCCCTTCAGGGTCTGGGCCACGGCCTTCAGCGCCATGTCGCCCCCCTCGTGGCCGTGCTGGTCGTTGACGCGCTTGAAGTGGTCCACATCGCCCATCACCAGGGCCAGGGGGCGGCCATCGCGGGCGAACACGGCGGCCTCGTGCTGCGCGGCCTCCAGCGCGAAACGGCGGTTGCGCAGCTGGGTCAGCGGGTCGGTGCAGGCCTGGTCGTGCAGGCGGGCCTGGGCTTCGGCCACCAGGCGGTAATAAACGGTGGCGAACAGGCCCAGCATCAGCAGGGTGCTGGCCAGGTTGAAGTAATGCAGGCTGTTGAGGACATGGGATGGCAGCGCGTAAAGCGGGGTGGCTTTGCGGAACACAACGTCCAGCCCCATGTAGAACAGCGCGGCCAACACCGCCACCACCGCCTTGTTGCGGGCGCTGCCCAGGCTGCCCACGATGGCCACCGGCACGATGAGGATGATGTAGTAGTGAAAGCCGGTGTCCCAGCCCACCACCCACACCGCCAGCACGCCATGGGCGACCACCTCCAGCATGACCAGGCTGAAGGCCAGCAGGGTGCGCCCGCCGTGCACCAGCAATCCGGCCAGGGCATAGAGCAGCACACTGGCCACGTTGATGCGGGCCATGGCCCCCACGCCGGCCGAGTCGAACAGCATGATGAAACTCAGGTGCGCCACCGCCGCGATGACCGAGATGGTCATCACCAGAGCGGGGAACACGTCGGCGGTGTTGCCGGTGTTCAGCAGGCGCAGGAGTGAAGGCAAAGGGGAACGCGCAGGGCGGCTCGCAAAATGGAACTACCGGCCTTATCGGCCCACCCCGGGCTGGCTTGAGCGCCTCCGCCCCAGGATGCGGCAAAACACACGCACGTTACGATGGACGCCTTCGGCGCACTGCCTTGTGTCCCCACCATGAACCGCCCAGA
>JBEEJT010000292.1:0-18291 GCA_041169085.1 Pseudomonadota bacterium | reverse complement strand
GCTACGTCAAGATCAAGGACCGCAGCAAGGACATCATCATCTCGGGCGGCGAAAACATTTCGTCCATCGAGGTCGAGGACGTGCTTTACCGCCACCCGGCCGTGATGGCCGCAGCGGTGGTCGCCAAGCCCGACCCGAAGTGGGGCGAGACGCCTTGCGCCTTCCTGGAGCTGAAGGCGGGCGCCCAGGTCACGCCCGAGGAAATCGTGGCCCATTGCCGCGAGCACCTGGCGCACTTCAAGATCCCGCGCGCCGTGGTGTTCTGCGAGTTGCCCAAGACCTCGACGGGCAAGATCCAGAAGTTCGAGCTGCGCAAGATCGCAGGCTCCAGCACCGCGATCGACGTCTGAGCACCCGGGCTCAACCCAGCGCCTGGCCCAACAGCTCGGGCCAGCGCCGCAGCCTGTCGCCCCAATCGTTGGCCACACCGGCAGGCAAGGGCAGGCCCTGGGGATCGAGCAAGCTCACCTCGGTGCGCCCATCGGCCTGCTGCCGCAACCAGACTTGCCAGGGCAACACGGGCAAGGCCTCGCCTTCGGCCTGCAGGGCGGGCGTGCGGCCCGCGTCGTCGCCCAACACCATCACCCGCTGCGCCTCGGGCTGGCCTGGGGCCCCGTGCGCCGTGGCCACGACCGAACCGCCCAGCTCGCGCACCAACCGCGCCACCCGGCGTGCGGTCTCGTCCAGGTCATGGCGGCTGGCCACGGTCAGGCGCGACTTGCCGCCTCGCTCGGGCGATTCTTCTTCCAAACGGTTTGGCATGCGCCCGGCCAGCAGCAGCACCAGGGCCATGCATCCTGTCATCCAGATTCGGTTCCAGCGCATGTGAGCTCCCAAGTCAGACTCAGTTTGAGATGTGGCCGGCCTGCGCAAGTTCAAGGGCCGACGCGTTTCTGTGGGTAAAGTCTGGTGCCAGCGTTTCCCCCATCCGTCCAACCTGCCCGCATGCAAACACCCTCTGACCACGGCAAGCCCCTGTCAGGTTGGCGCCTGAAGGCCTACACCATCGTCTTCGAGGCCGACACCCGTGCCGGCCGCCTGTTCGATGAAGCGCTGATCGTGGCGATTTTGCTGAGCGTGGGCGTGGTGGTGCTCGACAGCGTCGAAGGTCTGAACCAGCGTTGGTCCTTTGACCTCTCCATTCTGGAGTGGGCGTTTACGCTTTTGTTCACAGGCGAGTATTTGCTGCGCCTGGTGTGCGTTCGCCACCCCTGGCGCTACGCCACCAGCTTCTTCGGCGTCATCGACTTGCTGTCGATCCTGCCCACTTACCTCGCCCTGGTGGCACCAGAGTTGCACGCCCTGATCGATGTGCGCATCCTGCGCCTGTTGCGGATCTTCCGCATCTTCAAGCTCACCCATTACGTTCACGAATATTCGGCGCTGGTCCAGGCCTTGGTGGCCAGCCGCCGCAAGATCGCGGTGTTCTTGTCGTTCGTGTTGATGGTGGTGCTCATCCTCGCCACCTTGATGTACCTCGTTGAAGGGCCGACGCACGGCTTCACCAGCATCCCCACCGCCATGTATTGGGCCATCACCACGCTGACCACGGTGGGGTTTGGCGACATCACGCCCAAGACAGACCTGGGGCGCTTCATATCCTCCCTGATCATGATGCTGGGCTGGGGCGTGCTGGCCGTGCCCACCGGCATCGTGACCTCGGAGCTGACGGCCCAGCGGCGTGACGACAAGCCCACCACCCGCACCTGCCATGAATGCCTGACCGAAGGCCACCTGCCGCATGCCCGCTTTTGCCACCACTGTGGCGCAAGCCTTCCCGCCCACCGACTGGAGCCCTGACATGAACCTGTTCGCCGCCATGCAAGCCGCGTGGCCCGCCCAGCGAGACGCCACCGCCATCCTGTCGGCCCACGGCAACTACACGTGGCAAGACCTCGACGACGCCAGCGCCATGCTGGCCAACCTGATCGAAGGGCTCAAGCCACGCGGGGTGAACGGCCGCCCGCCTGTGGTGGCCGCCCACGTCGACAAGTCGGTCGAATCGCTGCTGCTGTACCTGGCCACCTTGCGCGCTGGCTGCGTGTACCTGCCCTTGAACCCGGCCTACCGTGCGGCTGAGTTGAGCTACTTCCTGGGCGACGCCCGGCCCGCCGTGCTGGTGTGCCGCCCTGCCGACCTGGAGTGGGTGACGCCGCTGGCGGCCGAAGCCGGCGTGGGCCACCTGTTCACCTTGGGCGACGATCGGCGAGGCAGCCTGTTGAGCCACGCCGCCCGACGCTCACGCGAGCACCAGCCCGTGGAGCGGCAGGTCGATGACCTGGCAGCCATCCTCTACACCTCCGGCACCACCGGCCGCAGCAAGGGCGCCCTGCTTTCGCACGGCAACCTGTGGAGCAACGCCCGCACGCTGCTGCAACTGTGGGACTGGCGCCAGGACGACTGCCTGGTCCATGCCCTGCCCATCTTCCACATCCACGGGCTCTTCGTGGCCTGCCACTGTGCGCTGCTCTCCGGCACGCCCGTGCGCTGGGTCGACAAGTTCACGCCGGAAGCGGTGCTGGCGCAAGTCACAGACACCCAGGGTGCGCCAGCCACGCTGTTCATGGGCGTGCCCACCATGTACGGCAGGCTGATGACGCTGCCCGGGCTGGACGCGGCGGCCTGCGCGGGCATGCGGCTGTTCATCAGCGGCTCGGCCCCGCTGCTGGCCCCGCAATCGGAAGCCTTCACCGCACGCACCTTCCACACCATCCTCGAGCGCTACGGCATGAGCGAAACCGGCATGCTGTGCTCCAACCCCTGCCGCCCCACCGAGGGGCCTCGCCTGCCCGGGTCTGTCGGGCGCCCCTTGCCGGGTGTGGGCGTGCGCGTGGTGGGCGAAGACGGCCAGCCCGTGCCCTCAGGCGAGCCTGGCGGCGTGGAGGTGTCGGGGCCCAACGTGTGTCAGGGCTACCTGGGCATGCCCGACAAAACCGCTGAAGCCTTCACCCCCGACGGTTGGTTCCGCACGGGCGACGTGGGGCGATTTGACGACCAGGGCTACCTGTTCCTGGTGGGCCGCGCCAAAGACCTGATCATCTCGGGCGGCTTCAACGTTTACCCCGCCGAAGTGGAAACCGAGCTGGACAAGCTGCCCGGCGTGGCCGAGTCGGCCGTGGTCGGCGTGCCCCATGCCGATTTCGGGGAGGGCGTCCTGGCCCTGGTGGTGGCCCAGCCTGGCCGGCAGCTCGACGAGCCGGGCCTGATCGCCCAACTCAAGGAGCGGCTGGCCGGCTTCAAGGTGCCCAAACGCATCGTCCAGGTCGAAGACCTGCCGCGCAACGCCATGGGCAAAGTGCAGAAGAACGTGTTGAGACAGGCCCACGCCCAGGCGCTGGCCTCGGCGTGAACCCGTAGGCAAGGCACCCGCCCCCTTGCCTAGAATCGGTTGACAGCCGACGCCACGCCTTCACTCCGCCCCACTGCCCGCATGTCTTCCCGCATCATCGCCCTGGACCTCGCCAAAGGCACCGCCATCTTGCTGGTTGTTCTGGGTCACATCGTTGCCCGCAACAATGTTGCGCCCGGGGCCGAGTGGTACATCGACTTCCACAACCTGGTCTACGCCTTCCACATGCCCCTGTTCATGACCTTGTCGGGCATGTCACTGGGGGCATCGTGGCGGCACCGCTCCAGCGCGGCAGACGTGCTGGGCCTGATCCGCAAGCGCGTGCAGCAGCTCATGGTCCCCTTTCTGGCCTTTGGCTTGCTGATCCTGGCAGGCAAGCTGATCGCGATGCGCTTCGTGCCCATCGACAACCCCCCCAGCGGCGGGCTCCAAGACGTTCTGGCGATCGTGCTGACCCCCATCAACTCGTCGGTAGGCTTCCTTTGGTACGTCTATGTGCTGTCGCTCTATTACCTGGTGATGCCGTGGGTTCTGCAATACGCAGAACGCTGGGGCGCATTGGCCTTGCTGGCGTTGGCCGTCGCCGGCCACACGCAAGATGGCCCCAGGCTTTTCAGCTTGCACATGTTCATCCACCTGGCCCCCTTCTTCGTGGGCGGCGTCTGGCTGGGCCAGCGCTGGCAATGGGTGGTGGGCACCGTGCTGCCCGCTCGCACCTGGCCACTCTGGGCGCTGCCGTTCGCTGCTGCGTTGATCTACGGCGTGGTCGAAGCCCCTTTGCCTGAGGTGCTGGTGGGTGCTTTGTCTGTCCCGGCCATCCTGACCAGCCACCAACTCATCCGCGGCCGGGTGGCCGAGTGGCTGACCTTGCTGGGCCAACACACCTTGGCCATTTACCTGATGAACACGCTGTTCATCGGCCTGGCCAAGGTGGCGTTCACGCGCGTCGTGCCCTGGGAAGGCCATTGGTTCTACCTCCACTTCGTCGTGCTGGGGCTCGCAGGGCTGCTGCTGCCCATTGCCGTCAAGAAGCTGGCCCAGCGCTGGGCGCCGCCCGTGGCGCAATACCTTTGAATGAGCCCCGACATGAGCCTGAACATCCCCTCGCTCCGAGACCAGGTCAGCCCGGAAGAATGGCAGTTGCGGGTCGACCTCGCCGCAGCTTACCGACTGGTGGCGCTGTACGGCTGGAGCGACCTGGTGTTCACGCACATTTCGGCGCGGTTGCCTGGCGCTGAACACGCCTTCTTGATCAACCCTTACGGGCTGATGTTCGACGAGATCACGGCTTCCAGCCTGGTGAAGGTCGATCAACAATGCCGCAAGCTCGCGGACTCGCCCTTCCCGGTCAACCCGGCGGGCTTCACCATCCACAGCGCCGTGCACGCGGTGCGTGAGGATGCTGGCTGCGTGCTGCACACCCACACCCGAGCAGGTGTCGCGGTGTCGGCCCAGCGCGGCGGCTTGCTGCCCATTTCACAACAAAGCACCTTCGTGTTGGCCTCGTTGGCCACCCACGACTACGAAGGTGTGGCTTTCCGTGAAGACGAAAAGCCGCGCCTGCAGGCCGACCTCGGCCACCACAACTTCCTTTTGCTGCGCAACCATGGCCTGCTGACCGTGGGGCCCACCATCGCAGACGCCTTCCTGAGCATGTACGTGTTCGAAAGCGCCTGTCAGATCCAGGTGACGGCTCAGGCTGGTGGCGGCGAACTCATCCCCATCCCCGACACCATCCTCCAAGGCGTGGCCCACGCCATGAAGGTGCAAACCGGCGGCATGGGGGGGGCGTTCGTCTGGCCGGCCTTGTTGCGCAAGCTTGACCGCACTTGCCCCGACTACGCCACATGAAAACTCTCCCTGCCGTCTTGACCATGGTCGCCGTGGCCATCGGCGCTTCCGCACTCGTGATGGGCCTGATGGGCTCCAACAAACCTGGCGCCCATGTGGCCAGCGGCGCCGCCAGCAGCGACGCCCTGCCTGCTGGTGCCACGCCGGCACCTTGGCAGGTGCGTGTGCTCGCCAGCGACAACTTGCAGGCCCTGGGCATCCAGGTTGGCCAAAGCACCTTGGGTGACGCGATGCAGCAGTACGGGCCCGACACCCAGGTCGCGGTGATCGCTGCCGCCAACGAAGCGGGCCACCTGGAGGCCTACGTCGACCCGCTTCAGGCCGACTTCGTGGTCGGCAAGCTGGTGATCAGCGCCGAAGCCACCCCCGCGCAGATCGAAGGCTGGCGTCAACGTGCCGTCAAGGCTGAATTCATGGAAAGCACGACCCGGCGCTTCGTGCTGTCGACCAACGACCTGGTCGAAGCGCTCAAAAGCAGGGTCACGGGCCTGAGCTTCATCCCGCAGGCCCAGCTCGACGTCAAGGCCGTGGTCGCGCGTTTTGGCGAGCCGGCCGAACTGGTGCGCAGCAACCTGCACGCCGAACACCTGCTCTACCCGGCCCGTGGCATCGACGTGATGGTGGACCAGGAAGGCAAGGAGCTGATCCAGTACGTGACGCCCGCAGCTTTCGAATCTCGCCTGCGTCGGCCACTCCTGCAAGCCGTCAGCGCTGCGGCCTCCGCGGCCAGCCAAACCCGCTGAAGGCTCAGGCTCAGGCTCAGGCGAGCTTGCCCGCCCGGAAGGCGGTGGTCAGTCTGTCGATCTCCTGGTCCTTGGCGGCCCACATGTGGTTGACCCAGGCCTGCAGGTGGGCACGCTCCGGGGGCTGCCCCTGTTCGTTGACCAACAGGTTGCGCGGAATCGGCACCTCGCGCACCGAAACGATCACGTCTTGCAGCCGCCCTGTGAGCAGGTCCATGAAGGTGGGCACGCCCTTGGGGTAGACGATGGTGACGTCCACCAGCGACTGGAACAGCTCGCCCATGGTCTCCAGCGCCATGCCCACGCCACCGGTCTTGGGGCGCAGCAGGTGCTTGTAAGGGGTCTTTTGCTCCCGGGCCTTGTCGGCGGTGAACCGCGTGCCTTCCACGAAGCTGATCACGGAAGTGGGGATCAACTTGAACTTCTCACACGACTTGCGCGCCGTGGCCAGGTCCTGGGCGGCGGTGCGCCCGCCCTTGCGGCGCATGAAGGGGAAGTCGAGGGCCCACCACGCCAGGCCCATGATGGGCACATAAATCAGCTCGTGTTTGATGAAAAACTTCAGCAACGGGATGCGGCGGTTGAACAGCTTTTGCAGCACCAGGATGTCGACCCAACTCTGGTGGTTGCTGCTGACCAGGTACCAGCCGCGCACATTGAAATGCTCCAGGCCTTTCACGTGCCAGCGGGTGCGGCCCACCAGGGCCATCCAGAAGCCATTGATCGAAATCCAGATGCTGGCCAGGCCGTTGAGCACGGCATCCACCGGCTTGCGCACCAGCGACAGGGGCAGCACCAGCTTGGTCAGTGCCAGGGGCATCATCAGGCTGAACACCGTCACGGTGTTGACAAACAAGATGACCGAAGCCACCAGCCACTTCATGGCAGACAAGACCCGTTCAATCATGGACATCGAGTGAAGCTGATTGGGTGAACACGGCCCTCTCGTTGAGGGCAAACCCGAGCATTATCGACGCAAGCCGAGGGCCTCGCACCACCATGTGACATGGGCAGTGACCCTGACTGGTCACCGGCCGGACTTGCTGCACCGCACATCGAAACTGCCACCTTTTCCGTGAATTGTGTCGCTTGGCGTGGCCCACCACCTTGCCTTATCGTGAGCTTCAAAGAAGTGAACAAACCCGCAGAAGGTGCCCTCCCATGCAAGCTGTGCCCGCGTCAGCCGCCCCCCTCATGGCCCCCCACCTCAACGGCTCACACACGCCACCGACCTTCTTCAATGCGGGCACCGAAGCGAAGGCCACACCCGTGGTCCACCCCTCGGCCGCGCGATGGCAGCAGTGGCAACACCTCGCCGACAGCCTGGAGCCGCTGCTGACAGCCCCGACTGAAGTGCACGACTTCCTGGGCAACTTGCAACAAATGGCCAGCAAGTTGCACCATTTGGTGCTCGAAGACCCTGACGTGGGCATCTTTCACCTGGTCTTTGCGACCGGCGACAAAATCCGCCGCTACAGCCTGCTGCACGCCATGCACACCGGCATGTTGCTGACGCTCATCGGGCACCGCAAGGAATGGGGCGAGCCCCGCACAGTGCTGGCCATCCAGGCCGGCCTGACGATGAACCTGTCCATCATGGCCTTGCAGGTCGACCTGGCGCAGCAACAAGAGCCGCTGAGCCCCGAGCAACGCGACCTGATCAACGAACACCCGCTGCGCTCCCGCCAGATGCTGGCAGAACTCGGGGTGACCCACATCGACTGGCTGCAGGCCGTGGCCGAACACCACGAGCAAACCGACGGCAAGGGCTACCCCCTGGGTCTCAGCCAGGTGCACCCGCTGGCTGACGCCATTCACACCTGCGACATCTTCGGCGCCAAGCTCAGCCCACGCGTGGGGCGCAACAGCCTGTTGAGCCCGCGCGCGGCCACCGAGATCTTCCGCCAGCGCAGCGTGGGCTACTTTGGCGCCACCATCATCCGCGAGCTGGGGCTGTACCCGCCTGGCTGCCTGGTGGAGCTGGCCTCGGGCGAGCAAGCCATCGTGGTGCGCCGCATGCCGGACCAAAACGCCCCCGACGTGGTGGTTTTGCGGGACCGTGACGGCACGCCCATGAGCCCTCCCATCCGCAGCCACACGCGGCGCGATTCCGGCCGCCACATCGTGAGCGCCACCATGGACCAGCGCTGGGCCTCGCCGGAGCACCTGCACGACATCCTCGCCTTGATGTGAAGCGGCCCCCTTTGCGGGCTGACACCACACTGTCACACTGAACTGGCAAGCTTCGCCGCCGCGCCTTCGTGCGCCCGGCGACCGCCCACCCCTGCCCAGATGTGACCATGACTTCCAGCGCCCACGGCCCGCTTTCCCCCGAAATGCTGCAGCGGCTGCACGCCGACACGCTCGACAGCTTTGACGAAGAGCTCGAGATGGAGCTCGACGACCGCATCCTCGATGGCGACGCCGCCCACACCGACGAAGGCCGCGCCCTGCGCCAGATGTATTTCCGCGAGTTGTTTCGCCTGCAAGGCGAACTCGTGAAGCTGCAGGACTGGGTGATGCACACGGGCGAACGCGTCGTCGTCATCTTCGAAGGCCGAGACGCCGCCGGCAAGGGGGGCGCCATCAAGCGCATCACCCAACGGCTCAACCCGCGGGTGTGTCGCGTGGCGGCCCTGCCTGCGCCCAACGACCGCGAAAAGACCCAGTGGTACTTCCAGCGCTACGTGGCCCACTTGCCCGCCGCCGGTGAAATCGTCCTCTTCGACCGCAGCTGGTACAACCGCGCCGGTGTGGAGCGCGTGATGGGCTTTTGCTCGGACGACGACCTCGAAGAGTTCTTCCGCTCGGTGCCCGAGTTCGAAAAGATGCTGGTGCGCAGCGGCATCCGCCTGCTCAAGTATTGGTTCTCGATCTCGGACGAAGAGCAGGAAGCCCGCTTCCTGGGCCGCATCCACGACCCGCTCAAACAGTGGAAGCTCAGCCCCATGGACCTGGAAAGCCGCCGGCTGTGGGAGCACTACACCCGCGCCAAGGAAGTGATGCTGGAGCGCACCCACATCCCTGAAGCGCCCTGGTGGGTGGTGCAAGCGGTGGACAAAAAGCGCGCGCGCCTCAACATGATCCACCACCTGCTCCAGCAGTTCGCTTACTTCGACGTGCCGCACCCACCCGTGGCCTTGCCAGAGCGCGAACGCCGCGAAGACTACATCCGCCGCCCTGTGCCGGCGGAGATGCACGTGCCCGAGCGCTATTGAGCGGCGCGGCGCCCGCCGCCGTTCCGCCATTTCGTCACGCATCCTCGGGAACGGGGGCGCGATACCTGCCACTTTCCCTCATCCCCCCCCTGGCCTGTCGGCATAGACTGGTCCTCATCTGTCCTTCGGGCAAAGGGTGGGTGCATGCAGAACTTGCGGTCTGGCCTCATGGCCTTTTTCATCCGCCTCATGGCGGTGGCCCGCACACGCTTCATCATCGAACTGACGGTGTTGTTCATGGCGGTCTGGCTCTTCGGGGCCGTGCTGGTCTACGTCTTCGAATTCGGCCACAGCCCCAAGATCCACAACCTGGGCGACGCCACCTACGGCGTGCTGGTCACCATGACCACCTCTGGCGATTCGGCCGTGTTGCCCACCACCACGGGCGGCCGATGGATCATCGGCTTCGCCCTCATCTTGTCGAAACTGCTGACCGCCCTGTTGTGTGCGCTGGCAGCGGCCGTCCTCATCGAACGCAAGGTCAAGGAAGAAATGGGGCTCAAGATGCACAAGTTCAACCAACACCTGGTCATCCTGGGCTGGAACCTCAAAGGCCCGGCCATCCTGCAATCGCTGCGCCGCGAGCCCGACTACCAGTCCATGCCCATCGTGGTGGTCGCCGACATGGAGCACAAGCCCACCGAAGACCCGCTGCTGAGCTTCACCCGCTCGCCCTACCCGGTGCGCGGCGAAGCGGTGGAGCGCTGCTGCCTGTCGAGTGCCGCCACCGTGGTGGTGCTGGCCAACTACGCCGAGAAGACGAACGCCGACGCGCTGACGGCGGTCAACGTGTTGCTTGCGCGGCGCACCAACCCCAACGCACGGATCATTGCCGAATTGCTCGACCCTGGCCAGCGCGCCTTCCTGGAAGCCGCCGGCGCGGATCTGGTGGTGGGCATCGGGGAGGTGGGCGGCTACCTGCTGGCCGAAGCGGCCATGGGCCACGAGGTGGTTCGCCAGCTGCTGGGTGCGGTCAACGACGCGCGTGAGCGCAAGGCCGTCTCCTCTGCGTTAACCTAGCAGGCTGCCCCTCGCCTGGGGCCTCCTGGAGCCCCCTGTGCTGAGCTGGTTCGAACGCCGACTGGACCCTTTCCCCGCCCCGCCCGCAACGCCTGCCGCCGCCACGCCCACCGTGGCGCCCGGCCGCTTCCTGGCTTTCGTTTGGGACGCCACCGACGGCGCCCGCCTGATGCTGCTGGGCATGATGGTGCTCACCGCCACGATCGGCGCCTTCGAAGCCATCTTGTTTTCAGTGCTGGGCCAGATCGTCGACTGGCTGAGCGCCACCCCAAAAGACCAGCTCTGGGACCAGGCCCACGGCAAGTTGCTCGCGCTGGGCGCCATCGTGTTGCTCAGCCCCGCAGTGGTGCTGGTGCAGACCATGATCAAGCACCAGGCGCTGGCGGGCAATTTCCCCATGCGGCTGCGCTGGCGCTTTCACCGGCAGATGCTCAGCCAGAGCATGGCCTTCTACCAAGACGAGTTCGCCGGCCGCGTGGCCACCAAGGTGATGCAGACCGCGCTGGCCGTGCGCGACACCTGCTTCATCGTCATGGACATCCTGGTGTTCGTGGCCATCTACTTCGTGACCATGACCGCAGTGGTGGGCCACTTCGACCGCTGGATGCTGCTGCCCTTCCTGGGCTGGCTCACAGCCTATTGCTGCTCGGTGGCTTTTTTCGTGCCGCGCCTGAGCCGCTCCGCCCAGGCCCAGGCCGACGCCCGCTCGCTCATGACCGGCCGCATCACCGACGCCTACACCAACATCGCCACCGTCAAGCTGTTCTCGCACGGCCACCGCGAAGCGGACTACGCCCGCAGCGCCATGAAGGATTTCCTGGTCACGGTCTACCGCCAGATGCGCCTGGTCAGCGGCTTCGAGGTGGTGAACCACACGCTCAGCATGTGCCTGATCCTCACGGCTTCGGGCACCTCGCTGTGGCTGTGGGCCCATGACGAAGTGGGCATCGGCGCCGTGGCGGCATCGACCGCCATGGCCCTGCGGCTCAACGGCATTTCGCACTGGATGATGTGGGAGATGGCCATGCTCTTCGAGCACATCGGCACCGTGCAGGACGGCATCGGCACCCTGAGCAAGCCCCAGTTGGTGGTCGATGCACCCGATGCCCAAGCCTTGAAGGTGACCCAGGGTGAAGTCGTGTTCGATCACGTGACCTTCGCTTATGCCGACGCGGCCGAGCCCGTGGTGCACGACTTGAACCTGCGCATCCGGCCGGGCGAAAAAATCGGCCTGGTGGGGCGCTCCGGTGCAGGCAAGTCGACCATCGTCAACCTGCTGCTTCGCTTCCACGACATCAAGCAAGGCTCGGTGCGCATCGACGGGCAGGACATCGCCCACTGCACGCAAGACAGCCTGCGCGCTCAGGTGGGCATGGTCACGCAAGACACCTCCTTGTTGCACCGCTCCGTGCGCGACAACATCCTGTACGGCAGGCCGGGCGCAGGCGACGACGCCATGGTCCAGGCCGCCACCAAAGCCGAAGCCCACGCCTTCATCCAGAGCTTGAGCGACCCCAAAGGCCGCAGCGGCTACGACGCCCACGTGGGCGAGCGTGGGGTGAAGCTCTCTGGCGGGCAGCGCCAGCGCATCGCGATCGCGCGGGTCATGCTCAAAGACGCGCCCATCCTCTTGCTGGACGAAGCCACCAGCGCGCTCGACTCGGAAGTCGAAGTTGCCATCCAGTCCAGCCTCTACCGGCTGATGGAAGGCAAGACTGTGGTGGCCATCGCGCACCGCCTGTCCACCATCGCCGCCATGGACCGGCTCATCGTGCTCGACCGGGGCCGCGTGGTCGAAGAAGGCGACCACGCCACGCTGCTGGCGCAAGGCGGCTTGTACGCCAGGCTGTGGGCCCACCAAAGCGGCGGCTTCCTCGGCGAAGAAGCCTGAGGGCCGCTCAGACCGGGCACTGGCCTGCGCCCTCCTCCATGGGCACCAGGCCTTCGGCCCTCGCCAGCGTGAGCAAGGCGTCTTCCAGCATGGCCCGGGCGTGGCCCGCCACGCGGTAAAGGTAGGCGTGCAGCGCCACGTCTGCCGGCTGGCGGGTTTCGCAATCGGCGCTGTACGCCTCGAACTGGCTGAGCATGGTCACCAGGTCAGCCAGGTGGCGGGGGCATTCGCAGGCCACCCGAGGCATGCCCGCGATGAATTGGTGCAGGCTGGCCGGGTCGAACCGGGGCGCAGGCGCCGGTTCGGGCAATTGCCGCAAAGCTTCGGACACGCTCTGCCAGCCGCGCACCGCTTCCCGCACCCCCGACAACAGGTCTTCGGGTGACAGCGGCGAGCGCTTGAGCACCGCGCCGCGCACCCGCAAGGCGTCGAGCACCTGTTGCGGCGCAAAGCCGTAGATCACCACCATCTGGCGAGCCCCCAGCAAGTGCTGCACCCGCACCAGCCAATCCACCGTTTCCATGTGGATGGCCCCCAGGTCGGCCAACAGCACTTCGGCCTTCACCTGCCGCAAGCCCAATTCGGCGCCGGGTGCCGCTTCGGCCTGCGCCACCAGCGACAGATCGGGTTGCCCTTGCAGCAACGACGACCAACGCAAGCCGGCGCTGGCGCCCACCAACACCAGCCGGGCAGGCGCAAGGGCCTCGGCCACACGCCGACCTTGCGTGGTGCTGGCCACCACCTGGGCCGCCGCCGCGCTGAGCGCCTCACGCGCCGAGGGCGAGGCAGGGGCCACCGGAGCGCTCAAAGACTGGTCCACCTGTTGTGCCTCGTCGACCAAGTCTTGCAACTGGGGGGTCTCCATGCGCGCCAACATGCCGATGGCGTGGCCCCGATTCACCAATTGCTTGATGAGCACCAAACGCCGGACATCCTGGCTGGAGTACAACCGTTGACCAGAAGCCGATTGCGCGGGGCCCACCACCTGGTAGCGCCGCTCCCAGACGCGCAGGGTGGCCACCGGGATGTTCACCATCCGGGCGGCGGCACTGCTGCGGTAGCGTGGCGCCCGGGCATCTGCCTGAAGCAAAGGGGAGTCGTTCATGCTGGACCTCGAACTGTGTGAAGCGGGCCTGCGCCCAATTGCCTTCAGTTTGAACCAACCATGTCAACAAAATTGGCAACAACCAAACTCATTTCGGCGTCAATCATCGTTTTGACCCAAGATTGACGATCACCACCCATCCCCATTTGACGTCACACTGACGTCCCCACCACCTCAATCGGAGAACCCACATGACCTCTCGTCGCCAATTCATGATGACCCTGGTGCCTGCAGCCGTGGTGCTGTCTGCCACGGCCACGGCCGCACGCGCAGCCGACAACCACGCCGACGAAAAGGACCCGGGCGCCGCCGGCCTGGGCTACAAGCACGACGCCACCAAGGTCGACGCCAAGAAGTACCCCACATACAAGGCTGGTGCGGTGTGCGGCAACTGCCAGTTCTTCCAGGGCAAACCCACCGATGCCTGGGGCGCCTGCCCACTGCTGGGTGGCAAGCAGGCCAACGCCAAAGGCTGGTGCTCTGGCTACGCCAAGAAGGCCTGATCCCGAGCCCCGTCTGACGGGGCTTTTTTTTGTGCGCCGCACCGGCCAAACCGCTCGGCCGGGCGCCGCGCCACCGTTAGCATGGGGACTCACAGACGAAACCACAAAGCAGGAGCCCCCCATGAGCCTGGAAGATCTGGCAGACCAACACCTGGCCTTGGCCACACGCATTCACCACCGCTGGCAGCCGGGTGCTCGCTTGCAGGAAGACCAGGGGGTGCAATTGCACCAGGGCGCGCTGCCCATCCCGGCGCCCTTCATGAACAGCGTGATCCGGCTGGACGCTTCCGTGCCCCCCAGCCAGGTGCTGGCGCAAGCCCGGGCCTTTTTTGGTGGTGGCAGCAACCCCTTTGCCCCCATCCTGTTCATGCGCCGCGACGCCGACCTCGCGGCCGAATTGAGTGCCCAGGGCTTTCAAAAGCAAGCGGACCTGGCGGTGATGCTCACCGAACAGGCGCACGCCGTCACGCCGCTGCCAGCGGGCTGGCGCTTGCATCTGGTGGAAGGTCGGGCCTGCCCACCGGGCACGGCCCCTGCCGATCTGGCGGGCATCGTCGACTGCTGCGCCGAGGCTTACGCCAGCCTGGGCCTGCCCGCCTTCATGACGCCGTTCTTCTTCGGCGAACGCGAGCGCGTCATGGGCGACGAGGTGAGTTGGGTGGTGGCCCGTCAGGGCGACGCACCGCCAGCCGGGGTGGCCATGGTGCTGCACACCCCTGAAGTGGCCGGCCTGTATTGGGTGGCCACCCGGGAAGCCGCGCGGGGCCAGGGTGTGGCAGCCGCCTGCACGGTGGCGGCCACCAACCTCGCTTTGGAGCGAGGCGCCCGCGCGGTGGCGCTGCAAGCCTCTCCCATGGGAGAGCCCGTTTACCGCCGGCTGGGCTGGCGAGAATACGGGCGGATGCAGCGCTGGAGCGGCGCCTGAAGCTTCAGGCGTCCTGGGGCGTGATGCCCGCGATCGCCCAATCGCCGTCGCCCTGAGCGGGCTTGACCAGGTGCCACAGCTCACGGAAGGGCTGGGCACCTTGCTCGGCTTCTTCGCGAATCAAGCCGCTGAACTGCACGGTCGCCACCCACTGGCCATTTTCCTGGGCAGTGTCCACCAGGCGCGCGTCGAGTTGCATGACGTCGGTCTGCTGCTTGGCCTGGCCCCGCTCGTGCATGTCCAGGCGCAAAGAAGCGAACAATTCCGGCGTGGTGAACTTGCGCAGGTCGTCGACATTGCCTTCGTCGTTCGCGGCTTGCAAGCGGATGAAGATCATCTTGGCCACGCGCACAAAGCCGTCGGTGTCAAAGCCGGCCGGCACCGCCTGGGCGGCCCCGGCGCCCAGGGGCGCGGCACCACCGCCAAAGGCTTGCTGGGCTTCACGGGCCAAAGGCTGGGCCGAAGGCTGGACCGAAGACGACACGTCACGCAGACCGCCTGCCGGCATGGGGGCGCCAGCGCCCGCGCCCGCCAACTTGGGGCCGGCCGCCTGGCCACCGCCAGCAAAGCGGCGCATGAGCCAGCCGATCAGCGCAAAGGCGGCGACGGCCAGCAAGGCGATCATCATGAAATTGGCCAACTCTTCACCAAAGCCGAAATGGCTGGCCAAGGCCGCCAGGCCCAGGCCTGCGGCCAGACCGGCCACCGGGCCGAGCCACGAACGCTTGGCGGGCTGTGCGGCGGCTTGGGCCGCAGCGGCTGTGGCGGGCGCGGCCGCAGGGGCGGCCTGGTTGGGGCGAGCCGCCTGGCCCGGCGCGGCCTGTTGAGCCGGCGGCGAGGTGTCGGCCTGCTTGGCCGGCATCTGACGCTGCATGCCCGCAGGGCGCCCACCGCCCAGGCGTTTGGCCTCAGCGTCGATCGGGGTGAAAGACACGGCCACAGCCGACAGGGACAACACGGCAGCGGACAGGATGCGGGAAACAGGGTGGCGGGTCATCATGGTGGCCCCTCAGGGCAAGACATACACGGGGCCGATTGTGGGCACGTCCGATGGCCTTGTGTCCAACGCGACACCCGCCTTTACAAAGTGCAACCTCGGAACGTGTCGGGATGCGCAATGGCGGCCACGCCTGCGCGTGTCCGGCGTCACATGACCCCGTCCACTTTGGGGGCTCTGGCCAGCCACTCGCCAGGCTCTCAAGCGACAATACCGGGTTGTCCGCAGCCACGCGGACCGCTGCCCTGCCCGCCTGATGTCCCCCACGCCCCCCGACACCGCCCAAGCCGACACCACCTCTTCTGCCGCCCACCCTGCGGACGAAGTCGAGGTGCGCGACCCTCGACTGGCCCGCCGACCTGAAACGGCCAAGGCGTTGACGGCCTACAAGCCCTTCTGGGCCAAGCGCTTCGGCACGGCCAAGTTCCTGCCGATGAGCCGCGAGGAAATGAACGAGCTGGGCTGGGACGCGTGCGACATCATCGTGGTGACGGGCGACGCCTATGTGGACCACCCCAGCTTCGGCATGGCCGTGATCGGCCGCACGCTCGAAGCCCAGGGCTTCCGCGTGGGCATCATCGCCCAGCCCGACTGGCAAAGCGCCGACCCGTTCAAGGTGTTGGGCGCGCCCAAGCTGTTCTTCGGCGTGGCCGCCGGCAACATGGATTCGATGATCAACCGCTACACGGCTGATCGCAAGATCCGCAGCGACGACGCCTACACGCCTGGTGGCGAAGGCGGCAAGCGCCCGGACCGCGCCTCGCTGGTCTATGCCCAGCGCTGCCGCGAAGCCTTCCCCGAGGTGCCCATCGTCATGGGCGGCATCGAGGCTTCGCTGCGCCGCATCGCGCACTACGACTACTGGCAAGACAAGGTGCGCCGCTCCATCGTGGTGGACGCCAAGGCCGACTTGCTGCTCTATGGCAACGCCGAACGCGCCGTGGTGGAGATCGCCCACCGCCTGGCCGCGCGCGAACCCATCGCCAGCATCACCGACGTGCGTGGCACCGCCTTCATGCGCCGCAGCGACGACCCCACCGTCCAGGGATGGTTCGAGCTCGACAGCACCGAGGTCGACCGCCCGGGCCGCATCGACCAGCACATCAACCCTTACCTGATGACGGGCGCGGCCGCGGCTGAACAGGGTGTGGACTGCGCTGTCGAGCAAAGCGGTCAACTGGACCCGCTGCGGGGCGCAGGTCAGGCCGACTTGAAGGGCGGGGCCAAGCCCATCCGCCTGGTGCCCAACCCGGCCGTGGCCACCCGTTCCAGTGCACCACCGCCCACCGGCAAGATCATGCTGCCACCGCGTGAGCGCACCGTGATCCGCCTGCCCTCTTACGAGCAGGTCAAGTCCGACCCGGTGCTCTACGCCCACGCCAACCGCGTGTTGCACCTGGAGACCAACCCCGGCAACGCCCGCGCCCTGGTGCAGGCCCACGCCCACCGCGACGTCTGGATCAACCCGCCTCCGCTGCCGCTGACCACGACGGAAATGGACCACGTCTTCGACCTGGCCTATGCCCGTGCGCCCCACCCCAGCTACGGCGACGCCAACATCCCCGCGTGGGAGATGATTCGCTTCAGCGTGAACATCATGCGCGGCTGCTTCGGCGGCTGCACCTTCTGCTCCATCACCGAGCACGAAGGCCGCATCATCCAGAGCCGTTCGGAAAATTCGGTCATCAAGGAAATCGAGGCCATCCGCGACCAGGTCAAGGGCTTCACGGGCGTCATCTCGGACTTGGGCGGGCCCACGGCCAACATGTACCGCATCGGCTGCAAGTCGAAGGTGATCGAAGCGGCGTGCCGCAAGCCATCCTGCGTCTACCCGGACATCTGCCCCAACCTCAACACCGACCACAGCCTCTTGATCCGCATGTACCGCCGCGCGCGGGCCCTGCCTGGCATCAAGAAGATCCTGATCGGTTCGGGCCTGCGCTACGACCTGGCCGTGCGCTCCCCGGAGTACATCAAGGAACTGGTCACCCACCACGTGGGCGGCTACCTCAAGATCGCGCCCGAGCACACCGAGGGCGGCCCCTTGAGCAAGATGATGAAGCCGGGCATCGGCACTTACGACCGCTTCAAGCAGCTGTTTGAGAAGTACAGCGCCGAAGCGGGCAAGAAGCAGTACCTGATCCCTTACTTCATCGCGGCCCACCCGGGGACGACCGACGAAGACATGATGAACCTGGCGCTCTGGCTCAAGCGCAATGGCTTCAAAGCCGACCAGGTGCAGACCTTCTACCCCAGCCCGATGGCCACGGCCACGGCGATGTACCACTCGGGCATGAACCCGCTGAAGGGCATCAGCCGTGACGAGGCACGCGGCGAGAAGGTCGACATCGTCCGTGGCGAGCGCCGCCGCCGGTTGCACAAGGCCTTCCTGCGCTACCACGACGCCAACAACTGGCCGCTGCTGCGCGAGGCGCTGAAGGCCATGGGCCGCGCCGATCTGATCGGCAACGGCAAGCACCACCTGATTCCGAGCTACCAGCCCGTCACCGACGGCAGCTACGAGTGCGCACGGCGCAAGAACTCGACGACGGCCAAGAAGGCCGCGCCGATGAAGGCCGCCACGCCGCGCAAGGGCCAGCTGTTGACGCAGCACACCGGCCTGCCGCCGCGCGTGACCGGTGCGGCCAGCGCGCCGCGCTCGGGCGGCGGGCGCCCGGGCAAACCCGGT
>JBEEJT010000291.1:0-8524 GCA_041169085.1 Pseudomonadota bacterium | reverse complement strand
GCTCAGCCGCATCGAGAACTCGAACAGGCGCTTGGAATCGTGGGTGGCCTTGTTGTTGGACTGGCCTGCCGCCTTGATTTCGACCAGTTCCGGGCGCTCCAGCCAAGGCGACTTGCCATTGGTGTTGCGCAAGAACTCGGACACGCGCTCGTTGGTCTGGGCATTGCCAGTCACGATCACCTGCTGACCGCTTTGGCGGATGGAGGTCAGGTAGATGCCTTCAGGCGTCTGTGCCACCAACTCGTTGAGCAGGTAGACCGGCATGTTGCGGTCGGTCTGCAGGTCTTCCACGGCACGCTGGCGCGCCTTGAGCGAATCGATTTCCGCCTTCAGCGCGGAAACGTCCTTGATCTCCTCGTCCAGCCGCTGGATGGCGTCTTGCAACTGCTTGTTGCGCACCTGCTGGTCAGAGATCATGTTCATTTGCACGCCGTACCAGAGTGCCACCACCACGGCACCCCCAACGGCGGACAAGCCCAGACCGGCGAAAAACGCCTGCTTGCGCAGTTTGCGTTTTTCTTCGCGGTGGGGCAGAAGGTTGATGAGGATCATGCGAGGAACCTCCGCATCGCCAACCCGCAGGCGGTGAGGTAGGACGGCGCCTCTCGACGCAACTTGCTTTCACGCACGGCAGAGCCGAGCTTCATGCCATCAAAGGGGTTGACGATCATCGAAGCAAAGCCCGTGAGGTCGGTGACCCGCTCCTTGAGGCCTGGCAATGTCGCCGTGCCGCCGGCCATCATCACGTAGTGCACTTTGTGGTGAGGCGTCGATGTGAAGAAGTACTGCAAGGCCCGACCGATTTCCTGCGATAGGCTGTCGACGAAGGGCGCCAGGATGGCCGATTGGTAGTCTTCCGGCAGGTCACCGCTGAGCTTCTTGAGCTCGGCTTCTTCGAACGAGAAGCCATATTGGCGGGAAATCAGCTGCGTGAGTTGCGCACCGCCGAAGCTTTGGTCGCGGTCGTAGAGCAACTCGTCGTCGCGCAGCACCTTGAGGCTGGTGGTTTCTGCGCCAATCTCAAACAGGGCCACCAGGGCATCGCGCCCCTCACCGGGCAGTGAAGCCACCAAACGGCCCATGGCCAGGCGGGAAGCGTAAGACTCGATGTCCAGGATGGCGGGCTTGAGCCCGGCGGCTTCCGCCAGGCCTTGGCGGTCTTGCACGCGGTCCTTGCGCGAAGCGGCGATCAGCACCTCGACGTCGCCAGCCGACGTGGGGCTGGGGCCCACCACACAGAAATCCAGGCTCACTTCGTCCAGGGAAAAAGGGATGTACTGGTTGGCCTCGGCTTCGACCTGCAGCTCCATTTCCTCTTCTCGCAGGCCGGCCGGCAGCATGATCTTTTTGGTGATCACCGCCGATTGGGGCATGGCCATCGCCACGTGCTTGGTCTTCGTGCCGCTTTTGACCACGACCTTGCGCACGGCCTCAGCCACCTCATCGAATTTCTCGATCTGGCCGTCCGTGATCCAGCCCTTCTCAAAGGGCTCGGAAGCAAACCTGTCCAAGGTGAATTCGCCAGACGTCGTCTGGCTCAGCTCGACCAGCTTCACGCTTGATGAACTGATGTCCAGTCCGATCATTGGCGGATGCTTGCGGCCCAAGAGCGTGTCAAGAAAGCTCACACCGTCCTCCACGCGCCAATGGCTGGCGCTGGAAAGTTAATAAACCACTTCAATGCTATCAGCAAAGTTTTTGTGTCTGAAGGCAGAGAAAGCAGGATAAAACCCGACCCCGTTGCGCCGTGCACACGACTTACAAGCGGTTGCACTCCCGACACTTTGGCTGCATTTTGCGCGTTACAGACGTTTTGCCCAGGGGGTTCTCCGCAGGGGTTTCTATAATCGCCGCACGTTTTTCGACCAGCCCCATGACCGATTCTCCGTCGCCCTCCCAGCCCAAGCGCCCGTTGCCTGGCGCGAACCATTGGTCACAAAAGTGGTGGGTGCGCTGGGTGTTGCGCCCCATCGGCTGGTTGGTGGGCCTGGCGTTCGCGGGTGTGCTGGCAGCGGCGCTGCTGGTGGGGCTGGGCGTGGCCATGGCCTACCCCAATTTGCCCGAAGTTTCCGGCCTGACCGACTACCAGCCCAAAATACCGCTGCGGGTTTATTCAGCTGACCTGGTATTGATCGGCGAATTTGGCGAAGAGAAACGCAATTACCTGCCCATCAAACAAATCCCGAAGGTCATGCGCGACGCCGTGCTGGCGATCGAGGACGCCCGCTTTTACAAGCATGGCGGCGTGGACTACGTGGGCGTGCTGCGCGCCGGCCTGGCCAACTTCGGGGAAGCCCGCTCCCAAGGCGCGTCGACCATCACGATGCAGGTGGCACGCAACTTCTACCTGCCCACCGAAAAGACCTTCACCCGCAAGATCTACGAGATGCTGCTGGCGCTCAAGATCGAAAGCCTGTTGAGCAAGGACCAGATCCTGGAGCTCTACATGAACCAGATTTACCTGGGGCAGCGGGCTTACGGGTTTGCCGCCGCCAGCGACACCTACTTCGGCAAGCCATTGAGCGAGATCACCGTGGCCGAGGCCGCCATGCTGGCTGGCCTGCCCAAGGCGCCATCGGCCTACAACCCGGTGCGCAACCCCAAACGCGCCACCATTCGCCAGCAATACATCATCGACCGGATGCTGGAAAACGGCTTCATCACCGCCGACCAGCGCGACTTGGCCAAGGCCGAAGTGCTGCGCTACCGCGCCAAAGCCCCCATCCCCGTCCACGCCGAACACGCCGCCGAAGCCGCCCGCATGCTGGTGCACGAGCAATACGGCGAAGAAACCTACAGCCGCGGCCTCAATGTCTTCACGTCGATCGACATGACGGAGCAGACTGCCGCGTTCAAGGCGCTGCGCAAAGGCCTGCTGGATTTCGACCGCCGCCAAGCCTGGCGAGGCCCGGAAGGCTTCGTCGAATTGCCCGCCGACCCCAAGCTGGTGGACGTGCGGGTGGCCGAAGCCCTGGAAGAGCACCCGGACAGCGACGAGATCCGTGCCGGCGTGGTGCTGGACGTCGAGCCCAAAAAGCTGGTGGTGTCGCTTCAGTCTGGCGAACAACTCACCCTCACGGGCGACGCCTTGAAAATCGTGAACCCCGGTTTGAGCGACAAAGCCCCGCCCAAGCAGCAAATCCGCCGTGGCTCGGTGGTGCGGGTGACGAAAGACAAACAAGGCGCGTGGTACGCCTTGCAACTGCCGGAAGTGGAAGGCGCCTTCGTGTCGATGGACCCGCGCACCGGCCTGATCCGCACAATGGTGGGTGGCTTTGACTTTGGGCGCAACAAGTTCAACCACGTGACCCAGGCCTGGCGCCAGCCCGGCTCCAGCTTCAAGCCTTTCATCTATTCGTCCGCGCTGGAAAAGGGCTTCACCCCAGCAACGGTGGTCAACGACGCCCCGCTCTTCTTCGATGCGGGCGTCACCGGCGGCCAACCCTGGGAGCCCAAGAACTACGACGGCAAATTCGAAGGGCCGATGCCCTTGCGCCGGGCCCTGGCCAAGTCCAAGAACATGGTGTCGATCCGGGTGCTGAAGTCCGTGGGGGTGAAGTACGCCCAAAAATGGGTCACCCGCTTCGGCTTTGACGCCGAGAAGCACCCCGCCTACCTGACGATGGCGCTGGGCGCCGGCTCCGTCACGCCGCTGCAGATGGTGGACGGCTACGCCGTCTTTGCCAACGGGGGCTACCGCGTCAACCCGATGCTGGTGACCAAGGTGACCGACCGCCGTGGCCGGACCATGGCGCAATACCGCCCGCTGCCGCTCGACGAGTCCATGCGGGCCATCGACGCGCGCAACGCTTTCGTGATGTCCAGCTTGCTGCAGGAAATCACCCGCTCAGGGACGGCAGCCAAGGCGCAGGCCACCCTCAAGCGCCCCGACCTGTATGGCAAGACGGGCACCACCAACGACTCCATGGACGCCTGGTTTGCCGGCTACACCATGCACCAGGTGGCGGTGGTCTGGGTGGGCCACGAGACTCCCCGCAAACTCGGCGACAAGGAAACGGGCGGCGGCCTAGCCCTGCCCATCTGGATCGACTTCATGAGCACGGCCCTCAAGCGCAGCCCTGTGGAAGAGCCCGTGGCGCCAGAAGGCGTGGTGAACATTGGCGGCGAGTGGTACTACGAGGAATACACCTCGGGCACCGGCGTCAGGGAACTGGGCCCTGACGCGAGCGACGAGCCGGCTGGCCATGTGCCCGCGCCCGCCACGGAAGAGGAAAAGCGCAGCATCCTCGACATGTTTGGCGGCAAGGAAAACCCGCCGGCCAAGCCTTGAGCGCCGCCGCTCGCCTGTCAGAAGGCGAGCGTCAGGCGGCTTTGCTCGCTGGCGCAAGCGGACAACAGGCTGAAGAATTCTTCGCCTGATCGTGTGTCCAGCCAGCGCCCGTCGGCGGCCAGGCGGAAATGAAAACCACCTCGGCGTGCAGCCAGCCACAGTTCATGCAGGGGCGGCTGCGCATTGACGATCAACTGACTGCGGTCTGGCAGCACCATGGTGACCATGTCGCCGTTGCGCGCCGCGTCGATGTCGGCCACATCGTCGTCGAGCCAGCGGTCAACCTTGGTTTCGATGCGGCGCAACGCTGTCGCGATCGCCTCGTCGTATTGCTGTTCTGTGAGGCCATAGGGGCCAAAGGCGCTGGACATGTGGGGCTTCCTTAGAATCTCGGAATGGATCGTCAACCCGAAATTCTAGGCAGCCGGCAACAAGCCCTGGTCCCGATGGGTCTTGGCCGTGCTTTTTCGTCGGTGATGAAGTGGCTGCCCGCCACGACTTTGCTGCTCTTGTCCGCTTGCGGACAAAAAGGACCGCTCTACCTGCCTCCACCGCCGTCCACGGCCGCAGCCACCGCAGCACCACCTGCGGCAACGCCCGCCCCAGCCCCCGTGGCTGCCCCCCGCTGATCCCCCTGATTGCTGACCACGACACCGCCATGACCCTGCCCGGCTCCCCCTTCCTGGCCTTCCGCAACGGCCAACTGCACCTCGACGACGTCAACCTGGCCGACCTGGCTCGCGAACACGGCACGCCGCTGTACGTCTATTCCCGTCGGGCCATGCTGGCCGCGCTGGCGCCCTACCAGCACGCGCTTGAGGGGCGTGCCCACCTGGTGTGCTTTGCGGTGAAGTCCAATTCCAACCTGGCGGTGCTGCAAACCTTTGCGCAAGCAGGCTGCGGCTTTGACATCGTGTCCGGCGGCGAACTCGCCCGTGTGCTGGCCGCCGGCGGCGACGCCGCCAAGGTGGTGTTTTCTGGCGTGGGCAAGACCCGCGCCGAAATGAAGCTGGCCCTGGAAGCTGGCGTGCGCTGCTTCAATGTGGAAAGCACGGCCGAATTGGCGGTGCTGTCGGAAGTGGCCAGCGGCCTGGGCCGTCGCGCCCGCGTGAGCCTGCGCGTCAACCCCGACGTGGACGCCGGCACCCACCCGTACATTTCGACCGGCCTCAAGGGCAACAAGTTTGGCGTGGCCCACCAACAAGCGGTGGACACCTACCAGCGCGCGGCCAGCCTGCCTGGCATCGACGTGGTGGGCATCGATTGCCACATTGGTTCTCAGATCACCGAGATCGCCCCCTACCTCGACGCACTGGACCGGGTGCTGGACCTCGTGGAATCGATCGAGGCCGCTGGCATCCAGATCCACCACCTGGACTTGGGTGGTGGCCTGGGCATCACCTACACCGACGAAGCCCCGCCCTCAGCCTCAGAACTGATCGCGCAATTGCTGGCCAAGATCGACGCGCGCGGCCACGGCCACCGCGAAGTGGTGTTCGAACCCGGGCGCTCGTTGGTGGGCAACGCCGGCGTGCTGCTGACCGAGGTCATGTACCTGAAGCCCGGCGAGCAAAAGAACTTCTGCGTGGTCGATGCCGCCATGAACGACCTGATGCGCCCCGCGCTCTACGAAGCCTACATGGGCATCGTCAACACCTGCCAGCGCAGCGAAGGCACGGCCACCTGGGATGTGGTCGGTCCTGTGTGTGAATCCGGCGACTGGTTGGGCCGCGACCGCGAGCTGGCGGTCCAGCCCGGGGACCTGCTGGCCGTGCTGTCTGCAGGCGCCTATGGCATGACCATGGCCAGCAACTACAACACGCGCGGCCGTGCGGCAGAAATCATGGTGGACGGCCAGCAAACCTGGGTCGTTCGCCGCCGCGAGTCGGTCCAGGAGTTGTTTGCGCACGAACAGTTGCTGCCGCGCTGAATTGGCCGCATGACAGGTCTGCATGTTTGACACATATTTTGTCTCGCGGCAGCAACATTTTTAAACATATTGGTAGTGACCCTAGGTATCGACGGCGGCAGGTCTGTTCGAATCATGACACCCCCTGAGTGCGGGATAAGGGATGGCGTCAAACCACCCCACAAAACCCATCGTTCCAAATTGGAGTGACCATGAAAAAACACCTGATTGCCGCCGCCGCCCTGATCGCCACCACTGGTGCATGGGCCCAATCGACCGTGACGCTGTACGGCGCCCTGGACGCCAGCGTGGCCTACATCAAGAACGCCGCCCCGGGCCAGTCGGCAACCTACGTCAACGACAGCGCCATCCAATCGTCGCTGTGGGGCCTGAAGGGCTCCGAAGACCTGGGCAACGGCATGAAGGCCAACTTCAACCTGCAAGGCGACGTGAACATGGGCACGGGCGCTGCCAACGCCGAGTTCTTCCGCCGCGAAGCCAACGTCAGCCTGGTTGACGCCGACTACGGCGAACTGCGCGTGGGCCGCACCTTGTCGCCCGCCTACGTCAACTCGCAAGGTGGCGTGATCCTGCCGGGCAACAGCATCGGCGTGACCTCCGCGCTGGCCATGGGCTACGCAGCCGACATCTTCACCCGCAACGCCATCACCTACTACTCGCCGGTGATGTCGGGTGTGAAGGCCACCGTGCAATACGCCGCCGGCGAGCGTGCGGGCACCACCGCCAACTCGGCCCGCAAGACCGCGTTCTCCCTGACCTACGCCGACGGCCCTGCCCGCGCTGGCCTGGCTGGCGAAGAAGTGCTGGGCCTGGATGGCAAGACCACCCGCCGCCACTACAACGTCAACGGCCAATACAGCCTGGGCGACATCAAGCTGGGCGGCGGCCTGTATTGGGTGCACAAGGGTGCATCGGCCAGCGGCAATGCCGACACGGCACAAGGCAAGTTGAGCAGCCATGGCGTGATCTTGAGCGCCGGCTACCAGTTCGACCCGGCCCTGATCGCTGCCGTGACCTACAACAGCAACTCGCTGGGCTCCAAGCTGCTGAACGTGACCGTGCGTCAAGCCCTGTCCAAGCGCACCACCGTGTACGCCCTGCTGGGTCAGGCCGACAACAGCACCAAGGACGTGAAGTTCACGGCGCTGTGGGGTGACAACACCACCGCGGTGTACAACTCCAAGCAAACCGCTCTGGCCCTGGGCATGATCCACGCCTTCTGATCGCCCCTGCAAAGAGCGAAGGCAGGCCTCCAAACGGCCTGCCCGTCGAGCGCCCCAAGGCCAAGCGCCTGGGGCGTTTTTCATGGGCCCGCTGCCCTGCCGTGGCCGGGTCTGGGCATGAAAAAAGGGGCCGAAGCCCCTTTCTATCCGATGCGCGAAAGACGCGATCAGAAGCTGTGGCGCAGGCCCACGGCGATGCCGCGTGCAACCTTGCCATCCGTCACGGTGGCGCCCAGGTTGCGGCCAGCGGTGCTGCCATTGTTGGCGTTGGCGAACTGGGCGTACACGGCGGTGCGCTTCGACAGGGTGTACACGCCACGCACGGTGGTGATGTTCACGTTGTCGGTGCCAGCCTTTTCGCCATCGACGTTGCGAGCCTTGGCCACGCCCACGTTCACCGAGAATTCCGGCGAGATGGGGGCGACCACGTTGGCGCCCAGAACGTTCAGGCGGTTGGTGTTGCCGGAAGCGACGTTGCCCGAGTTGGTTTCAGCGTCGTAGTACACGGTGGCCTTGGCCACGCCGAAGTCATAGCCAGCGTACACCAGGGTGGCGTTGGCCTTCTGGTTGTTGGCCAGGGCGCTGTTGGCATCCTTGATGTTCAAGTAGCCGAGGCCAGCGCTGATCGGGCCTTCAACAAACTTGACCGACAGGCCGTATTGCTTGCCGACGTTGCTGCCAGCGGCTTCCGTGCCGGTGCCCGTGCTGTATTGCAGCGTGGTGGTCAGGCTGGGCAGCAGCTTGGGAGCGATGTAGGTGATGGCGTTGTCAGCACGACGATAGCTGTCGGCAGCACGGGTGTTGCCGATGCGCAGGGTGTCGTAAGGCTGAGGGCCGCTCGAGATGGCGTCAGCCGACACGTCGCCGATCGGGGTGTTTTGACGACCCACGCGCAGCTCACCCAGGTTGGCGCTCGACAGGCCAGCCCAAGCAGCGCGATCCCAGAAGTTGCCGGTGGACGAGCTGCCAGCAGCGCCGGTGTCTGCAGCGACAGCCGATTCCAGCACGAAGTTGGCCTTGACGCCACCACCGATGTCTTCGGTGCCCTTCACGCCAAAGCGCGAGGTGTTGTAACCACCC
>JBEEJT010000290.1:0-35423 GCA_041169085.1 Pseudomonadota bacterium | reverse complement strand
CAGCCCGTGGCCGCATCGCCTGCCCACTGAAAGCCCACAGCCGTGGCCACGGCCTGCAACACATCGCTCACCGGGGCATCACGCAACCGCAGGGTCACTGCCGTGCGGTTGATGAGGGCTTGATCGGCAGGAGCAATCAGCGGCGCGATGTTCAAGAGCTCGAACAAGGTGGTCAATGGCAAGCGCTCGAAATGCAGCGACAACTTTTCGGTCGAAGCCGGGCCCGGTGGCGAAGCCTGCAAGCGGCTGCACGCAGGCCGCACGACGAGGATCTTGTTTTGAGCCACGACCTGCATGTTCAGGCGTTCGACCAAGGCGTCCACCAGAGCCGACCAGTTGGGGTGCTGCCCTTGGAACTCGATCGGATCAACGTTGGCTGGCGCGACGCTCACCAGCGGGTAGCCCGCGAAGTCGAACATGCTGCGCAGCAAGCCTGCGGCGTTGGATGTGTTGACGTCAACCTGGATGACCTCGGGCGACGCAGGCCCGGATTGGCCGCAAGCCTCTTGTGCGCCGAGGCTCAGCAGCGCGCTGGCAATGAGCGTCCAGAAGGCTCGCTTCATCAACTTCCCTGTTTGGGTTGGATCTCTGTGCGATTGGGAAATTATCTTCAGGAGTTGGTGGGTATGCGGCTGCCGAAAGAAGGTGGTGTGGCCAACGGGCTGTTCGACTGCGGGCCGCAGCGCACTTCATAGGCCGGGGGGCGAAAGGCCGCATTGCAGCGATCTCGGTCGGTCGGCGCGATTCGTATTGCGCACGGTCTCAAGCTCATTCCGGACATTGGGGCGCAATCCTGAAGGCGCAGGATCACGTCGAGCAGCGAGCCGCGCTCTAGGCTGATCAAGGAACCCACGGTCACCTCGAAGTCCTCCCGACCTGAACTGGGGCAGAGCTTAATGAGGGCCAGCAGTGCGGCCTGCTGATAGAGCAGTTCATCGACCGGCAGCGTGGCGAAGCCTGGGTCGGAGGGCGCATAGGGATTGCTGACACCGAGTTGGCTTGCCATCGCATGCTTTCAAAAGCTCAACGCATGAAGGATTTTTGGCAAGCGCGCCCGGGCGGTCTAGGGTCAATGCCGAACTTTTGGTGGTGCTTTCAGGTTGGCCGATGCCCGGCCGTATCCGGGTCGCCAAGCACCGAAATGGTGTGAGACAATTTTAGAAAGGCTCCGGGCAGGAGCCTGCCACCCGTCTTAGCAAAGCTGTTGACAGCACTGCCGGCACTTCCTCTCTTCCTGTGCATGTTTTGTTCAGGTTCGAGAAGCGGCAGACGGGTGACGTTTCGTCATGGACCAGGAGAACATTCATGTCGAAGGAAGCCATTCGGCCGTCCACCATGGACGGCATCAAACGCCTCGCCAAAACGCTCAAGTCCGAACAGGGCATCAAGCATGCGCAAGCTTTGGACGAGGCCGCCCGTGCAGGCGGGTTCGAAAACTTTCGCCACGCCTGCAACGTGCTGGCCAATGCACCCTCATCCCCGAGATCAAAGTCGGGGCGCCGTCGATCGGGACGTCGGCTGTTCCTGACGGTCTATTGGAAGGATCGCAAGAGTGGCGAGAGCGGGCGTGAAACCTTGACCTGCTGGTTGTCGGTGCCTTGGAGTGATCTGGTCACACCGGTTCAGATGAAGCTGAACCGGGAATTGATGCATTTCAGCATCGAGGGCCCTGATCATCTTGCCCGGCCGAATTTGATGGAATCGCGGTCGCAGGCGCGTCGGCGGATTTGTGCTGCTGCGCGAGTGCTCGACTTCATGGATGCCACGCGCTTGCGGCCTTCCAAGGGGCACAGCCGGGCATACCCAGGAGGCAGTTCGGCCAATGCCCCGCCGGCCAGAGACCATGCCAGTGTTTGGTTCGATCCGGCTACGAAGCGATATCTTGTAGCCGATGAACCCTATGAAGCCGCTGTCGAAGACAAGGCTGGTGCGCGCGCTCAATGGGCCCAGCAGCATGGGTTCGACATCAGGCGGCCAACTTGGCCCGGCATGTACAACCCGGACGGCGGTTCCAGGTTGTATTTGATCGCTGATGCGGTGAAGGGGGTTCCGCTCGATCCCCTTGTTGCCATCTTGAATAGCATGCCGCCGCCCATCGTGGAGGACACCTGGGATGGCGAGTCAGCGCCCTTGTCGCCCATCTTCATCAGTCCCGGGGCCTTGGAGCGCATCGAGCCTGTGAAGAACAAACCGAAGCAGACTCGTCAACCTGCCAGCCCACGTAATACGGTGGGGTATGTCCAGACCTTTGTCGGGCCGCAGCGGCGCCCCAAAAGCAAGATGCCCATCGAAGGTCACGCTGAAGTCGGGCGGTTGCTGAAGTCCGTGCTGCTTTCCACCTACGAGCGCAAAGGTGTCTACAACCGCGTCAACTCCATCCGCAGCGAATTGGATGAGTGGACACAGCGGGAGTACAACCACGAAGAATTGCCAAACGCGCAGTTCTTTGATTTGTACTACGGCGAATCGGGTGCCTCGTTTGCACGTTCGATCTTGCCTGAAGCCAAAGAGCGCCACGTGGCCGAACTCATGCGTGTGAAAGAAGTGCTGACCAAGCACTACCCCGACTGCCCACCATTGAGGACCTTGTTGAAGAAGACGGACGCGGCGGTCAAGTCCTTGCAGGAGTGGGGCGTGTAACCGGAGTAGTTATCGACCCATCCCGGCTTTTAGCAGGGTGGGTCGATCTTTCCATGCTTCAGCTCGGCATTCGAGCCACAAAGGCATGGGCTAGCGAGCCAAAATTCTGCCAAGAGGTTGATTGATGTTGGCGAAAGATTTGATGACGCCGTCCATCACAAAGTCGATGGCACGTCCATAGCCTTGTTGAAGACTTGCCGTGTCAAAGCCCAAGTCTTGAAGACGAGGCAGGGCGTTCGAAAACGCATCGTGCGCGTCAGCAATGCGCAGATCATTGGCGACAAACAATGCAGCCAGTCTGTCGTTTCGGTCTTTCCAGCCCTCTGGTTCATCCTTGCTGATGAAGGCATTCATGTCTTCGTCGTGGGCATCCAGTCGCTCGGCAATATTCAGCAGAGCTTGAAGCAATTTCATGCTGCCCAACTCGCTGATCTCCTTCTTGGGGCATCCTGCAGCCTCAAGAACGCGCTTCAAGAATCCATTCGGAAGCTTCTGCCAAATTTCATGAAGGTTTTTGCATCGAGCAAGAAAATCTTGTTCCGGCATGGACAAAGGCGCGACACGAGCCAAGCGACTCAGCTGCGGATAATGCAGCCATCCATTGGCACGGATATCTTGGGATGAAAGCCCAACAAGATCCTCTGCAGATTTTTCCAGGCCAGCCAAAGCACCAAGTTTGGAAAGATTGTCGCCTAGCGTCAAAAGTTGTTCAAGGAGCCGCTGTGTCTTGGAGACGATGTGCTCTTCCGTCTGGTCCAGCTGAGCTACCACCGTAGGGTCTAGGGCGAAGGAGTGCGCATGAAGTATTTCCTGCTCAGGCTTGGGTTTGTACAACTCTCTCAGTGGAACCTGGATCAGGTTGCGTCCAACGCGTCGGCAATTTGTGAAGTGCCACTGATTGCGATAGGAGGGGCTGCAATACCATTGGCCGTACATGTGGGTGGGCGTGGTGTCGTAGAAGCCGCTCTTTTCATAGCGATCCAGGAACCGATCGTCGAGCATGATGAGCGGACCGTTGATGGCTGCATTGGCGCTTGCATGGGTTACAGGTCCTTCAACTCCTGGCCAGGCAATGTTGCTTGCAGATCTCTCCAGGCATGGGATACATGAAACAGCATCAACAGCTGCCCAGACCTGCAGAAGAAGGCCTCCGTTGTCTTCTTGAATATCGATCTCGTACCAGCCCAGTTCTGCCTTGATATCAGCGTGCCTTGAGCCGCGCATCAGCAGCCGGAGGTCAGGGTTGTCAGGGAGTTTGGCCTGATAAAAAAAACTTCTCACCCCTCTCGCGCCACGCATCCAAAGATACTTTCGCAAGTGCGCGTTAGACATCCGCCATGAGACATTCCGGGAAGAGCCAAAGTGATACTCGGAAGCAACTTCTCCTTCGGCGATGGCGAACTCCGGAACGCCCAAATCATCGTAGACAAGGCGTTGCTGTTCATTACCTAGACACCGAGGTGTTAGCCCAAGGGCCATCCACACCTTCTCGGCCAAGTTGTAGGTGTAGTACGAGCCATCACCCCATGAGGCAACGATGTAGTCATAGCCAGATATGTTGGGATGAAACTCATCAGAGTTGCCTTTCTCTCCAAGAACTGGAACCGAAAACGAGACGACCCCGTCGCCTACTTCATCGAAAATTGGAATGGGGCTTTCAACTGACTCAGGAACAACTGCCATGAGCATGTGAACACATTCTGAGTTCGGGCCATGAGCATCAAACTCAAGGTTACTTGTGACTTCAACCTGTTCCAGAGGTGATAGACCTACCGGGCTCAGGAGCGCCCGAAGGCGTGGGGGCAAGGCCGCACCCTGGATTGGGAATGAAGCGAGGTGATCAATGGCAGGCATGGCTGTCTTAGGCTGACCGAGTTGCATTCTTGCGCTCATGGTACCCGGCGAAAATTGATGATGCCGAACCGACCAACCTATACGCTAAGCAAGGTGGTCGTAAAGCGTACGGAGCTCTACGCGCTCGGACTCGACGTCGATACAGACCCCGATGAACACCCGCCGGCGCGCTTGTGGCAATTGATCTTTGGCATGGTGAGAGATTGTCCACGGCTGTCCGGCGACTCCATGGAACAGAGTTTCCCCAGGCCTGCCACTCCACGGATTCCTGACCCAGCGAGGTCCGGCACCGGCCGCGTATCGCCTGCCCCATTGACCGCTTGTTGAGACCGCCGACGTTCGCGATTCTTCGGCGAATGACTCTGACCAGCCTCAATCGGTCGTCGCATCCGGAGGGGGATGCAACGCTCCGTCACACTAGGCGCCGCCCACAAACCACAATCCGCCCTCCCAGCCCCCCCCTCAAACCAACCTCTCCCGATCCCGATACCCCCCACCCCTCACATAGTGCGCATAGCTCACCGCAAAGTGCGTGGGCAGTTGCTCGGCCTCGGGCAACGAGGCCGCCAGGCCAGGGTGCTGCCCCAGCACCTGTTGGCGGTGCAGGCGCCAGGCCGCCAGCAAGGCCGCCTTGGCCTCTTCTTCGGTGTGGCCCACGCCCTGCCAGATGTAGTCGTTCGTGTTGAGCTGCGCCACCACCCAGTGATCGGCCGCCAGGGTGTGCGGCGCTTCAGGCATAGCGCGCCAGCAAAGCCCGCTTCGCCGCCCCGATCTGGACGAAGGCCTGGTGGTCGCCGCCGGCATCCGGGTGAGCCCGCTGGGCTTGGCGCCGGTATGCGGCCTTGATGGCTTGCGGCGTGAGCGGCCCCTCGGCAGGCAATTTCAGGGCGGCGCGGTGGGCGGGCTCGTCATGGTCAGCGCCACGCAGGCCCTCGGCGCGGCGCTGCCATGCCTGTTGACGCGCTTGCTCACGCGCTTGATGCCTCGCCTGTGCGGCGCGCCGCTGCTCGAACGCGCGCTGACGCAAGTCCGCCTGGTCGGCCTGCCACCGCGCCCTCGACATGACGGTGCACGCCTCAAAGTGGATGCGGCCTTGCCCTTCCAGCTCATCCAGGCTGAAGGGGCCCACCATGTCGAAGGGGGCGGCCAGCCAGGCGCTGCGCCCACCAGTGGCCATCGCCTCCACACGCCCAAGCTCGGCCATGGCCAGCAAGCCGGCCTGGCCATTCCAGATCACCCATGGCGCGTCGCAGGTGGACATGGTCGGTGCGTGAAGTCGATGCGTGCCCCGCAGCTTGCCGCAAGTGGTCGGCGTGAGCAGGCAAGCTGTAGCAACTTACCTGGGTTTGCACCCTGCGGCACGCCGCGCCAAGGGGCTGCAGCGGCGGTTCAGGGCCGCTCTCTGCTTCACCAATCCATCACATCCCCTTCACCTGTGCACCCCTGCGCACCCGCTGCCCACAATCCCCTGCATCCCCTCTCTTTCGCTCAGCGCAGCAGGCAGGAAAGCACAGCATGAAGATCCTGGTTCCCGTCAAGCGGGTCGTCGACCACAACGTGAAGGTTCGCGTGAAGGCCGATGGCTCGGGCCTCGACATCTCCAACGTGAAGATGTCCATGAACCCCTTCGACGAGATCGCCGTCGAAGCGGCCACGCGGCTCAAGGAGCAGGGTGTGGCCACCGAGGTGGTGGCCGTGTCCATCGGGCCCGCGCCCTGCGCCGAGACGCTGCGCACGGCCATGGCCATCGGGGCCGATCGCGGCATCCTGGTCGAAACGGCTGACGAGGTGCAGCCGCTGGCCGTGGCCAAGGTGCTCAAGGCCTTGATGGACGCCGCGCAACCGCAGCTGGTGATCCTGGGCAAGCAGGCCATCGACGACGACAGCAACCAGACGGGCCAGATGCTGGCCGCGCTGGCCGGGCTGCCGCAAGGCACGTTCGCCTCGCGCATCGAGGTGGTGGGCACGCAGGTGCAGGTCACCCGCGAGGTCGATGGCGGGCTCGAAACCGTGTCGCTGCAGCTGCCCGCCGTGGTCACCACCGACCTGCGGCTCAACGAGCCGCGCTACGTCACGCTGCCCAACATCATGAAGGCCAAGAAGAAGCCGCTGGCCACCACCACGCCCGCCGCGTTGGGGGTGGATGTGGCCCCGCGCCTGAAGACGCTGAAGGTGGCCGAGCCGCCGCAGCGCGCCGCCGGCATCCGCGTGCCCGATGTGGCCGCGCTGGTGAGCCAGCTGAAGTCCAACGCCAAGGTAATTTGAGGTAGCCCCCATGACCACGCTCGTCATTGCTGAACACGACCAGGCCAGCCTCAAGGCGGCCACGCTGAATGCCATCACCGCCGCCACCGCCATCGCACAATCAGGTGGCGGCGACGTCCACGTGCTGGTGGCTGGCCACCAGGCCGCAGGCGCTGCGCAGGCTGCCGCACAGATCGCGGGCGTGGCCCAGGTGCTGCACGCCGATGGCCCAGCCCACGCCAACGGCCTGGTCGAGAACCTGGCCGCGCAGGTGCTGGCCGTGGCGGCGGGCTACAGCCACCTGGTGTTCACCGCCACGGCCACGGGCAAGAACGTCGCGCCCCGCGTGGCCGCTGCGCTGGATGTGGCGCAGGTCTCTGAGGTGACGCGCGTGGTGTCAGCTGACACCTTTGAGCGCCCCATCTACGCGGGCAACGCCATCGCCACGGTGCAGGCCACCGATGCCACCAAGGTGCTGACGGTGCGCGGCACGGCCTTTGCAGCCGCTGCGGCCACGGGTGGCGCAGCGCACATCGAGGCCATCGCGGCGGTGGCCGACACGGGCTTGTCGGCCTTCGTGGGCCGCGAGGTCACGAAGTCGGAGCGGCCCGAGCTGACCGCCGCCAAGATCGTGGTGGCCGGTGGGCGTGCGCTGGGCTCGGCCGCCCAGTTCAGCGCGGTGCTCTCGCCGCTGGCCGACAAGCTGGGCGCGGCGCTGGGCGCCTCGCGTGCTGCGGTGGACGCGGGCTACGCGCCCAACGACCTGCAGGTGGGCCAGACGGGCAAGATCGTGGCGCCGCAGCTGTACGTGGCCTGCGGCATCTCGGGCGCCATCCAGCACCTGGCGGGCATGAAGGATTCAAAGGTGATCGTGGCGATCAACAAGGATCCGGAGGCGCCCATTTTCCAGGTGGCGGATTTTGGGCTGGAGGCGGATTTGTTTATGGCGGTGCCGGAGATGGCCGCTCAAATTTGAGCCTCTGCGAGAACGAAGAGCTGCTGCGGGGGTAAGCCCCTGAGGAGGGATTGGCCTCAGACGAGGAGTGCTGCACGATCAAGGCTTATCACTTGGGCGTGATATCACGCTAAACTTATGGTGAACAGGTCTGGCAAGGCAGCCGCGCCGCCCGCCCAAACTCAGACGACGCCGTCGAGCGTGTGGCAGGTCGTTTTTCATGACGATTTCCTTCTGGAGTTCCGATTGTTCGATGCAGATGTGCGCCGCGAACTGGTCGCTGCAGCCCGAGCCCTCGAGCTGGCTGGCCCCAGAGCTGGGCGCCCTCATGTCGACACCCTGAAGGGATCGCGGCACGACAACATGAAGGAGCTGCGCTTCACCGCCAACAATGGCGCAGAGGTCTGGCGCGCTGCGTTTGCCTTTGACCCACATCGGCAGGCTTGCGTGTTGGTTGCCGGAGCGAAGCAAGGCTCCGATGAGCGCGCCTTTTACAAGCGCCTGATCAAGACGGCTGACCTGCGATTTGACGCCCATTTGAAGCAGCTGGCGCAGGCCGGCAAGGAGTCCCCATGAGCAAGGCCTTGAGCAGCGTCATTGCAGAGTTTTCTGCCCAGGATCAGCGCTACATCGCACGCAAGGCCAAACGCCTGGCTGAGGACATGATCAGCCACGCTGACTCGCTCGCAGACGTGCGTGCCGCCATGGCCATGACCCAGGATGAGGTCGCTCGCCTGCTCAATGTGAAGCAGAACGCTGTGGCGCAACTGGAGAAGCGCTCGGACTTGCTGATCTCGACGCTGCGCAAATACGTGGAGGCCATGGGCGGCGAGCTGGCCTTGGCTGTGCGTACGGGGCAAGGCGCCGTGATCATGCTTGACAGCTTGAGCTCTGTCACCCCGAACAAGCCCAAGCGCCGTTCACCCACTGGCGCGCAGACTGCACAGCGCGCATCGCAGGCCACGCGCAAGCCGAAGGGCAAGGCGGTTGCGGCAGGCTCATGATCTCAGCGAAGTCGCGCTGTCCAGCACGGCCTGACCCGGTGGGCTGCTCACGCCGCCAAGGCCTGAGCCCGCCACGGCCGCCCAGGCCCCTTGCGCCTGTGCCCGATCGCCCTGGGCCGTGAGGCTCGCATCGATCTGCTCAGCCAGGTACAGCGCATCGCGCGCCACCCCTGAAAACCGACCCGAGCCCCAGGTGTACAGCCACGGCAAGCCCAGGAAGTACAGGCCCGGCTGCGTGGTCACGCCCCGGTGGTGCACAGGCTGCCCCCGGCCGTTGAACACCGGCGCGTCCACCCAGGCGAAGTCGGGCTTGAAGCCGATGCACCAGATCACCGCCGTGATGCCCGCAGCGGCCAGGTCCAGTTGGGTGTGGGCCGTGCCCCCTTCGGGCTGCCACACGGGCGTGTAGGCCGACGGCGGGGGCGCATCCAGACCCTGCTTGGCGATGTGCTGGTCGATGGCCGCGTTGATGCCGTTGTAGACCTTGTCGGCCTGGTCCAGCGAAGCGGCCAGGGTGTCCTGGAAGGTCATCACGCCATCCTGCAGGCCATCGAGCAGGCCGTGCAGGCGCATGCCCTGCAGGGCAAAGGCACGCAGGTCGATGTCGCGCCCGCCATCGCGGCCGGTCACGTAGTGGTTGGTGTTGTCGCGCACGCCTTCGCGCAGCGGGTGCTGGTCGACCGGCATGTCGTAGTAGCCCATGTCGGCCAGCCAGTCGACCACGTCGCGGCCCCGGTAGAAGCGGGCACAGCGCGGCGCATCGCCCACGGCCAGGTGCACGCGCTTGCCGGCCAGGTGCAGGTCTTCGGCGATCTGCGCGCCCGACTGGCCCGAGCCCACCACCAGCACCGCGCCTTCGGGCAAGGCCTGCGGGTTGCGGTATTGCTCCGAGTGCAGCTGCACGATGTGGGCCGGCAGGCGCTCGGCCAGGCGGGGCACCACGGGCTCGTGGTAGCCGCCCGAGCACACCACCACCTGGCGCGCGGTGAAGTCGCCAGCCGAGGTGCGGATCGCGTAGCCGCCATCGGCCTGCGGCTGCACGTGGCGCACGGTCACGCCCGTGAGCATCGGCGGCTTGACCTTGGCCAGGAAGGCTTCCAGGTAGCCGATGATCTCGGCCTTCTTCATGAAGCCATGGGGATCGGTGCCGCTGTAGTCGTGCCCTGGCAGCTTGCATTGCCAGTTGGGCGTGACCAGGCAGAAGGCGTCCCAGCGCTGGTGGCGCCAGGCGTGCATGGGCGTGTGCTTTTCCAGCAGCAGGTGGTCGATGCCGCGCTGCTGCAGGTAGTGGCTCAGCGACAGGCCGGCCTGGCCGGCGCCAACGATGACGACGTCGTGGTGTTGGGGTGTGGATGGGGACATGGCTTCCTCATGGGGTATCGGGTGGGCTATGGGTCAGGCGTGGGCCGCTCAGGTGTCAAAGCGCAGCACTTCAACCTGCGCATCGGCCTGGGTCTCGAAGGCTGTGGCGCGCTCGGCGATCGAGGCCCACTGGTCCATGGCGCGTGAGCAGGCAAAGCCGTACTTGGCGGCCACGCGGTCGCTGGCGATGGACAGCGCCTCGTGCGTGCGCACCAGGAAGTCGGCCAGGGGGTAGCGCTGGCCGGGGGTGAGGAAGTCCTGCACCACCAGCGAAGGCGAATAGCAGGTGGCCTGCTGCCCATCGGGCCAGCGGACGGTGAAGTGCATTTCAGGCATGGCAGCTCATCTCAGGCGTGAGGAGGGTGGGGCGCAGGCCCCGTTGGTAGATGGCCAGGTGCTGGTCGGCGCTGGCGGACCAGTCGAAGCGCGCGGCCACCTGTCGGGCGATGGCCGCGCGTTCGGCGCGCTGGCGGGTGTAAAGCGTCAAGCGCAAGGCATTGGCGATGTCGTCCACATCGAGCGGGTCGACCCAGAAGGCCTCATGGGGCTGCAGGTGCTCGGTGAAGGGCGCGATGCGCGAGACGATGGCCGGGGTGCCGCAAGCCATGGCCTCGATGGCCACGAGGCCGAAGCCCTCTTTGACCGAGGGCATGGCCAGGGCCGTGGCCTGCCGGTACAGCGCGGGCAGCACGCCATCGGGCACGGGGCCGGTGAGCACCAGGCGGTCGGCATGCGGCTGGCCCGGGCCCAGGCCATGGGCCTGGCGGACGGCATCGAAGGCAGCCTGCTCGGCGGCGTGCTCCAGCAGGCTGGCGCCGCCCACGATCACCAGCTTGGCCGAGGGCACGGCAGGCCGCAACAAGGCAAAGGCTTGGAGCAGGCGGGCGGTGTTCTTGCGTTCTTCGACGCCACCGACGGCCAGCCAGCACGGGCCCGCTTCGTCCAGGCCCAGCCTGGCCAGGACGTCGGCATCACCGGGCACAGGCGCAGGCGCCGAGGCCGCCTGAAAGCGCTGCAGGTTCACGCCATTGCCCACGCGGTGGGCCGTGCGCCCCCACTCACGCGACAGCGTCTGCTGCCACAGGGCGCTCACGCACATCAGTTGCGACGCGGCGTGCACGCCCCGAGCCTGCCAGGCCGTGAGCTGCGGGTCGTCGAAGGTGTCGAGGTGGTGCACCGTGCGCACGAAGCCGTCGATCAGCCCCGCGTCTTGCAGGTCGGCCAAGGCATTGGCGGTGATGCTGTCTTGCGAGTGCAGCACATCAAAGGCCCGCAGGTCGAGGCTCAGCAGGTGGCGGGCCACGGCCTGGATGCGGGCGCGCACCATGGGCACGAGGCCCGTGGGCAAAGGGCCCAGTGGCGCCACCGACAGCTGCGCCCGCGTGGCCCTGAACAGCCCCTGGCCGGGCTTGCCGGCCGCGATCACCGTCACGGCATGGCCTTGCGCCACCAGGGCGTCGGCCAGCTCCAGGGTGTGGACCACGCCGCCACGGGGGTTGAGCGAGTGCATCAACAGGGCGATGCGCAGCGGGTGGCTCATGCGCCCTCCTGAGTCGGCTGCGCCAGGTGCCCGCCGATGAAGGGCTCGCGCTGCCAGTCCCACAGCAGGGCCACATCGGTGGTGTGGCCACGCTGCAGCCACACGGCACTGCCCTCGACCACCTCACCGATGGCCGCACAGGCCAGGCCACGGGCCACGAAGCGCGCCTGCACGGCGGGCACGTCGGCCGGGGCCACGCTCAGCAGGTAGCCAAAGCTGGGGAAGGCCTGCAGCCAGCGCAGGAAGGCCTCGGGCGCATCGCCCAGGCCGTGGCCAGGCGGGTGTGGCAAGGCGCTCAGGTCGATCTGCAGGCCCACCCGCGAGCACTCGGCCAGCATCAAGGCCGTGCCCAGCGCACCGGCCATGCTGATGTCCTTGGCGGCGCCGCACAGGCCGGCCTCGGCCACCTCGGGCAAGAGGGCCAGGTCGTCGCGCAGGCGGTCGGCCGGTGCGCGGGTCGAGGCGTTCCAGAAGGGGTAGCCGCCCTCCCACTGGCCACGCAGGTCCACGGCCATCAGCAAGGTGTGGCCCGGCTGGGCCGCGAAGCTGCTGAGCAGGGCCTCGGCCCGCCCCAGCACGGCCACGGCCAACTGGGCGCGATCGGCCTGCTGGTTGCTGTGCCCGCCCACGATGGGCACGCCATAAGCGGCCGAGGCCGCGGCCATGCCCGCCAGGATGGGCTCGGCCTGGGCGCTGCCGGCGCTCCACAGCGCATCCACCACGGCGATGGGCCGACCGCCCATGGCGGCGATGTCGCTGAGGTTGACCATGACCGCGCTGTAACCGGCGAACCAAGGCATGGCGGCCACGAAGTCGTCCACCAGGCCTTCGATGGCGAACAGCAGGTGGCCACTGGCATCGGGGATGACGGCGCAGTCGTCCCCCAGCATCACGCCTTCCGAGGCGCCCAGCGTGAGGTCGGCACGGCCGCCAGGCAGGTGGCGGGTCAGGGCATCGGCCACGGCCGAGATGTCACGCTTGTGGGCAAAGCCACGGCTGGCGCGCAGGGCCTGCACCACGCTGGTCAAGGGCATGGGGGCTGCGGCCGGGGTGGATGCAGGGGCCAGGTGGGGAGAAGCGACTTGCACCGGGCTCATGCTGTGGCTCCTTGGGGATGCCCTTGGGGATGCCGTTGGCGCTGGCTGGCGGCTGGGGCCCGGGGCGCCGGCACCTGCGTCATGAAACCCCAGTCGGGCGCGTGGCACGGCGGGTAGTGCGCCAGCTCGGCCCGCATGCGGGCATGGGGTCGGCCATGCAGGCTCAGGTCTTCCACATGCGCCCAGTGCAGGCGTGCAAACAGCGGCACGTTGGCCTGCTGCACATGGGCCCAAAAGGTGTGGGCGCCTTGCGCATGGGCCGAGCTCACAGCCAGCTGGATCAGCGTGGCCCCGATGCGGCCCACATGCCGGAAGGCCGGGTGCACCGCCAGGCGCGAGCCCCACCACACGCCGGGCTCGGCTTCGTGGATGCGCACCGTGCCCACCACCTGGTCGCATTCGCCGGCCACGCTGGTGCAGGCCACCAGCAGCTGGGCGTGGTCGTCGATGGCGTCGTTGTCGTCGCCCACGAAGATGCCTTGCTCGACGCAGAACACGGCGCGGCGCAGGGCATGGGCATCGCGCACGGCCCAGGGCAGGCTGGCGCGCTGGACGCGGAAGGCCACGGGCTGGAAGGCCAAGGGCAGCTCACACAGGGTGTCGGTGCGCATGGGGGCTCCTGGTGCAGATGAACGAGGGCGTGGTGTCGGTGGGGCTCAGCGCATGGCCGCAGCCGCGTCTTCGTAGACAGACAGCGACGAGCAGGCGCCGCATTTGCCGCAGCCGGCCTTGATGTCGCCGGCACGCAGGCCCGCTTGCACCACCATGCGGCCCAGGGGCTCCAGCACGGCGCGCATGAAGGCGGGGTCGGGCGCGGGATGCCCCTCCAGCGGCGTGCCGCTGATGGGCACGAAGGGCACGACAAAGGGGTAGACGCCGATGTCCAGCAGGCGCTGGCCCATGGCGAGGATGTCGTCCACGCTGTCGCCCAGGCCGGCCAGGATGTAGGTGCTGACCTGGCCGCGCCCAAACACGGCCACCGCCGCCTCGAAGGCGCTGAAGTAGCGCGACAGCGGCACGCTGGCCTTGCCCGGCATGATGCGCGCGCGCACGTCAGGGGTCACGGCTTCGAGGTGCATGCCCAGGGTGTCGACGCCAGCGTCCTTCAGCCGCTGGAACCAGGCATCGTCGTCAGGCGGCTCGCACTGGGCCTGGATGGGCAGGTGCGGCACGGCGGCCTTGATGGCACGCGCGCTGTCCACCAGCACGACCGCGCCGCGATCGGGTGTGGGCGGTGTGCCCGTGGTCAGCACCATGTGCTTCACGCCATCCAGTTCTACCGCCGCGCGCGCCACCTCGGCCAGCTGTGCCGGGGTCTTGTGGGCGATGGTGCGGCCCGCCGCCAGCGACTGCCCGATCGAGCAGAACTGGCAGGTCTTCTTGCGGCTCTCGTAGCGGATGCAGGTCTGCAGCACGGTGGTGGCCAGCACGTCGCGGCCATGCAGGGTGGCGAGGTGCGCATACGGCACGCCCTCGGCCGTCTGGCGCGCATAAAAGCGCGGCGCCGCCGGGAAGCTGATCTGCGCAATCGGGATGTGCGAGCGCCTCAAGGTGCTCACGCCGTGCGCATCGGGGGCCTCGGCCACGAAGGGCGACTCGAAGGCCGGCGCCGTGTGCACGGGCACCATCACCGTGTGGCCATCGATGGTCACGGCCTTGTGGTCCGACGGGCCCGCCCCGCCCCGCCGACTGGGCAGGCCGGCCGACGGATCAACCAGGCGCAGGCCGCGCGATTGCAGCTCGGCAATCAAGGCCGCAGACTGGGCCGGCAAGGCTTCGGTCACCGGGGGGGATGCGGGCGCAACAGGGGCAACAAGGCCGACAGGGGCAACGGGGTCATGCAACACGGCCGACATGGCGGTCTCCTTCCAATCAAGCGTCAGGTGGGGGCAAGCCAGCTCAGGCCACGCGCAAGGGCGGGGTCGCTGTGGGCGTGGCTGCTGCGGGATGGCCTTCGGGCGCGGCCAGGGCGGCGCTCATTGGCACGCCCGCCGCTGCGCCCGTCACCGCGCCCATCCCCGTGCCCATTCGGCTCATCGCATGCACCGGCGCCGTGGGCCGGTCATCCAGGTTCAGGCTCAGCAACTCGGGCCGTGCGTAGTGCCCCACCGAGTCCATCATCCGTTTGCGCTTGGTGACCAGGCTCATGTCCAGGTCGGCGATCAGCAGGCCTTCGCCTTCTTTCAGGGGCGGGGCCAGGTGCACGCCCTCAGGCGACACGATGGCCGTGCAGCAGCCGCCGCGCAGGGCCCGCTGCAAGCCGGGCTCGGGCGTGATCGACGTGATCTGCTCGTCCGTCAACCAGCCCGTGCTGTTGATGACGAAGCAGCCGGCCTCCAGCGCATGGTGGCGGATCGTCACCTCCATCTGGTCGGCGAAGATCGGCCCCACCAGCGATCCCGGGAACTGCGCACAGTGGATCTCCTCAAACTGCGCCATCAGCGCATAGCGCGCCAACGGGTTGTAATGCTCCCAGCAGGCCAGGGCACCCACGCGGCCCACGCCGGTGTCGACCACCTTCAAGCCGCTGCCATCGCCCTGCCCCCACACCATGCGCTCGTGGAAGGTGGGGGTGAGCTTGCGGCGCTTGAGGCGCAGCGCGCCCGTCTCATCGAAGATGAGCTGGGTGTTGTAGATGGTGCCGTGGTCGCGCTCGTTGACGCCCAGCACGACGACCATGCCGTACTGACGCGCGCGCTGAGCCACGGCATCGGTGATGGGACCGGGCACCACGACCGCGTGCTCGTACAAGGCCATGTGCTCGGCCCCCGACGCCATGGGCGGCCGGATGAACGAGAAGTAGGGGTAGTACGGCACGAAGGTCTCGGGGAACACGATGATCTGCACGCCCTGGCGGGCCGCCTGATCGATGGTGTCGAGCACCTTGTGCAAGGTGCCCTCGGCTTCGTTCAGCACCGGCGAGATCTGCGCCGCTGCGGCCTTGATGATGCGTGCTTGGCTCATGGTGGGTGCCCGTGGTTGCTCAAGCGCCGATCACAGCGTCCAGGTGTCGAGGATGAAGGCCTTCTCCTTGCGGTGCAGCAAGATGATGTCCAGCACGTCGAGCGGGTTGATCGGCTTGATGCCTTCGATCAGCGCGCCCTCGCCGTGGCCATACAAGGCCTGCAGGGCGAAGCGGCAGGCGTAGACCTTGCCGCCCTCGGCGATGAACTTGGCGATCTGGTCGTTGAAGTTGAGGTGGCCGGGGAAGGCGGCATCGCCCAGCTTCGGAAAGCCGCGCTTGACGCCCAGGGTCACGCCCGGGCCATACAGCAGCACCGAGGTGTCGAAGCCCTTGCGCTGCAAGCGGGTGGCCTGCAGCAGGTTGACGAAGCCGATCGAGCCTTCGAAGGCCACGGTGTGGAAGGTCACCAGGGCCTTGTCGCCTGGCTCGGCCTTCACGTCTTCAAAGACCTTCTCTTCGTAGTCGACCAGGAAATCGCCGATGGCATTGGGGGCTTTGGTCACAGCAGGCATGGGATGGCTCCAAGGTAAGGATGAGGTGGGACAAGGGGTGCGCGCGCTGAATCAACAGGTGCATCCGATGTGCCACCGCGTGCCATCGGCATGCGATCAAGTTGCGATCAATGAAGCAGCGAACGGGCAGGATCCCCATGGCTTGGGCTTGATCGCGTGAAATGCAATCAATGCCACGCGAGCACCCTGTCCGACATCGGTGGCCGTTCAACAGCCGCGATCCCGCCGTGCGCACCAAGCTCGCGCAAGCCGCCCGCGCCAGGAGGCACCAGCACGGCGCAAGGGCCGCGTGCCGCACCCATTGAGTGCATTCATCCAAGCAATCAATCGGCACGCTTGATGCAATCAATGGGGCATGCCTGCCACCTTTGCACGCCTCTGGGCCCAGCGCTTGCGCGACAGCAGCAAGCCCGCCTACCTGCTCATCCCCGACCTGCTGGCCGAAGACCTGGCCAGTGGCCGCCTGACCCCAGGCGACCGCCTGCCACCTTTGCGTGAGCTGGCCCAGGCCCTGGGCCTGAACTACACCACCGTGGCGCGCGGCCTGGCCGAGGCGCAGAAGCGCGGGCAGATCGATGCCCGCCCGGGTCGCGGCAGCTTCGTGCGCAGCGCGGCCCCGGCGGTGCCCCTGCGTGGCGGCACTGCGGCCGAGATGACCATGAACCTGCCGCCGGAGCCCGACGACCCGGCCCTGCTGCAGCGCATGGCCGAGGGCTGCGCGCAGATGTACACCGACCCGCAACGCCTGCTGGCCCACCTGCGCTACCAGGACTTCGGGGGCAGCCCCGCCGACCGCGACGCCGGCGCCCGCTGGCTGGGCGCCATCATGGGCCCCACCCAGGCCGAGCGCGTGCTGGTGGGCCCGGGCATCCACGGCCTGCTGTGTGGGCTCATGAGCCTGCTGGCCCGCCCGGGCGACACGGTGTGCGTGGAGTCGGTGAGCTACCCCGGCATCAAGGCGCTGGCCACTCAGCTGGGCATCAAACTGCACGCCCTGGCGGTGGACGACGAGGGCCCCTGCCCGCAGCACTTTGAAGAGGCCTGCAAGCACGTGCACCCCAAGGCGCTGTACTGCAACCCCACCATGCTCAACCCGACCTCGGTGACCATGAGCCCGTCACGGCGCGAGGCCCTGGCCGACATCGCGCTGCGCTACGCCATCCCCATCATCGAAGACGACGCCTATGGGGCGCTGCCCACGAAGGCGCCCACCACACTGGCCGAGCTGGCGCCCGAGCTGACCTACCACGTCACGGGCTTTGCCAAGTGCCTGGGTGCCGGCCTGCGGGTGGCCTATGTCCACGCGCCCACGGTGCAGGCCACACAGCGCCTGGCCGGGGCGATGCGGGCGCTGACGGTGATGGCCGCGCCGCCCATGGTGTCGCTGGCCACGCAGTGGATCAACGACGGCACGGCCAGCGCGGTGGTGCAGGCCATCCGCAAAGAGACCAACACCCGCCACGCCCTGCTGCTCAAGCACCTGAGCGACTGGGACGTGTGGAGCCAGCCCGATTGCTTCCATGCCTGGCTCAAGCTGCCCGACACGCTCAGCCCCAACGAGGCGGCCTCGTTCTGGCGATCACGCGGCGTGGCCGCCGTGGCCAGCACGGCCTTTGCCACCAACACGGCCCCGCCACGTGCGGTGCGCCTGTGCCTGGGTGGCCCCATCACCACCGCGCAGTGCGAGCAAAGCCTGCGCGTGGTGGCCGATGTGTTGAGCCACCCCGAGCAGGTGCACGCCTCGGTGATGTGAACGCGAGCGCAGGCCCGCACCCGCCCTGGCAACGCTCAACGCGGCACGATGAAGGTGCTGTGCTCGCTGACCAGGCTCGTGCCCTGCGGGCTGCGGCTGGCCACCTCAAAGCGCAGGCCCACGGTCTGCCCCGCCAGGGCTGCAGCCTGGGTGGCGGGCAGTCGCACGGCCACCTGCACCTGCCGGTCTTCCACCGGCGCCAGGACGACGGCCAGTGCCTGGGCCACCGCGCCAGGCAGGCCACTCACCCCCACCTGCAGGCGCTGCGGCAAGTCGGTCTGGTTCATCAGCTGCAGGCGGTAGACGTTTTCAATGATGCCGTCTTCCACCGTGCGGGCCATCACCCCACGGTCGCGGATCACGTCCACGCGCAGGGCGGGGCGGGCCATCAGCATCCACACCAAGGCCAGCAGCAAGGCCGCCATCAGGCCGCCATACACCTGGATGCGGTGGCGCACCCAGCCCGACGGTGGCGTCGTGTCGCCCGCCAGCTCGCGCTGGGTGGTCAGGCGCACCAGGCCACGCGGCTGGCCCACCTTGTCCATGATCTGGTCACACGCGTCGATGCACAGGCCGCAGCCGATGCACGCCGCCTGCAAGCCCTGGCGGATGTCGATGCCGGTGGGGCAGACCTGCACGCACACCGTGCAATCCACGCAGGCGCCTGTGACCGATGAGGCGCTGGCGTTGCGGTGGGCGTTGCGGTGGGCGCTGCGGTGGGCGCCACGGGGCTCACCCCGGCGGGCGTCGTAGGCCACGATGCGCGTGTCGGCGTCCATCAAGGCGCCCTGGAAGCGCCCGTAGGGGCACATGTGCAGGCACACCTTCTCGCGCAGCAGGCCTGCGTTCATGTAGCAACAGCCGGCGTAGAACAGCGTCCAGAAGCCATCCCAGAAGCCGAGGGTGCCCGTGGCCAGGCTGGGCACCAGCTCGCGCATGGGCGAGAACCAGCCCACAAAGGTCAGCCCCGTCCACAGCGAGATCAGCACCCAGGCGGCCTGCTTGCCGCCACGCCGCCACAGCTTGTGGAACGACCAGCCCGCTTGGTCGAGCCTGACACGCTGGTGGCGCTCACCCTCGAAGCGGCGCTCGACCCACATGAACAGCGCGGTGTAGACCGTCTGCGGGCAGCTGAAGCCGCACCACACACGGCCCCACAAGGTGGTCACCATGAACAGGCCCATGGCGCAAAACACCAGCAAGCCAGTGAGCAAGATGAGGTCTTGGGGCAGCAGGATCAGGCTGCCCAGGTAGAAGCGCATGCCCTCCAGGTCAAAGCGCACCATCTGGCGGCCATGCCAGTTCAGCCAGGGCAGGCCAAAGAAGAAGAGCTGCGTGGCCAGCAAGCTGGCCCAGCGCCAGCGCGTGAAGCGGCCTCGGGTGCTGCGGGCCTGCACCTTGCGGGTAGCTTCCACACCGGGCAGATCCAAGGTGGGCAGGATGGGGATCAGGCGTCGGGATTCACTCATGGTGGGCTTTCTTCACATCAAGGCGGCGGACCACAGGGCCGCACGCAAGGCCTGGTCGAGCAGGCTGAGCGGGGTGCGCAGCGCCACAGGGTCGTCGGCCAGCAGTTCGTCTTCGCGGAAATACACGCCCTGCAGCTGCAGGTCGCCACAGGCTGCCTGGCGGTGCAGGGCGCGGTGGGGCGCCATGTCGGCGCGCAGGCCGTCTTCTTCGCTGCGCAGCAGCGTCCAGCGCAGAGCTGGTGTGCGGCCTGTGCCCTGGGCGAACCACACGGGACACAGCACCACGTAGCCCATCCAGTGCAGGTTGAACACCTGCTCCAGGCGGCCATCGAGGCGCCAGCCCCGCGCCAACGGGGTGGCCAGCACGGGCTTGGGCGGCGAGGCCAGGCCCCACTCAGCGGCCCAGGACACGGCGCCGGCACGGGTGCCATCCAGCAGGTCAGGCAGCACGGTTTCGCGCACCGCCACATTGGGCGAGCGCACCAGCGCCTCGACCACCATCGCCTGCGACCACGCCATCCAGCCGGCCCCCGGGTGGCGCCGCGCCCAGGGCAACAGGGCCTCGGCCACCTCGGCAGGGGTGGCGCCTGCGCCGCCCAGCGCGGGCGGCAGGATCAGCCGCAGCCAGCCTGAGGTCAGCAGGTCGTGGAGCAGGGCTTCCGGGTCGATGTCGCCTGCGGGCAGGGTGGTCGGTGTCATGCCGTGATGGTCGGCCCAGGCCATCTGATCCGCCAGACTCAGATTTCCTGGAAAATAACCGGATCAGATGGGCATGACACCGCCATGAGCACGCTTTACGAACAACTGGCCGACGCCCTGGCCCAGCGCATCCTGGCGGGCGAGCTGCAACCGGGCGAGCGCCTGCCTTCGGTGCGGCAAGCGTGCGCCCAGGCCCAGGTCAGCCCGGCCACGGTGTTCCAGGCCTACGACCTGCTGGAAAGCCAGGGGCTGATCGAGGCCCGCCCACGATCGGGCTTTTACGTGCGCCAGCAGGCCCGCCGGCTGGCGGTGCAGGCGACGGCCGTGGCACCCCGCCCGGACAGCACCGAGGTCGCCATCAGCGAGCTGGTGTTCGAGGTGCTGCACAGCACGCGCGACCGCGACGTGGTGCCCCTGGGCTCAGCCTTCCCGTCGCCCGCGCTGTTCCCGCTGGATCGCCTGGCCCGCGACGGCGCCCGCGCCATGCGGCAACTCGCCCCCTTGGCGCTCACCACCGAGCTGGTGTCGGGCAACGCCCGGCTGCGCGAGGCCGTGCGGGCCCGCAGCGTGCGCCAAGGCCTGAAGGTGGGCGCCGACGAGCCCATCATCACCAACGGCGCCATGGAGGCGCTCAACCTGTGCCTGCAGGCCGTGACCCGCCCCGGCGATGTGGTGGCGGTGGAATCGCCCACCTTCTACGCCGCCTTGCAGGCCCTGGAGCGGCTGCACCTGCGCGCCGTCGAGGTGCCCACCGATCCGCAGCAGGGCATCGACCCCGATGGCCTGGCCGAGGTGATCGCCCGCCACGGCGTGCGCGCCTGCTGGCTGATGCCCAACTTCCAGAACCCCCTGGGGGCCTTGATGCCGCTGGCGCGCAAGCAGGCGGTGATGCAGGTGCTGCAGCGCAGCGGCACGCCCGTGGTGGAAGACGACGTGTACGGCGAGCTGCACCACGGCAGCACGCGGCCCCTGCCGCTCAAGGCCTTCGATGCCGAGGGGCAGGTGCTGTACTGCAGCTCGTTTTCGAAATGCCTGGCGCCGGGCTACCGCGTGGGCTGGGCCCTGGCCGGCCGCCACAGCCATGCGGTGCACAAGCTCAAGATGATGAGCTCGCTGGCCACCTCGGTGCCGGCGCAGCTGGCCGTGGCCGAGTACCTGGAAGAAGGCGGCTACGACCGCCACCTGCGACAGCTGCGCCGCCAGCTGGCCGACAGCCTGCAGCACCTGAGGCAGCTGGTGCTGCGCCACTTCCCGAAAGGCACGCGGGTGTCACGGCCGACGGGCGGCTACTTTTTGTGGGTGCAACTGCCCGAGGGCGCCGACACCCTGGCCCTGCACCGCGAGGCGCTGGCCCACGGCATCAGCATCGCGCCCGGGGTGCTGTTTTCGGCCGACCAGCGCTTTCGCACGGCGCTGCGCCTCAATGGCGGGCACCCGCATGACGGGCGCGTGGACGAGGCGGTGCGGTGGTTGGGTGAGGTGGCGGGGCGTGCCGGCGTGGCCCTCAAACGCTGAACACCGGCCGCACCACCGTGCGCAGCACCTCCAGCACCCCGGCCAGCGGCATCCCCATCTGCGCCTGCAAAATGGCCCCATCCACCACCATGGCCAGCGCCCGGCCCCGCGCTGCACGCCCTGCGCCGGCGGGCAGCAGCTGCGCCAGCTCATGGGCCATGTCGCGCTTGTGCTCGCGCACCAGGGCCATCACCTCGGGCGAGGTGGCGCCCAGCTCGGCCGTGGCGTTCAAGAACGCGCACCCCCGAAAATCCTCGCGCTTGAACCACGCCCCCATCGCGGCCGCCAGGGCCTGCTGCGGGGTGTGGCCTTGCGCCTGCTGCGCCGCCAAGGCGGTGCGCAGCCAGCCCATCCACAGCTCGTGGCGGTAGGCCAGGTAGGCCAGCACCAGGGCGTCCTTGCTGGCGAACTGCCGGTAGAAGGTCACCTTGGTGACATGGGCCTGGGCGATCACCTTGTCGATGCCGGTGGCGCGGATGCCCTCGCCATAAAACAGGTCGTGCGCCGCATGCAGGATGCGATCGCGCGGCGGCAAGTCGGCAAAGGTGTCAGGCTGGATGGGCATGAGGCCATTGTAGGCAATGTAGACAGGTCGTTCCACTTGCCTTACATTGGCCGCAGGTAGACAGACCTGTCTACACGCACCCCTGAGGACCGCCATGAGCACCCGCCCCCCACTGCCGCCCTTCACCCGCGAGACCGCCATCCAGAAGGTGCGCCTGGCCGAAGACGGCTGGAACAGCCGCGACGCCGCCCGCGTGGCGCTGGCCTACACGGCCGACACCCAGTGGCGCAACCGCAGCGAGTTCGTGCGCAACCGCGACGAGGCCCAGGCCTTTCTGGCGCGCAAGTGGCGCAAAGAGCTGGACTACCGCCTGATCAAAGAGCTGTGGGCCTTTGATGGCCACCGCATTGCCGTGCGCTACGCCTACGAGTGGCACGACGACAGCGGCAACTGGTTCCGCTCGTACGGCAACGAAAACTGGGAGTTCGCGGCCGATGGCCTGATGCAGCGGCGCCATGCCAGCATCAACGACCTGCCCATCCAGGCGGAAGAGCGGCTGTTCCACTGGCCGCTGGGCCGCCGCCCCGACGAACACCCGGGCCTGAGCGACCTGGGGCTGTGACGCCAGGCCTGCCTTCAGTGCGCGTGCGCCTTCACCGAGGTCGCCGTGCCCACCGCACCGGCGTAGAACACCACGATCTTCACCGGCACCGCGCCCACGTTGCGGCCGTTGTGCACGCGGCCCACCACCTCGGCCACGGCATCGCCAGCCTTCAGGCGCTTCGTGGTGCCGTCTTGCAGCTGCACCTCCAGCTCGCCTTCGAGGATCATGCCGAACGACGGCACCGGGTGCAGGTGCCAGCCCGTCTCTGCGCCCGGCGCGATCTCGACCACCATGCCGGTGACTTCGGCCGGGCCGCTCGGGTAGGCGATGGGCGTGCCGTCCCAGCTGGCCGAGGTCTTGAGCACCGTGCTCACCTTGACGTTGGGCTTTTCGTCGATGGCGTGGGCGCTGCAGGCCCAGGCCAGCAGCAACAGCGGCAGACAGGTTTTCATCTGAGGGCTTCCTGATTGTGTGGGGCCGCCAGTGTGCCTTGCCGGCCAGGCCCGGCCCCCTTGCTCGCGCGTAGCCGGTTTGAAGCGGGGGGCTGTCGCGGCAATTGACCACCTTGTCGGCCCTGTGGCTCAAGTCGCGCGCCGCCTGGCCGATCTCCACCGGATCGAGCCTGTGCTCAGCGCCACCCGGCTTCCATCATGCAAAAACAAGGTCTGCCCGAGTTCTACCACCAGGCGCACACGCTGGCCATAGGCGCGGGCGCCTTGCACCTGCTGCTGTGTCTGGCCCTGGGGGTGGCCAATGGCACCTGGCCGCTGGCGCTGATGGTGGGCGTGCCCACGCTGGCGCTGCCCTGGTGGCTGGCGCGCACCTACCCCTTGGCCACGGCCTCGCGGGTGGTGATGGGCATCGCCTTCATGGTGTTCACCGGGCTGATCGTGCAGCAGACCAAGGGCGACATGGAGGCGCATTTCAGCTTCTTCCTGATGCTGTCCTTCCTGGTGGTGTATTGCGATTGGCGCCCGGTGGTGGCGGCCTACCTCACCATCGCCGTGCACCACTTCGTGTTCACGCTGATGCAGCCCATGGGCATGGGCCTGCTGGTGTGGAACGACACCCGTGGGCCCTGGGGGCACTTCCTGGTGCACGGGGCCGTGGGCGGCGTGCAGGCCGCCGTGCTGAGCTACCTGGCGATCCGCATGCAGCGCCTGGTGTTCGGCTCGCTGAAGGTGGCCGACATCGCCCAGCGCGTGGCCGCGGGCCGCATCGAGCTGGACAGCCGTGCCGCGGCCGAAGGCGGCGAGATGATGCAGGCCATGCACGCCATGCAAGAGCGCCTGGCCCAGATGCTGCGCCAGATCGCCGGCTCGGCCGAGATCCTGGGCACCGCCGTGCAAGAGATCGCCAGTGGCAGCGCCGATTTGTCGGTGCGCACCGAAACCAGCGCCAGCCGCAGCCAGCGCGTGGCCTCGGAGCTGAGCGAGTACGTGGGCAGCTCGCGCGCCAGCCTGGAGACGGCGCGCAAGGCCGGTGACATCAGCGAGACCGCCGGCGAGTCGGCCGAGCAGGCGCGCGAGGTGGTCGACCGCGTGGTGAGCACCATGGGCGAAATCGAGGCCAGCTCGCGGCGCATCAGCGAGATCACCTCGGTGATCGACGGCATCGCCTTCCAGACCAACATCCTGGCGCTCAACGCCGCCGTGGAAGCGGCCCGCGCGGGCGACCAGGGCCGTGGCTTTGCCGTGGTGGCGGGCGAGGTGCGCACGCTGGCGCAGCGCAGCGCGGTGGCCGCCAAAGAGATCCGCAGCCTGATCACCGATGCCACCGAGCGCGTGTCCACCGGCTCGCACCAGGTGCGCGATGCGGGCCAGGCCATGCTCGCGGTGGTGAACGCCGTCAGCGAGGTGCGCGAGCTGATCCACGCCGTGGCCACGGCCGCGCAGCGCGACCAGCCGCGCCTGGAATCGCTGGGCAGCTCGGTGGCCGACATCGACGCCTCGATGCAGCAAAACGCCGCCTTCGTGGAGCAGCTCAGTGCCACCATGCAGTCGCTGCATGAGCAGGAAGAGCGCCTGCGCGCATCGATCAGCGCCTTCGAATTGCGCAGCCATGAGCACGCCCACTGAATTGCCCCATGCCGGCTCGCCCGCAGCCCACGCCAAGCGCCCGGGCTGGCGCACCTGGCTGCTGGTGGCCGCGTGGCTGGCGGGCAGCGCGGGCCTGATGTGGGCCTACAACCCCATCACGCCCATGGACCTGGCCGCCGTGTGCCGCCAGGTGATCAAGCCTTGAGGGGCTGCTCGCGCATTCAGGCGTAAGCCACCGCCTGCCGCCCCCGGCAAAAGCCAAACAACTTGAAGCCACTGGCCTGCGCCAGTTCCACCGCCAGGCCTGTGGGCGCTGATACCGCCGCCAACGCGCCCCAGCCCACGCGCACGCACTTGCTCACCATCTCGTAGCTGGCGCGGCTGCTGACCAAGGTGATGTCACCCGCAGCGGGCCGCAGGCCTTGGCGCGCGGCGGCACCGATCAGCTTGTCGAGCGCGTTGTGGCGGCCCACGTCTTCGCGGGCCAGGGTGATGTGGCCGTGCGCGTTGGCCAGGGCCGCCGCGTGGCAGCCACCGGTCAGGGCCTGCAAGGGCTGATGATCGGGCAGTTGGGCCCAGGCGGGGGCGATGGCGGCGTGCCAGGCATCAGCCGGCCGTGCGGCCAGCGCGGCGCTGAGCTCGGCAGGCAAGGGCTGCGGCCAGTCGGCGCGGAAGGCCTGCAGGCTGTCGATGCCGCACAGGCCACAGCCGGTGCGCCCGGCCAGCTGGCGGCGGCGGTTTTTGAGCGCGGCAAAGGCTTGCGATGACACCGTGAGGTGAACGCTGTAGCCGTGCGTCTGGCCCTGATCATGGCGCTCCACCTCGATGTCGCACAGCGCGCTCACATCGGCAATCAGCCCTTCAGACAGCGCAAAGCCCAGCCCCAAGTCTTCGAGGTGCGTGGGCGTGGCCATCATCACCACGTGCGACAGGCCGTTGAACACCAGTGCCACGGGTTGCTCGTCGATCACCTGGTCGGCTTCGGTGCACGCGTCAACGTGGGCCGCTGCGCCCTGCAGGCGCCGCACCTGCACCCCGGCCCAGCCCGAGGCATGGTCATCATCGGCCGGCTGCGGCCAGGGCACACGGGCGTTCATGCGTGGGCCTCCACCGGCCGCAGGCGCACCGCAATCGCCTTCGACGTCGGCGTGCGCGCCCCCAGCGCATGGCTGCTCAGCGGCACCAGCACATTGGTCTCGGGGTAATAGGCGGCCACACAGCCCGAGGGGATGTCGTAGTCCACCAGCTTGAAGCCAGGCGCCACGCGTTCGATGTCACCGGGCGCGCAGCCCAGCAGGTCCACCCAGTGGCCTTCGTCCAGCCCCAGGCGCAAGCGGTCATCGCGGTGGATGAACAGCACGCGGCGCTGGCCAAACACGCCCCGGTAGCGGTCGTCCAGGCCATACACCGTGGTGTTGTACTGGTCGTGCGCGCGGATGGTGGTGAGCGTGAACACATCGGCCTGCCGCGGCGCCCCGGCCGTCACCGGCGCCAGCGTGTCGGGCGGGATGTCGTGCACGAAGAAGTGCGCGCGGCCGTCGGCCGTCAGCCACTCGCGCTCGCTGGCGGCGTTGCGCAGGCGGAACCCGCCGGGGTGGTGCACGTGCTCGTTGAAGTCCTTGAACTCATCGAAGACCTGCGCGATGTGGTCGCGGATGCGGTCGTAATCTTCCACCAGCCACAGCCAGGGCACGGCGCTGTGCGGCAGGGTGGCGGCCGCCAGGCTGGCCACGATCATCGGCTCCGACAACAGCTGCGGCGAGGCCGGCGCGTTGATGCCGGCCGACAGGTGCACCATGCTCATCGAGTCTTCCACGCTGACGTGCTGCGGGCCGCTGGCTTGCTGGTCAACCTCGGTGCGGCCCAGGCAGGGCAACACCAAGGCCTCGCGGCCCAGCACCGTGTGGCTGCGGTTGAACTTGGTGGCCACGTGCACGGTCAGGTCGCAGCGCTGCAGGGCGGCCCAGGTGGTGGGCGTGTCGGGCGTGGCGGCGGCAAAGTTGCCGCCCATGGCGAAGAACACGCGGGCGCGGCCGTCGCGCATGGCCTCGATGGCGCCAATGGTGTCAAAGCCCTCGTGGCGCGGCGGTGCAAAGCCGTAGACCTGCTGCAAGCGGTCGAGGAAGGCGGCCGAGGGCTTTTCGTAGATGCCCATGGTGCGGTCGCCCTGCACGTTGCTGTGGCCGCGCACGGGGCACAGGCCGGCGCCGGCCTTGCCCACCATGCCGCGCATCAGCAGCAGGTTGGCGATCATCTGCACGCCGCCCACGCCATGGCGGTGCTGGGTGATGCCCATGCCCCAACAGGCGATCACACCCTGGGCTTTGGCGATCACGGTGGCGGCGTGGTGCAGGCGTTCGCGGCTGAGGCCACAGGCCGCTTCGATGGCGGGCCAGTCGGTGGCCAGCACGTGGGCGCGCAAGGCGTCGAAGCCCACGGTGTGCTCGGCGATGAAGGCCGGGTCGATCACCGGGGGCAGGCCGTTCACCATGGCCGCTTCGTCCAGGTCCAGCAGGTGCTTGATGAGGCCGGTCAGCGCCGCAATGTCGCCCCCCACCTTGAGCTGGAAGTAGTCGGACGTGATGGTGGTGGCGCCGCCGCTGAGCATCTCCACGGGGCTTTGCGGGTCGGCAAAGCGCTCCAGGCCGCGTTCGCGCAGCGGGTTGAAGCTCAGGATGCGCGCGCCCCGTTTGGCAGCGGCCCGCAGCTCGCCCAGCATGCGCGGGTGGTTGGTGCCGGGGTTCTGGCCGAAGATGAGGATGCAGTCGGCGTGCTCGAAGTCATCCAGCGTGACCGTGCCCTTGCCCACGCCGATGCTGCCCTTGAGGCCCATGCCGCTGGGCTCGTGGCACATGTTCGAGCAGTCGGGAAAGTTGTTGGTGCCGTACTCGCGCACGAACAGCTGGTACAAAAACGCCGCCTCGTTGCTGGTGCGCCCCGAGGTGTAGAAGATGGCCTCGTCGGGCGAGGGCAGGGCCTGCAGGTGGCGGGCGATGGTGGCAAAGGCCTCGTCCCAGCCGATGGCCTCGTAGCGGTCCAGGTCGGGGCGGTAGACCAGGGGCTCGGTCAGGCGGCCCATGGCTTCGAGGTCGAAGTCGCTCCAGGTGCGGAGTTCGCTCACGGTGTGGCGGGCGATGACCTCAGGTGTGGCGCGGTCGGCAGTGGCTTCGGCGGCCACGGCCTTCACGCCGTTTTCGCAAAACTCGAAGCTGCTGGTGTGCTGGCGGTCGGGCCAGGCGCAGCCGGGGCAGTCAAAGCCATCGGGTTGGTTGGCCGACAGCAGGGTGCGCGCGCCCTTGGCGGCGATGCGGTGCTGCAAGAGCTGGCGCGCCACGCTGCGCAGCGCCCCCCAGCCACCGGCTGGGCCCTTGTAGATCTGGATCTTGGCTTCGCTCATGGCCACGGCAGGGCGCGCTTGCCCTCAAGAATATGCTGAAGGGCGCATTTTTGGCCGCAGGCTGGCCGCTTGGCAATAAGCGGTGCACAGCGCATGGGTTATGCTGCTGACAGCATATTCACCCCGGCGCCAACACTGTGAAAAGCCTGCACGTCCGCATCGACCCCAGCTGGCAGCTGACCGGCCCCGGCGGCCTGGCCGTGCCCCCTCGCGCCGTGGCCTGGCTGGCCGACATCCAGGCGCACGGCAGCCTCTCGGCGGCGTGCAAGGCCCAGGGGGCCTCGTACCGCCACGCCTGGACGCTGCTGCGCGAGGCCGAGGCCGCCCTGGGCGCCCCGCTGGTGGACATGGCCCGGGGCAAGGGCGCGGTGCTCACGCCGCTGGGCGAGGCGCTGGTGTGGTCGCAGCGGCGGGGCGAGGCGCGGCTGCGCCCGCAGCTCGACAGCCTGGCGCACGAGCTGCAGACCGCCCTGCACCGCCTGCTGGCCGATGCCGACCGCCCCCTGCGCGTGGCCGTGAGCCACGGCTACGCCATCGAGACCCTGCAGCAGCACCTGGCCGAGGCCGGCACCCCGGTGGACTGGCGCTACACCGACAGCACCCAGGCCCTGGTGGCGCTGCACAGCGGCGCGGCCGATGTGGCCAGCCTGCACCTGCCTGTGCCGCATCACCCCAGTGGCGCCGCCTTGCAAACCGAGGTGCTGGCCCACCACCAGCGCTGGCTGGCGCCCGACTGGCTGTACGTGCACATGGTCACCCGCCGCCAGGGCCTGATGGTGCGCCCGGGCAACCCCCTGCACATCGATCAGGTGGCCGACCTGCTGCGCCCGGACGTGCGCTTCGTGCCCCGGGTGGCGGGCTCGGGCACGCGGCTGCTGCTGGAGGCGTTGCTGCGCCAGGCCGGGCACGATCCTTCCGGCCTGGGCGCCGGCACCACGGGCGAGCACACCCACGCGGCCGTGGCGGCCTTTGTGGCCAGTGGCATGGCCGATGCGGGCTTTGGGGTGGAGACCTCGGCGCGGCGCTTTGCGCTGGAGTTCATCCCCGTGCAGACCGAGCTGTACGGCCTGCTGCTGCCCGCCGCCTCGCTGGAATCCCCCGGCGTGCAGCGCCTGCTGGGCGTGTTGCGCAGCGAGGCCTGCCAGGCCGCCTTGTCGCAGCTGGGCGGCTACAGCCGGGCGCGCTGCGGCGAGGTGGAGCCGGCGGCGCAGGTGTTTGGCAGCTGGCCAGCTTGAATCAGGGCGCCACGCGCTTGACGAAGTCCATCACCACGCCCGGCAGTTCGGGCCGGTTGTGGTCCAGCCAGTGATCCGCACCGGGGATGGCGCGCAAGTCGATATTCGGCACAAAGGCCTCCACCCCTTCCCACGATTTGGGCGAGAAGTAGTTGTCGGCCTGGCCCCAGATGGCCAGCACGGGCGCCTGCACGCCGTAGTCCTTCAGGGCCTGGGCGGTGGGCACGGCGGGGTAGGCCTCGACCGTGGGCCATTCCATGGCCTTGTAGTAGTTCAGCTCGGCCATCAGGCGCGAGTTGGGGAAGAACACCTGCGACAGCAAGCGGTTGAGCCGCGCGCCCTTGTAGAAGGGCAGCTGCAGCAGCTGGAGCCCATCGGGCCCACTGGCCTGGCCCAGCGAGATCGGGTCTTTGACCTTGCCCGAGCGGATGTCGACGATGTACTGGCTGCGCTGGCGCTGCTGCGAATCCGGCTGGGCCAGCTCGCGGCGGTAGGTGTAGGGGTGGGGCGTGGCCAGGATCACCATGGCCTTGAGTTTTTCCGCGTGGCGGAAGGCATAGGCCCAGGCCAGGCCGGCGCCCCAATCGTGCGCGATGGGGATCACCTGGCTGTAGCCCAGGCAATCGACGATGTGGTCGATCTCGTCGGCCAGGCGGCTGGCATCGTAGGCGGCCACATCGCTGGGGCGCGACGACTGCGCATAGCCCTTGAGGTCGATGGCCACGCTGTCGTACGCGGCGCCAAAGGTGGTCAGCCAGCTTTCCCAGGCCCACGAAAACTCAGGAAAGCCGTGCAGGAACAACAGCAGCGGGCGGCCCGTGTTGGCCTGCGCGCCGGGGCGCTTGCTCAACAGGTGGTAGCTGGGGGTGGGGTCAGGAGCGGGCAGGCCGCTGAGCTGCACATCGGCTTCGTCAAAGCGCGCCCACTTGCCCCAGGCCAGCGACGTTTTGGGCGTGGCGGGCTTGACCTGACACGTCACCCCGGCGGGCAAGGCGGCCTGCGCCACAGGGGCGGCCGTGCCCAAGGTGGCGATCACGGCGGCTGACGCGAGGGTGGTCAGCAAGGGGCGCAGGCGCATGGTTCATCCCGGTGTTTTTGGCAACGGGTGCATGGTGGCATCGAAGTCGGCCAGCGAGGGCATCTTCAGGGGCTCCAAGGTGTCAAGACGACCTAGGTGTTCCCTGTAGCTGGCCATGATGGCCTCGCGCTCAGGCTGCTTCAGGTAGGGCACATGGAAGGCCACGAAGGGCGGCAGCACCGTCATGCCCACATAGCCAAACATGCCCTGGTGGATGGGCTTGAGCAGGGTTTCCAGCTCGCCGTGGATGGCGCCGGGGCCGAACATGTGCGGCTGGCCGCCCAGCGAGGTGGCCAGCATGGCGCGCTTGCCCTTCAAGCCGCCACGGTCGTAGATGCGCACGCCGCCGTAGCACACGCCCGAGATGAACACCCGATCGACCCAGCCCTTGAGGATGGCCGGCAGGCTGTACCAGTAGATGGGGCAGTTGAAGACGATGAGGTCGGCCCACTGCACCTTTTCGAGCTCGGCCACGATGTCGGGCGCCAGGGTCTTGGCGTTCCAGGCGTGGCGCTGCTCCAGGGCGTAGGTCAGGTAATCGGGGTTCTGGCGCGAGCCAAAATCCGCCGCGCTGGCCACGGGGTTGAAGTTCATGGCGTACAGGTCAGACACCTGCACGGTGTGGCCCTGGGCCTCGAAGTGGGCCACGGCCTCGTTCTTCATCGAGGTGACGAAGGATTGCGGCTCGTTGTGGGCGTGGACGATGAGGACGTTCATGGTGCGCAGCTGATCGGCGGATCAGGGTGGGTCGAACAACAGACCGCGATCTTAGGCCGCGATTCACCGGGCTGCGCCGCCCCTTCACCTGCCCAGATGCCCACATGCCCGCGCTCAGGCGTGCAGCCGGGCGATCACCTGGTCCATGGTCTGCGCGGCCAGGTCGGCGTGGGCCAGATCCAGGTGCCGGTAGGCGCGCTCGATGGCGTCGTCCAGCGCCACCAGGTCGTCAAAGGCCTCGCCACCGGGCACGTGCACCAGCGCATCCCAGGCCCGGTGCAAGGCCAGCAGGGCGCGCTCGGGGTGCTGCCGCGCGAACTCGTTGCGGGCGTCGCGCAGGGCGGCCTCGGCACGGCGGCGGGCGGCGCTCAGGCCGGGGTCCAGGTCAGGGGTGGGGGGCGAGGGGTTCATGGTTCACCTTGTGTGCGGCGTGCGGTGGGCGCTGGTTGTGGCGCGATTCAGTTGCGGGATTCAGTTGCGGGTGATCGGCACATAGGCGCGCTCGCCCCGGCGCTCGATCAACAGGGCCACGTAGGGCCCGGCGGCGGCCAGGGCGCGCCGGGCCTGGCTGGGGTTGGCCACGGCATCGCCGTTGACGGCCAGGATCACGTCGCCCCGGTTGACGCCGGCCTCCAGCGCCGAGCCGGTGGCCGAGGCCACGAGCGCACCGCTGTGGCGGCCTTCGCGCAGCACCAGGCCCAGCGTCAGCGCATCGGCAGCCGCAGCGGAGGCTGAAGGGCTGCGTGCGGGCAAGGCCGCAGCGGCCGGACGCGGCGGACTGGCATCGGCCAGCGTCACGTCGGCGGCGATGAGGCGGCCCTCGCGCCACACGCTCAGGTGCATCTGCTCGCCAGGCTGCTGCGTGGCCACGATGCCGGGCACGTCGTCGGCATCGCGGATGGCGCGGCCATTGGCGGCCAGCACCACATCACCCACCTGCAAGCCCGCCTGGTGGGCCGGCCCTTCGGGGTCCACATTGAGCACCAGCACGCCTTGGGGCTGCGCCAGCCCGAACGAGCGCGCCAGCGCCAGGTTCATCGTCTGCGTGCTCAGGCCCACGCGGGCATGGGTGGCGCGGCCTTGCGCGAGGATCTGATCCGTCACGCGCATGGCCACATCGATGGGGATGGCGAACGACAGCCCCTGGTAGCCGCCGGTGCCGCTGTAGATGGCGGTGTTGATGCCCACCACCTCGCCTTGCGCATTGAACAGCGGCCCGCCCGAGTTGCCCGGGTTGACGGCCACATCGGTCTGGATGAGCGGCACGGTTTGCGGCCCGGCCAGGGTGCGCTGCCGCGCGCTGACCACGCCCGCCGACACCGAGTGCTCAAAGCCAAAGGGCGAGCCGATCGCCAGCACCCACTGGCCCACCTGCACGTCGGCGGCGCGGCCCAGGGTGACGGTGGGCAGGGCGCTGGCGTCGATGGCCAGCACGGCCACGTCGGTGCGGTCGTCCACGCCGATCACGCGGGCCTCGAACTCGCGGCGGTCCTTGAGCTTGACCACGATGTGGCGGGCATCGCGCACCACATGGGCATTGGTGACGATGAGGCCATCGGCGCGCACGATGAAGCCCGAGCCCTCACCGTGCACCAAGCGGGCCGCACCGCTGGCCTGTGGGTTGACGCCGCTGACCGCGATGTTGACCACCGCCGCATCGTGGCGGCGCACCACCTCGGCGAAGTCCGGCCCGGCATCGGCATGGGCAGGCACCTGCACGCCGGCCAGGGTCAACAAGGCCAGGCTCAGGCACAGCGCCCGCAGGGTGGTGACAGGGATGGGGCGGCCAGAGGGGATGCGCATGGTGGGCGTTGGGGTGCTTGCAGCAACGTCGCTGCATGAGAGGCAGTGTGGGCAAGCCGTGCTGCGGGCAGGTTGCGCGCAGCTGTCGATTTGTGAAGCTGCAAAACTTCACACGCCACTACACTGCCGGCCATGTCTGCACCTCACACGCCTCCAGCCCCCACCCACCTCGACTGGCAACGCGAAGACGGCACGCCCGTGCACGCGCTGTGGCGCTCAGAGGCCGGCGTGCCCTGCCCCAAACGCTGGCGCGTGGTGGACGACACCACCTCGGCCGATGTGGCCTACAAGCTGGCCTGCGAAGGCACGGCGCTGATCTGGCAAGGCGACTTCCAGAACGCGCGCCACCTGCTGCAGGCGCTGGGCCGCCGCATCGACAAGCAGGCCGAGCGCCATGCCGAACGCAAGAAGGCGCAGGCCAAGGCCAAGCCCCAGGCGGCATCTACGGCCGATGGCACCCATGGTGAGGAAAGCGCACCGCTGACACCCCAACAGCGCGCCGCCCAGGCCTTTCACCAGCACCGCCACACGCAAGGCCAGCGCGCCTCGGTGCTGGGCCGCCTGCTGATCCCACTGGAAGCGGGCTTTGACATCGCCCTGCGCCGCGCCCCCGATTGGCAGCAGGCCTGCAGCGAGGTGTATGGCCACGACAGCGCCACCGGGCCCAGCCTGGCCTCGTTGCGCGAGCTGCTGGGCCTGGTCGGTGCGCACGAATGGCGCAAGAAGGGCGTGCCCATCGCGGCGCTGAAGGGCCAGCCCATCCACGCGCACTACGGCGTGTTTTCGCCGGTGCGCGGCGAGTACATCGACCTGGTGGCCCAGGCCCCCTTGCCGCCAGCGCTGAAGCACAGCGCATGCGCCTTCGACATCGGCGTCGGCACGGGCGTGCTGTCGGCCGTGCTGGCCAAGCGGGGCATCGAACAGGTGCTGGCCACCGACCAGGACGCGCGAGCCCTGGCCTGCGCGCAAGGCAACCTCCAACGCCTGGGCGTGCTGGCGCCCCAGGGCGCGGTGACGCTGCTCAAGACCGACCTGTTCCCCGACAGCCGCGCCCCGCTGATCGTGTGCAACCCGCCCTGGGTGCCGGCCAAGCCCAGCAGCCCCATTGAGCACGCCGTGTACGACCCCGACAGCCGCATGCTGCGCGGCTTCCTGCAAGGCCTGGCTGCGCACCTGATGCCGCAAGGCGAGGGCTGGTTGATCTTGTCTGACCTGGCCGAGCACCTGGGCCTGCGCAGCCGCGAACAGCTGCTGGGCTGGATCGAAGCCGCCGGCTTGCAGGTGATCGACCGCCTGGACGTGCGCCCGCACCACCCCAAGGCGCAAGACGCGAACGACCCGCTGCACCAGGCGCGGCGCAAAGAGGTGACGTCGTTGTGGCGGCTGGGGCCACGCCTGCACGCCTGAAGCGCCCATGAAAAAAGGCCCCTTGCCGAAGCAAGGGGCCTCACACCCAACTCAGCCCCCCATCAGACCCAGTTGGCCGCGATGGTGCCGGCCAGCGCCGTCTGGTAGTTGGACGGCAGCGTGGTCTGGCCTTGGGCGGGCGGCGTGAAGCTCGCCATCGCATCCACGAGCTTCTGGGCTCCGGCCGCCGTCAACTTCTTGCCATCGGCGGTGGTGAAGCTTTCGACCTGGTTGGCCGTTGACGTGTACCAGTCGGTGACCGTGAAGGTGTCTGTGGTGCCGATGACCGACGCCTCCAGGTTGTTGCCCACACGGCGCAGCCACAGCTGGTCGGCCGTCACGCCGGCCAACACCTGCAGCTGGTCGGTGCCGCCGGTGTCGGTGAGCGTGTCCGCACCTTCACCACGGCCCCAGATGTACACATCGTTGGACGTGGTCGAGCTGGACGACAAGGTGTCGGTGCCCGCACCGCCCCGGAAGGTGTCGTTGCCGCCACCGCCCGTCAGGGTGTTGGCCGCTCCGTTGCCCGTCAAGACGTTGGCGGCGGTGTTGCCCGTGCCGTTGATGGCAGAGGCGCCCGTCAGCGTGAGCTGCTCGAAGTTGGTGGCCAGCGTCCAGGTCACCGACGACTGGACCAGGTCCGTGCCCTCCGAGGCGTTCTCGGTGAGCTTGTCGGAGGCGTTGTCCACCACATAGGTGTCGTTGCCCGTGCCGCCCACCAGCGCGTCGGCGCCCACACCACCGTCCAGCGTGTCGTTGCCAATGCCGCCCGTCAGGGTGTTGACCGCGCCGTTGCCCACCAGCCAGTTGTCACTGCCGTTGCCCGTGCCATTGATGGCCGTGGTGCCGGTGAGCGTCAGGTGTTCGAAGTTGGCGGCCAGCGTCCAAGTCACCGACGACTGGACCAGGTCCGTGCCTTCACCCGCGTTCTCGGTGAGCTTCTCGGTGGTGTTGTCCACCACGTAGGTGTCGTTGCCTGCGCCACCCACCAGCGAGTCAGCGCCCACTCCGCCATTCAGCGTGTCGTTG
>JBEEJT010000289.1:0-5520 GCA_041169085.1 Pseudomonadota bacterium | reverse complement strand
CTGGTTGCATAGTGCGGCCACCTTTCATGCAACTGGTTGCAAAGACATGGCCGACGCCCCCACGCCCTACCCTCACCTGCTGCAGCCCCTGGACCTGGGCTTCACCACCTTGCGCAACCGCGTGTTGATGGGCTCGATGCACACCGGGCTGGAAGACGGGCGCGACCTGAGCAAACTCGCCGCCTATTTCCGTGAGCGCGCCGAAGGCGGTGTGGGGCTGATCGTGACCGGGGGCTTCGCGCCCAATGTGGCCGGCTGGGTGAAGCCGCTGGCCGGCCGCTTGGCCACTTCGGGCGGGGTGAGCCGACACCAAGTGGTCACACAGGCGGTGCACGCAGCGGGCGGCAAGATCGCGCTGCAGATCCTGCACGCCGGCCGCTACGCCTACCACCCCTTGGCCGTGGCGCCTTCGCGCATCAAATCGCCCATCTCCCCGTTCACGCCCTTTGCGCTGTCGTCACGCGGGGTGCAGCGCCAGATCGACGCCTTCGTGCGCTGCGCCGTGTTGGCGCGTGAAGCGGGCTACGACGGCGTCGAGGTCATGGGCTCCGAGGGCTACCTGATCAACCAGTTCCTGGCCCCGCACACCAACCACCGACAAGACCAGTGGGGGGGCAGCTTCGCGCAACGCATGCGCCTGCCCGTCGAAATCGTGCGGCGCATCCGCGAGGCGGTGGGGCGCGATTTCATCGTGGTCTACCGGCTGTCGATGATCGACCTGGTGCCCGGCGCGTCGACGTGGGACGAAACCACCACCCTGGCCGAAGCCATCGTGGACGCCGGCACCACGCTGCTCAACACCGGCATCGGCTGGCACGAAGCGCGTGTGCCCACGATCGCCACCAGCGTGCCGCGCGCGGCCTTTGCCGAGGTCACCGCGCGCATGCGGCAGCACTTGCGCAGCAAAGGCCTCGCCACGCCGCTGATCACCTCCAACCGCATCAACACGCCAGAAGTGGCCGAACAGGTGTTGGCGGCAGACCAGGCCGACATGGTGTCCATGGCGCGCCCCCTGCTGACCGACCCGGCCTTCGTGCGCAAGGCGGCCGAAGGCCGCGCCCAAGACATCAACACCTGCATCGCCTGCAACCAGGCCTGCCTGGACCACGTGTTTCGCAACAAGCTCACCAGCTGCCTGGTCAACCCCCGCGCTTGCCACGAGACCGAGCTGGTGGCCCTGCCCGCGAAGCGGCCACAGCGCATCGCGGTGGTGGGCGCCGGGCCGGCCGGGCTCACTGCGGCGGCCGAACTGGCGGCACGCGGCCACCACGTCGATTTGTTCGACGCTGCCGCAGAGATCGGCGGCCAGCTGAACTACGCCAAGCAAGTGCCGGGCAAAGAAGAGTTCCACGAGATGCTGCGCTACCTGGGCCGGCGCATCGAGGCCACCGGGGTGACGCTGCACCTGAACCGCCGCGTGCAGGCCAGTGAGCTGATGCAACACGACCAGGTGGTGGTGGCCACGGGCGTGGTGCCGCGCAACCCGCGCATCCCCGGGCAGGACCACGCCAAGGTGTGCAGCTACATCGACGTGCTCACGGGCCGCGTGGCGCCGGGCAAGCGTGTGGCCGTGATCGGTGCCGGTGGCATCGGGTTTGACGTGGCCGAGTTCCTGGTGCACTCAGGCCCCGCCACCGCGCTGAGCCTGCCCGACTGGCAGCGCGAGTGGGGCGTGGGCGACCCGTCGCTCACCCCGGGCGGGCTGCTGGCCGAAGGCCCCCGGCCCACGCCCGCCGCCCGTGACGTGACGCTCTTGCAACGCAAGCCCGGCAAGCTGGGCGCGCGGCTGGGCAAGACCACAGGCTGGATCCACCGCGCCAGCCTGCACATGAAGCAGGTGCACATGGTGGGCGGGGTGAACTACGAGCGCATCGACGACGCCGGCCTGCACATCAGCGAAGGCGAGCAGCGCGCCCACCCGCGCTGCATCCCGTGTGACACAGTGGTGCTGTGCGCCGGCCAGGAGAAGCTCGATGAGCTCGCGCAAGCGCTGCGACAAGTGGCTGGCGCCCCGCCGGTGCACGTGATCGGCGGTGCCGCAGAGGCGGGCGAGCTGGACGCCAAGCGCGCCATCGACCAGGCCACGAGGCTGGCCCTCCAGCTCTGACCCGCCGCCCGGCTGTCGTGGGGCCGCATCAGCCATGGGCCGGCAATTGTCAATTGCTGAACATTTGCCGTTGCACCAAGTGCAAACCCGAGCGGACAGGTCGCCCTTGCATCCCTAAGCTGAAAGCGTCACATCTGCTTCATTTGAGCATTTATGACACTTTGTATCCGGCCCGACGCAGGTCGGTGCTGGCTTTTTTTGCACATTCACAGGGAAAAACATGAGCACGATCAAGACATCGGGCACGGCCAAGGCCGACCTCCTCGACCGTCGTCAAGACACGGCCAACAACCAAGTCCTTTCAGGCGGCGCGGGCAACGACACGTTGTATGGCAGCGCACAAAGCGACACGCTGGACGGTGGCGCCGGCAATGACCTGATGGTCGGCGGGGCAGGCAACGACCTGTACTTCGTCAACGCTTCAGGCGACAGCGTGGTGGAAGACGCCACGGGTGGCATCGACACCATCGACACCACCCTTTCCATCGACCTGAGCGCCAGCGCTTCTCGCTTCCAGAACATCGAGAACCTGGTGGTCAACAGCGCCGTGAGCACCGCCACGGCCATCACCCTGGGCGGCAACGCCTTGGCCAACGTGCTGACCGGCCACGCCGGCAAGGACACGCTCAAGGGCTACGCGGGCAACGACACGCTGCTCGGCCTGGCCGGCAACGACGTGCTGGAAGGTGGCGAAGGCGACGACCGCCTGGACGGCGGCGCGGGCAGCGACAAGCTCAACGGTGGCGACGGCAACGACACCCTGATCCTCAGCAGCGGCAGCGACACGCTCGTCGGCGGGCTGGACAGCGACACCTATGTGCTGAACGCCAACTTCAAGGGCGCACGCACGGTGATCAACGACGCGGGCCTCGCCGGCGAAAACAACACCCTGCTCATCGCCGACGGCACCCAGAAGAGCGACCTGTGGTTCACCAAGTCGGGCAACGACTTGCGCGTCAACATCCTGTCTCGCGACGAAATCGTCACCATCAAGGACTGGTTCAACAACCAGAGCGGCCTGAAGGTGGTCTACGCCAACAGCGACGGCAGCACACCGCTCACGCTGGACACCAAGTCACTGGCCAGCCTGGCCAGCTTCGTGGGCAGCCCGGTGTTCGAGAACGCCCGCAACCTGAGTGAAGTGCCCGCCGACTTGAAGGAGTTGGCGACCGCGGCCTTCAACGGCATGTGGACCAACAGCATCGCCCCACCGCCCCCGCCCCCCGCCCCCGTGGTCACGACGCAAACCGGCACCATCGGCAACGACGTCATGGCTGGCGGTGCAGGCAACGACTCGCTGGTCGCCCTCGAAGGCGACGACCGCCTCACCCTGAGTGCGGGCCTGGACACCTTGGTGGGTGGCTTGGGCAGCGACACCTATGTGTTCAACAGCAAGCAAGTGGGCGCTCGCACCACGATCTCCGACGCCGGACTGGCTGATGAGCACAACACCCTGGTCATCACCGATGGCAGCACCCGCAACGACCTGTGGTTCACCCAATCGGGCAACGACCTCGTGATCGACGAGTTGGCCACCGACTCCGTCATCACCGTCAAAGACTGGTTCAACAACACCAGCAGCCTGACCGTGCTGCATGGCAACGCCGACGGCACCGGCCTGGTCGCCTTGCGCTCGTCAGACGTGGCCAGCGTGGCGCGGCTCAACGCCACCTTCGGTCCGGCCCGCAACCTCAGCCAAGTGTCGGCAGACGATCTGGCGTTCGCCACGGACGTCCAACGGGCGTTGTGGGCCATGGCGAAGCCGGTGTTGCCGCCTCAACCGGAGCCCGTGTACAACTCGATCGTCGGGACCGATGAACAAGACACCCTGACGGGCGGATCGGGCAACGACCGCATCCTGGGGCAAGCGGGCAACGACACCATCACCCTCAGCGGTGGCAAGGACTTGCTGATCGGCGGCGACGGCTCGGACGCCTACATGGACCGTCAGTTGACCCCGGGCGCCCGCACCACCATCGACGACCGCAGCCTGGCTGGTGAGCCGAACGCGCTGTGGCTGGCCGACGGCGCCAAGGCGGCCGACCTGTGGTTCACCCGCGTGCAGGGCACGTACGACTTGCGCATCGACAACCCCCAAACCGACGAGGTCATCACCGTCCAGAATTGGTTCGCCAACCAGACGGGCCTGTCCGTTGTGTTCGCCAACGCCGACCTGAGCAACGCCGTCGTCCTCTCGAGCAAGCAGCTGGCCTCTGCCGCCAGCTTCAGCTCGGGCTACGAAGGCGCCCGCAGCCTCGCCGACGTGCCGGAATCTGATCGCGAGTTGGTGCAGATCGCTTACCAGAGCCTGTGGAGCCAGGCCTCGCCGATCACCCCCGCGCCGACGCCCACCCCCACGCCTGAGCCCACGCCGGGCCAATCGCTGGTGGCCGAGCCGACGGGAGGAGACCTGTTTGGCGGCGCCGGCAACGACACCCTGACCGGTCTGGCTGGGGACGACTGGCTCATCGGCGAGTTGGGCGACGACACCCTGATCGGTGGCGGCGGCTTCAACATCCTGTTGGGTGGCAAGGGCAATGACACCTACGTGGTGAGCCGCGGGGCCGCCTTCAACGGCGTCAACGACACCAACGAGGCAGGCAACCACGACGTGGTCCGCGTCGCCGACGTGTCCTTCGACCACCTCTGGTTCTCGACGTCTGGCCCGCAGCGACAAACCCTGTCGATCAGCGAGATCGGCGGCGGCGTGGTGGCTCAGATCTCGGGTTGGAACGTCGCGGGCACGGCCATTGAAGAGATCCAGGCCCCGTCGCCCAATGGCCTGGTTTCGCTGGACTTGGCGCACCTGCAGTCGCTGGTGAACGCGATGGCTGGCTTTGGCGTGCCCGGCAACTTGCAGGCTGTGGCGCCGTCGGTGACCACCGCCCAGCAACTCAATTGGTCCCTGCCCGCCACAGCGGTGGCCACCCCCGTGTGAAGCCGGGCTGACGTCAGGCTGACGCCCCAGTCAGGCTGATGTGGCCCTACCCGACAACAGGCGCCTTCGTGGCGCCTGTTGTCATTTCTGCGGCGCCACGGCGACAGCCCCCCCACAACTCAGGGCCAAGCCCAGCGGGAACCCTGGTGGACAACCCCAAAGCTTCCCCCTAGAGTGGTTTTCAGGTGGTGCGACAGAGTCCAAGTGCGTACGCACCATCACATCAAACAAACCCAGGGAAGACACATGGCCACCGTGAAGACCACGGGCACGGCTGCGGGCAACCGCATTGACCGTCGCACCGACAAAACCAATTCGCAACACATCGAAGGCCTGGGGGGCAACGACACCCTCTACGGCGGCATCAACAGCGACACGCTCGACGGGGGCAGCGGCAACGACTGGCTGTACGGCGGTGCGGGCAACGACCTGTATGTGGTCAACAGCCTCAACGACACCGTGATCGAAGCGGCCA
>JBEEJT010000288.1:0-8430 GCA_041169085.1 Pseudomonadota bacterium | reverse complement strand
GCGCGCACAACGTGGTGTCCAGCATCGATGCCAAGGCCATGAAGCAGGTGGCGGGGCGGCTCGACATGGTGCTGGTCACCGTCAACGTCATGCTGAACTGGAAGGCCCTGATGGGCACGCTGGCCCCGCACGGCAAGCTGCACCTGGTGGGCGTGTTGCCCCAGCCGATGGAAGTCGAGGCCTTCCCGCTGATCGGTGGCCAGCGCAGCGTGTCGGGCTCGCCCACGGGCTCGCGCCAGCAGATCGACACCATGCTGGAGTTCTGTGCCCGCCACGGCATCGAGCCCCAGACCGAACATTTCCCCATGAGCCGCATCAACGAGGCCCTGGACCACATGCGCGCCGGCAAGGCCCGCTACCGCGTGGTGCTGGACGCCGATTTCGCCTGATTCAGCGAAGCCTTGAGCCGCTCACACGACACCTGATTTCCCGAGGAAAACTTTCCATGCAATTCCCCGAGTCCTGGCTGCGATCGTTCTGCAACCCCGACCTGACCACCCAGCAACTGGCCGACCTGCTGACCATGGCCGGTTTGGAGGTGGAAGAGCTGCAACCCGTGGCGCCGGCCTTCACCGGCGTGGTGGTGGGGCATGTGCTGGAAGTGGCCAAGCACCCCGATGCCGACCGCCTGAACGTGTGCAAGGTGGACGCGGGCACGGGCGAGGTGCTGCAGATCGTGTGCGGCGCGCCCAATGTGCGCCCGGGCATCAAGGTGCCGTGCGCCACCGTGGGCGCGGCCCTGCCGCCCGGTGCCGATGGCAAACCCTTCATGATCAAGAAGGGCAAGCTGCGCGGTGTGGAAAGCCTGGGCATGCTGTGCTCGGCCAAGGAACTGGGCGTGGCCGAAGAATCGAACGGCCTGCACATCCTGGCCGATGACGCGCCGGTGGGCGTCAACATCCGTGAGCACCTGCGCCTGGACGACACGCTGTTCACGCTCAAGCTCCCGCCCAACCTGGCCCACTGCCTGAGCGTGGCGGGCATCGCCCGCGAGGTGTCGGCCCTGACGGGCGCGCCGCTGACGCTGCCCGCCATCACCCCGGTGGCGCCCAGCATCGACGATCGCCTGCCCGTGAAGGTGGCAGCCACGGACCTGTGCGGCCGCTTTGGTGGCCGCGTGATCAAGGGCGTGAACCCCAAGGCCGCCACGCCCGCGTGGATGGCTGAGCGTCTGGCCCGTTGCGGCCAGCGTTCGGTGTCGCCGCTGGTCGACATCTCCAACTACGTGATGTTCGAGCTGGGCCAGCCTTCGCACGTATTCGACCTGGACAAGATCAAAGGTGGCCTGACCGTGCGTTGGGGCCAGCCGGGCGAGCAGCTCAAGCTGCTCAACGGCAACACCATCACGGTGGATGCCGAAGTGGGCGTGATCGCGGACGACGCCCAACTGGAATCGCTGGCCGGCATCATGGGCGGTGACGCCACCGCCGTGGGCGACGACACCACCAATGTCTACCTGGAAGGCGCCTTCTGGTGGCCGCGCGCCATCGCTGGCCGTGCCCGCCGCTACAACTTCTCGACCGATGCCTCGCACCGCTACGAGCGCGGCGTGGACCCGGCGCCCACCGCCCAGTACCTGGAGCGCATCACCCAGCTGATCATCGAGGTCTGTGGTGGCCAGGCCGGCCCGCTGGACGACCAGCAACTGGCCATGCCGGAGCGCAAGCCCGTGGTGCTGCGCCTGTCGCGTGCCCAGCGCGTGATCGGCATGCCGGTGAGCCGCGAGCAGGTCGAGACCGTGTTCAGCCGTCTGGGCCTGCCGTTTGCCGCCGCCGCCCAGGGCGATGACCTGCACTACACCGTCAACCCGCCGAGCTGGCGCTTCGATTTGCAGATCGAAGAAGACCTGATCGAAGAAGTGGTGCGCGTGATCGGCTTCGACAAGCTGCCACGCCGTGCGCCCAAGGCCCCGATCACGCCGCTGGTGCGCCCGGAAGCCCGCCGCGGCCTGTATGCCGTGCGCCGTGCCGTGGCCGCCCGTGGCTACCAGGAGGCGATCACTTTCAGCTTCGTCGAAGAGAAGTGGGAAGCCGACTTCGCCGCCAACGCCAACCCGATCAAGGTGCTCAACCCCATCGCCAGCCCGCTGTCGGTGATGCGTTCGAACCTGGTGGGCTCGCTGATCGAGGTGCTGCGCACCAACCTGTCGCGCAAGACGGCCGACCGCGTGCGCCTGTTCGAGGTGGGCCGCGTGTTCCACCGCGACGCCAGCGTGCAAGACACCGACACCACCGTGGGCGGCTTCCGCCAGCCCATGCGCGTGGGTGGCCTGGCTTATGGTCCGGCCGAATCGACCCAGTGGGGCGTGGCCTCGCGAGGCGTGGACTTCTTCGACGTCAAGGGCGATGTGGAGGCCTTGCTGGCCCCGTTCGCGCTGCGTTTTGAAGCCGCTGAGCACCCCGCTTGCCACCCCGGCCGCTGTGCCCGCGTGTGGATGAAGATGGCTGAGGGTGAAGTGGACGCTGGTTGGGTGGGCGAGTTGCACCCCAAGTGGCGCCAAGGCTACGACTTGCCGCAAGCGCCCGTGCTCTTCGAGCTCGATGCGCAGGTGCTGGCATCGCGCCCGGTGCCCAGTTTCGGTGGCGTGCCCAAGATGCAGTCGGTGTTCCGCGACCTGGCCCTGGTGGTCGATGACGCCACGGCCCACGATGCCCTGATTGCTGCGATCACCTCTGCGGCCACCGATGGCCTGGTGCGTGGCGCCAAGCTGTTCGACATCTACAAGCCCAAGCAGGCGGTGGCCGGCATCGCCGACCACGAACGCAGCCTGGCGGTGCGTGTCGAGCTGCGCGACGACGAACAAACCTTGACCGATGAGCGCATCGATGCCGCCATGCAAGCGGTTCTGGCGCAGTTGGCGCAAAGGGTACAGGCCCGAGTTCGGGCATGATGTATCTTCTGTGAAGTTTGCTGAAGTCAGACCGAGGCCCCGACCTGTGTCGGGGTGAAGTTGCCATGAACGACGCCATTCAAGACCCCAGGGTGCTGCTGCCCACGATCGAGACGCCGACGCTGACCAAGGCGGAGCTCTCGGAGATGCTTTTCGAGCGCCTAGGCCTGAACAAGCGCGAGTCCAAGGACATGGTGGAAGGCTTTTTTGAGCTCATCCATGGCAGCTTGGTCGAAGGCACGGATGTGAAGCTCTCGGGCTTCGGCAATTTCCAGATTCGCCGCAAGGCGCCTCGGCCAGGACGCAACCCGCGAACGGGCGAAGCCATCCCCATCGACGCGCGCAACGTGGTCACCTTCCATGCGAGTCAAAAGCTCAAAGACATGGTCCAGGGTGATGTGGCTGCCAGCGACGACGGCATGGCGTAAAGTCTCGCGTTTCATCTGAAGAAATAAGCAGCCAGCCATGGGGGCCTCCGACCGCACAGACGGCGTCTTGCCGCCGATCCCGGACAAGCGCTACTTCACCATCGGTGAAGTCAGCGAGTTGTGCCTGGTCAAGCCTTATGTGCTGCGCTACTGGGAGCAGGAGTTCGTCCAGCTCAAGCCCATGAAGCGCCGTGGCAACCGCCGCTACTACCAGCACCACGAGGTGCTGTTGGTGAGGCGGATCCGCGAGTTGCTCTACGACCAGGGCTTCACCATTCACGGTGCGCGCAACCAACTGGCCGATCTGGTGCTGGTGGCCGACAAGTCGGCAGGCTTGCCCGAGGGTGACGACGAAGCCCTGTCGATGGGGCAGGGCGACTCGGCCGTGGCTGCAGGGCCTGTGATCGAGCGTGGCCGCAAGTCGCGGGCTGGCGCGGGGGCAGCAGGCCGTGCTTTGCAAGCTTCGGCGCCCGCCATCGTGGAGACCTTCCGCGCGCCGGACCTGGCCAGCTTGCACAAGCTGGCGCCGGACGACGTGCAGGCGCTGCGCGAAGCGTTGTTGTCGATTCGCGACTTGTTGGCCTGATCCAGCAAGTCATTTCAAAAAATGGACTCTGACTTGGTGATCAATCAAAACCGTGTTATAGTCTAAGTCTTCGTCGGGGCGTAGCGCAGCCTGGTAGCGCACTTGCATGGGGTGCAAGGGGTCGCGAGTTCGAATCCCGCCGCCCCGACCAGAAGTTCACGAGGGTCAGCAGAGCAATCTGCTGACCCTTTCGTGTTTCTGGGCCTCGCTCGCGTTCAATCAAGGGCAAAAAAATGGCCCGCAGCGGGATGCTGGGGCCTGGTGACTGGCAAGGGCCATGGCCCTCGACACGTCAGCACGCGGCGTCAGCGCCGCTTGGCGAGCGCCTTCTCAAATTCTTGTTGCAAGACCACCGGGAAGGCGGCGCTCACCGAGCCAATGGCCAGGGGGCGCAGGCGCTCGAAGAGCTGCCGCATGAAGGCGGCTGAACTGGGCCACTCGCTGCCCACGTCGGGGCTGTGCTGGCTCGCGTCGTCAGGCGTTTGGGGTTGGTGGGCTTGCCGCAGCACTTCCGACAGAAAAAGTTGCTCCACATAGGTCTGGGCGATGGCCCGTGCGTGGCTCACGAGGGTGTCTTGCAAGTCGAGCACCAGGTTCAAGGGCACCTGCAACTCCGCCAACTGGATGCCAATGCGTTCCAGCGCGGGGCTGAGCATCTCGACGTGTTCGCCGTCGACCGCGCGGTACAGGCCATTGGCCGTGAGGCGCGCGCGCTCTTCCGGGGTGGCCTTGCTGCCCCAATGGGCCGCCATGTCCTTGACGGCCTTGCGCTGAGGCCGCTCCACGGTGAAGAAGGTCTTGGAGAACAGTTGGCCGATCAGGGCGTACTCGCCCCAGGCCTGTGCCGGCGCCTGGTCCAGCAAGCCTTTGATGGTGTCGAGCTTGAAGCCTTGTTGGCGCAGGTCTCGGATCAGGCGAAGCTTGGCCACGTGCTGTTCGTCGTACAGGCCCAGTCGACCACGCAGCCGTGGTGGCGGCAACAAGCCAGCCGTCTGGTAGGCACGGATGTTTCGAACGCTGACGCCCGTGGCTTCGGCAATGGCTTCGACGGTCCACTCGCCCGGTCGGGTGGGGGCGCTCGCTTTTGGGCGGCCTCCACGGGGCCTCGAAGGTGGGTCGTCTTGTCTGTCGGCGTTCATCTGGCGCGAATAGGTAATTTGCGACCCCATCATAACGAACCCATGTTGCAGGCTGGGTGTAACATAGGGGTCAAATCATGAGTCATCCGCATCCAACCCTTCATGCTCGGTCCCCTCGTTCACGCTGGGCTCGCCTTGGCCGCGGCATGGCCACGTGCCTGATGCTCGCTGGCCTGGCCACGGGGCCGTTCGCGGCCGCCGAGGGCTTGCCGGGGGCACCTGACGGGTTGGAAGTCGCTGGCGTGCGGTTTGAGGGACGCCAGCAGTTGGGAGACCGCACCCTGGTGCTCAACGGGGTCGGCGTGCGCTCCAAGATGTACATCCGGATCTACGCCATGGGCTTGTACCTGGCGCATCCGGCAGGCGAAGCGCAGGCGGTCGTGGCGCCGGGCGAGGCGCACCGCATCGTGCTGGTCTTGCTGCGCGACGTGGACGCCCAGCGCATGAGCGATGGCCTGGCCCACGCGATGCTGGAAGACCTCCCGGCGCCACTGGTGGCTGCCCTGCGCGAACGGGTGGTGCAGTTGGCGCAAGACCTGCGCGACCACGGTGACGTCAAGCGGGGCGACGTGATGTGGCTGGATTACCAGCCCACGGTCGGCACGCGTGTGAGCATCGGCGGGACCCAGGTCGGCCCGGTCATCCCGGGCGAGGATTTCAATGCCGCCATGCTGGGCATGTGGCTGGGCGACCACGCTCCGGACGACAAGCTCAGGGCGGCGCTCCTGGGGCGGGCACGCCCCTGAGCCTTCAGGGGCGGGACATCAGCATCAGCACTTGATGCCCATGTGCAGGGCCACCATGCCGCCCGTCATGTTGTGGACGTCGACGTGGCCAAACCCGGCGGTCTTCATCATGGCTTTGAGGGTGGCCTGGTCGGGGTGCATGCGGATCGATTCGGCCAGGTACTTGTAGCTCTGGGCGTCGCCGGCCACCAGTTGCCCCAGCTTCGGCAAGATGTTGAACGAGTACCAGTCGTAGGCCTTCTCCAGGGGCTTGGCCACCTTGGAAAACTCGAGCACCAGCAGGCGGCCGCCAGGGCGCAGCACGCGGCACATCTCCGCCAGCGCGGCGTCCTTGTGCGTCATGTTGCGCAGGCCAAACGCCACGGTCACGATGTCAAAGGTGCCGGTGGGGAAGGGCAGCTTTTCGGCGTCGCACAGTGTGGTGGGCAGGGCCAGGCCACTGTTGAGCAGGCGGTCGCGGCCGGTGGCCAGCATGGCCTCGTTGATGTCGGTGTGGACCACCACCCCCGAGGAGCCCACGCGGCGGGCAAAGGCCTCGGACAGGTCACCCGTGCCGCCCGCGATGTCCAGCACCTTGGAGCCTTCGCGCACGCCACTGGCGGCGATGGTGTAGGCCTTCCACAGGCGGTGCATGCCCATGGACATCAGGTCGTTCATGACGTCGTACTTGGATGCGACCGAGTCGAAGACGCCGCGAACACGACCAGCCTTCTCAGACTCGTCGACCTGCTGGAAACCGAAGTGGGTGGAGCTCATGGGGCGGCATCTTAAGCCAAGGCCGAGCCATTGGCGGCCATGGCCCGGGCGCACGCTGCAGCGCTGGCCCAGGCCCATTGGAAGTTGTAGCCGCCGAGCCAGCCGGTCACGTCGACCACTTCGCCGATGAAATGCAGCCCGGCCACGCGCTTGCTCTCCAGCGAAGCCGAATGCAGGTCGGCGGTGTCGACGCCGCCAGCGGTGACTTCGGCCTTGGCATAGCCTTCGGTGCCGGTGGGGGTGACACGCCAGGCCTGCGCGGCTTGCCCCAGCGCCGCGAGCGACTTGTCGCGGGCGTCGGCGAGGTTCATGTCGGGCTGCAGGCCCAGGGCTTGGCCATTTTCGTCGGTGAAGGCTTGCAGCCAGGCTTGGGCGGCCCGTTGGGGCATGTGGCCTTGCATGAGGTTGGCCCAGGCGGTTTGCAGCTGTTTGCGGGAACCGTGCTTGGCTTCGAGCAAGGCATCTTCCAGGGCTGTGTGGGGCGCCAAGTCGATGACGAGGGGCTGCCCAGGCTGCCAGTAGCTCGACACCTGCAAGATGGCCGGGCCGCTCAGGCCACGGTGGGTGAACAGCAGGTCTTCGTGGAAGGGGACCGCTTCGTTGCCTCGGCGGCGGCCCTTGGCGCCGGCGGCCAGGGGCGCTGGCTCGGCCTGGGCCAGCACGGCCATCGAGGCGCCAGCCAAGGGCACATAAGGCCCCCAAGCCTGGGCATCGAAGGTCAGGGGCACGAGGGCAGGGCGCAGGGCTTGTAGCCCGTGGCCCCACGCCACCGCCAGGCGTTGGCCGAAGTCCGTGGCCCCGATTTTGGGGATGGCCAACCCGCCGGTGGCGATCACCAGCCTGTGGCTCAGGTGCAGGCCGTCGTCGGTGTCCACCTCGAACCGCATGGGGCCGTCGTCTTGACGTTGCCGCACGGCTTTCACGCCGCAAGGCTGCTGCCGCACGACGCCGCCTTGGTCGCACTCGGCGATCAACATGCGGATGATGTCGTCGCTGCGGTGGTCGCAAAACAGCTGGCCTCGGTGCTTTTCATGCCAGGCGATGCCATGCCGCTCGACCAGGGCGATGAAGTCGCGTGGCGTGTAGCCCGCCAGCGCGGAGCGGCAGAAGTGGGGGTTCGCGCTGAGGTAGTTGGCCGCGGAGACGTCGAGGTTGGTGAAATTGCAGCGACCGCCGCCCGAGATGCGGATCTTTTCTGCCACTTTGGGGGCGTGGTCAAGCAGCAGCACACGCAGGCCCATCTGGCCGGCCAGGGCCGCGCAAAACAAGCCCGCCGCGCCAGCACCGATGACGATGGCGTCCCAATGACGCGGGTCACGAACAGGTGTCACAGGTGGGCCTCAGGCGCGGGCGTCGCTGCCACGGTCGCTGGAGCGGCGACGCTGCAGGCCGGATGGGTCATCGGGTTCACCTGCGGCAGCCGCGTCGGCCACGGTGGGGGCGCCTGCCTGAGGTGCGGCAGCCGTCGCCGGCTCACCCGCCACCGCCCGGCCACGGCCTTGCAGCTTGGCTTGCTGCAGTGCCAGATCGGCGCGCTGTGTGGCGTCGGTCATCGACTCTTTGGCGCCAATCTGGACCACCCCAAAACTCAGGCTCAGCGGCTTTTGATGCAACACGCGACGCTCACGGTCGAGTTGCTTGACCATGCGGTCTGCCACGTGAAGCGCGTCCTTGGTGGAGGTGTCGGGCAGCAGCGCCACGAATTCGTCGCCACCCAGTCGCCCCAGCAGGTCGCGGCTGCGCAGCATCTTGCGGGCGGTGCCCGCTACCAGCTTGAGCGCTTCGTCGCCCCCCGCGTGGCCACTTTCTTCGTTGATTTGCTTGAAGTGATCGACGTTGAACACCATCAGCGAAGACCGGCCGGGTGGGGCCAGGCGCAAGGACT
>JBEEJT010000287.1:0-16155 GCA_041169085.1 Pseudomonadota bacterium | reverse complement strand
ACGGCGAGGTGCTGGCCTTCGTCAGCAAGCCCACCTTCGACCCCAACCTCTTCGTCGACGGCATCGACGCCGAGAGCTGGAAGGACCTCAACGAGTCCATCGACAAGCCGCTGCTGAACCGGGCGCTGCGCGGCACCTACCCGCCGGGCTCGACCTACAAGCCCTTCATGGCCATGGCGGCCTTGAACACGGGCAAGCGCGGGCCCAACAACATCATCATGGACAACGGCGTGTTCATGTTTGGCGGCCACAAGTTCCGCAGCCCGGAGAACGAGCAGGGCGGGGCCATGGACATGCGCCGCGCCATCGTCAAGTCGTCCAACGTCTACTTCTACTCCCTGGCCAACGAGCTGGGCGTGGACCTCATCCACGAGCAGATGTCGCCCCTGGGCTTCGGTCGCCTGACGGGCATCGACCTCAAGGGCGAAGTCACCGGCATCCTGCCCAGCACCGACTGGAAGCGCCGCACCTACAAGCGCCCGGAGATGAAGAAGTGGTACGCCGGTGAAACCATCTCGCTGGGCATCGGCCAGGGCTACAACAACTTCACCATGCTGCAGGTGGCCACCGCCATGTCCACGCTGGCGACCGACGGCCGTCGTTTCGAGCCCCGTGTGGTGCGCGAGATCGAAGACGTCGTGACCCGCGAGCGCCGCACGCGCTCCAGCGACGCCCTGACGCCCATCCCCTACAAGCCCGAACACACGGCCTTCATCCGCGAAGCCATGTATGGCGTGACCCAGGAAGGCACCTCCACCCGCGTGTTCATGGGCGCGCCTTACAAGAGCGGCGGCAAGACCGGCACGGCCCAGGCCGTGGGCCTGCGCCAAAACGAAAAGTACGTGGCCTCGAAAATGGACGAGTACAAGCGCGACCATTCGCTGTACGAAGCGTTCGCGCCGGTCGAGAACCCCACCGTGGCCCTGGCCGTGATCGTGGAGAACGCCGGCTTTGGCGCCGAGGCCGCCGCCCCCATCGCGCGCCGCGTGCTCGACTACCTCCTGGCCGGGGTCTACCCGAGCGAAGAAGACATCGCGCTGGTGCAACTCGGCAAGGCCGGGGCGCCGGTGGGCACGCCACGCAAGGTGGCCGAAATGCCGCTGCCGCGTGGCATGGATGCCTTCGGCGGCGACGTGCCGGGCAACGCCGCTGGTGCGGCGAGCGCTGCGGTGGCGTCGGCGCCTGCTGCGGCTTCTGCTGCGGCTTCTGCTGCTGGGGCCTCACCCGCAGCGGCTGCGTCCGCTGCATCGGTGGCCTCTGCCGCCACCAAGCCTGTGGCCCCCGCAAGCGCTTCGGCCCCTTCTGCCCCTCTGACCCCTCTGGCCCCGCCGGGCCCGCCCGTGCCGGTGGCCCCGGCGCAGCCCGCCGCATCGGCACACACCGTGCCGGCGCGGCTGTTGCGCCACCCACTGGCAGCAGCCAGCAATGTGCCGCCGCCCGCCCCCACGCCCGCTTCCGGGAGCCGCCCATGAGCGTCGCCTTCGACAAGCCTTCCCTGTGGCAGCGCATCAAGCCGGTGTTCCAGGGCTTCGACCTGCCGCTGATCTTCATCGCCGCCGTGATGTGCGGCATCGGCCTCATCAACATGTATTCGGTCGGCTTTGACAACGGCAGCCGCTTCACCGACCAGTCGCGCAACATGATGTTGGCCGCCACCATGTTGTTCATCGTGGCGCAGATCCCGCCGCAACGCCTCATGTCGCTGGCGGTGCCGCTCTACACCTTGGGCTTGACCTTGCTGGTGGCCACGGCCGTGTTCGGCATCACCAAGAAGGGCGCCACACGTTGGCTCAACTTGGGCATCGTCATCCAGCCCTCCGAGATCATGAAGATCGCCATGCCCTTGACGCTGGCCTGGTGGTTCCAGCGCCGGGAAGGGCAGTTGCGCGCACTCGACTTCGTGGCCGCAGGCGGCATCTTGATGTTGCCCGTGGCCTTCATCCTCAAGCAACCCGACCTGGGCACGGCCTTGCTGGTGCTCTCGGGCGGCCTCTATGTCATCTATTACGCCGGCTTGAGCTGGAAGCTGATCGTGCCGGTCTTGCTGGCCGGCGCGGTGGGCATCAGCCTGATCGTGGGCTACCAGGGCCAGCTGTGCCAGCCCGGGGTGGCGTGGCACGGCCTGCACGACTACCAGAAGAACCGCGTCTGCACGCTGCTCGACCCCACCACCGACCCGCTGGGCAAGGGCTTTCACATCATCCAGGGCATGATCGCCATCGGCTCTGGCGGCGTGACGGGCAAGGGCTTCATGCAAGGCACCCAGACCCACCTCGAGTTCATCCCGGAGCGCACCACGGACTTCGCCTTCGCGGCCTATTCCGAAGAACACGGCTTGGTGGGCAACCTGGTGCTCATGCTGGGCTTTCTGGCGCTGATCTTTCGCGGCTTGGTCATCGCCTCTCAGGCGCCCACCTTGTTCTCGCGCCTGCTGGCCGGCAGCGTGTCGCTGAGCTTCTTCACCTACGCCTTCGTCAACATGGGCATGGTCAGCGGCATCTTGCCGGTGGTGGGCGTGCCCTTGCCCTTCATCAGCTACGGCGGCACCGCCATGGTGACGCTGGGCCTGGCCATGGGCATGCTGATGTCGATCGCCAAGAGCCGTGGCCTGATGCAGCGCTGATGTCCCGAAGTTGAGGGGGCTGGCGCTGTGCTGGGTCAAGCCACGGGCGGCCGGGCTGTGGGAAGATCGCGCCCATGCCTGAGATCGCCACGACCACCCCGCTGACGCCGCTGGCCCCGCTGGCGCCCCACGCCTTGCGCCTGTCGCCGCTGGACCATGCCCTGGCCGCCCTCGACAACGCCCTGCGCACCAGCCTGGGCACCCACAGCGCCACGCGGCCTTGCCCCCAGCCTGAGGTGGTGGACACCACCGAACTGAGCGCCGCCGAGCGGCAGCAAGCGGCTGCGCTCATGCGCGTCAACCACGTGGGGGAGGTGTGTGCCCAGGCCTTGTACGCTTCTCAGGCCTTTGGCACCCGCGACCCGCAACTGCAGGCGCAGTTCGCCGAGGCCGCACGCGAAGAAACCGATCACCTGGCCTGGACCGAGCAACGCCTGCGTGAGCTCGGCGGCCGCACCAGCCTGCTCAACCCGCTTTGGTACGCGGGCGCATTTGGCATCGGCTTGCTGGCGGCCAAGGCCGGTGACAAGGTCAGCCTGGGCTTCGTGGTCGAAACCGAACGCCAGGTGGAAGCCCACCTCAACAGCCACCTCGATCGCCTCGCGCCCCATGACCACGCCTCGCGGGCCATCGTGGCCCAGATGCGCGACGACGAAGTCGCCCACGCCGACGCGGCCCAGGCGGCCGGTGGCGTGCCGCTGCCGGCGCCCGTCAAGGGCCTGATGCGGCTGGCCGCCAAGGTGATGACCACCGTGGCGCACCGGATCTGACGGCTCAGGCCGCCACCACCTCGAAGCTGGTGGTGATCTCGGCGGTCTTGCCGATCATGATCGAGGCCGAACAGTATTTCTCGTGCGACATCTGGATCGCACGGCCCACGGCGGCCTCGGGCAGGTTCACGCCCGTCACCACGAAGTGCATGTTGACCTTGGTGAAGACCTTGGGGTCGGTGTCGGCGCGGTCGGCGGTGATCTTGACCTGGCAGCCGCGCACGTCATGGCGGCCACGCTTCAAGATCAGCACCACGTCATAGGCCGTGCAGCCACCGGTGCCGGCCAAGACCGTTTCCATGGGACGGGGGGCCAGGTTGCGGCCACCGCCTTCCGGCGCGCCGTCCATGTTGATGATGTGGCCGCTGCCGGTTTCGGCCATGAAGGCCATGCCCGACGCGGGCTGCCAGTTGATCGTGCATTCCATGGAAAAGGGTCCTTGCTGTGCGCGGGGTGCCCTGCTGGGCCCCTGGGGCTGCCGATTGTGGCCGAATCCGACCGCTCAGGTGCGCGGCCGCCCGTCAACCCCCTGAGTGGACTGGGCCCCTGTAGTCAGGGCGGGTTATGCCAGGGGTGCCTCGGATTGGCTTGGCGCGCACCGTCAAGATCGTTGCAAAAAATCTGCGCCGGCGATACAATTGGTTTCAGCGCCATGGAACTTTCGTCGAAAGACGGCGTCTCACCGGTGCTTGTTTCGTTTTGTCTCCTCCACTCCTCCTCTCCAGGTGGAATTTCTCCAAGCCCGAGGCCATGACCCTCGGGCTTTTTTTTGGCTCAGGCGGAACCGGCCTTGAGCGCTGCGGCGCGGGCCTTGGCCTGGGCGGCCATCTCCTCGCGCAGGCGCTTGATTTTTTCGCGCGGGTCTTCCTTGGGCGCGCTGCCGTTGCCCTCGCTGAGCTTCATTTCGGCCACGAAACGGCTGGGCATGGCCTGGATGAACTCGCGGCCCTTCTTGCGCCGCTTGAGCACGCTCACCCCCAGCGTCTGGCGGGCCCGCGTGATGCCCACGTACATCAGGCGGCGTTCTTCTTCCACCTGCTGGGGCAGGATGTCGCCCTCTTCGCGTGAGAAGGGCAGCAGCCCCTCGTTCACGCCCGCCAGGACGACATGGGGCCATTCCAGGCCCTTGGAGGCGTGCAGCGTGGTCAGCGTCACCTGGTTCTGGTCTTGCTCGCGCTCGGCCAGGGAGGTGATGAGCGCGATGGTTTGCGCCACCTCGATGACCGAGCGCTTTTCGGTCTCGACGGTCATGCCGCCGTCGGCCTCGATCTCGCCGCCGCAGCGCTTGGCCACCCAGTCCACGAAATCGAGCACGTTGCCCCAGCGCGCCTGGGCCACCTTTTCGTTCTCTTCGTTCTCGTAGAGGTGCTTTTCGTAGCCGATCTCGGCCAGCCAGTCGAGCAGCAACACCTTGGCGCCTTCGGAGCCGTGGGTGTGCCGGGCCTTGTATTCGAAGTCGTTGATGTAGCGGCCAAACTCATGCAGGCCGTCGAGCGCCCGGCGGTTGAGCGTGGTCGCCAGCGACTCGGTGAACAGCGCTTCGAACAGGCTCACCTTCCACTTGCCGGCGAACTCGCCCAAGGCCCCCAGCGTCTGGTGACCAATGCCGCGCTTCGGGGTCGTCACCGCGCGCAAGAACGCCGGGTCGTCGTCGTTGTTGAGCAGCAGCCGCAGCCACGAGCACAAGTCCTTGATTTCGGCGCGGTCGAAGAAGCTCTGGCCGCCGCTCACCTTGTAGGGGATGTTGGCCTTGCGCAGCGCCTGCTCGAAGATGCGCGCCTGGTGGTTGGCGCGGTAGAGGATGGCGAAGTTGCTCCAGTCCGTCTTGGACGGGTCGCCCGGGTGGCGCTCCAGCAGCGCCATGCGCAAGGACATGAAGTGCGAGACCGTGCGTTCGGCTTCGTGCTCCTCGTTGTCGCACTCCATGAGCTTGACCGGGGCGCCTTCGCCCAGGTCCGACCACAGCGTCTTGGGGAACAGCTTGGGGTTGAGCCCGATGACGTTGTTGGCCGCGCGCAAGATGGCCGAGGTGGAGCGGTAGTTCTGCTCCAGCGGGATGACCTTGAGGCTGGGGTAGTCCTGCGGCAGCCGCTTGAGGTTGTCCAGCGTGGCGCCCCGCCAGCCGTAGATGGACTGGTCGTCGTCGCCCACGGCGGTGAAGATGCCTTGTGGCCCCACCAGCAACTTCAGCAATTCGTATTGCGTGGCGTTGGTGTCCTGGTATTCGTCGACCAGCACGTGGCGCAACTGCCGCTGCCACTTGGCGCGCACGTGCTCGTGTTCCGCCAGCAGCTTGAGCGGCAGCCCGATCAGGTCGTCGAAGTCGACCGCCTGATAAGCCAGCAGACGCTCTTCATAGAGCTTCATGATCTTGGCGGCCACCAGCGCGTCGTCGCTGTCGACCTGGCTCATGGCCTGGTCGCTGTTGAGGCCCTGGTTCTTCCACAAGCTGATCTGCCACTGCCAGCTGCGCGCCAGTTTGGCGTCGGTGGTGCTGCCGCAGTCGCGCAGGATGCTGGTCACGTCGTCGGCGTCGAGGATCGAAAACGCGGGCTTGAGGCCCAAGGCTTCGCCGTCTTCGCGCAGCAGCCGCACCCCAAGAGAGTGGAAGGTGCACACCAGCAGCTTGCTGGCCGCCTTGGCGCCAATCAGGTGCTTGACCCGCTCGCGCATTTCGGCGGCGGCCTTGTTGGTGAAGGTGATGGCACCGATCTGCGAAGGCGCGAGATCGGCCCCGTGACCCGGCTGCATCAACCGGGCGATCTTGTGGGTGATCACCCGGGTTTTGCCGGAGCCGGCGCCAGCCAGCACCAGGCAAGGGGAGTCGAGGTGTTGAACGGCGGCCATTTGGGCCGGGTTCATGGTTGGGGGAGATGTCACGACAAAAGACAGGTCGAGGTCAGGCCGGCGAGGCGCGGTGGGCAAGCATAGTGCATCGCGCGAGAGCCCTTGCCTATTGAAGGATCGCCCATTTTCCATGGTGGCGCCAGGGGGTGACTCGACGACAGCCGGGGGTGTGTTTCCCCGTGAACGGGGGGGTGGGCATTCCCCCTGAGAGAACGGGACACGACAACTTAATATGCCTTAACGTTGGGCATCAGGCCATGTCTGGTCGCAGGGACTGAGCCTCAACGCCTGACCTTTTTTTTCCTGGAGAGGAGATCACATGAGCATGAAACTGCGCCGGTTGGCTGCTGCCGCCGGGATCGCTGCTCTCAGCATGGCCTCGTCGGCTACCTGGGCTGCTAGCTACACCTACGACTTCAAGACCTTCTTCGACACGTCGACCAAGGACACTCTGGACACAGCCAACTTCGCCACTTCCGTGGCGTCGCTGACCATCGCCGACATCACCGGTGGTGTGCAGATCTCGCTGACCCAGAACAAGAACGACTTCCTGGCCAAGAACAGCACCGGCACCATCCTGGACGCGCTGTGGATGGGCATGTCGGGCTCGACCTCGACGACCAAGGGCACCTTCGCCAGCGTTTCCGGCGACAAGGTGGCTTCGTCGAGCTTCTCGGCTGCTGGCATCAAGAAGGACGCCAACTACAGCTACAACTGGTCGGTGTCGTTCACCTCGCTGCTGGGCATTTCCAACCCCGGCATCAACGAAGGTGACACCTCGGTGTTCACGCTGAAGGGCACGGGCATCAACGCTGCTGCTTTCGCCAAGTCGGGCAACTTCATGATCGACCTGACGAACGTCGGTGGCAAGTACAACACCAGCTTCCTGGGCCTGGGTGGCGGCAACGTCCACTTCATCGGCAAGCTGAACACGTCGGCTGTGCCTGAGCCCGCCACCTACGCCCTGATGGGCCTGGGTCTGGTTGGCCTGGTCGCCGCAGCCCGTCGTCGTCAAGCCTGAGCTTGACGGGGCCAACCGCTTCCGTCATGGGGAGCGGCCTGGCCTTCAGACGGGGTGTTGCACCCTGCTGAAAAAAGCCCCGCTTCGGCGGGGCTTTTTCTTTGGGGCGGGCGCTTCAGCGGCTCACAAGCTGGCCACGAACTCGGCCAGCAGTTCGGCGAAGCCTTGCGGTTGTTCGACGGCGCTCAGGTGGGCGCAGCCTTCCAGGACGGCGTACTGCGCCTTGGGGATGGCGCGCGCCAGGGCCTGGGTGGTTTCAATGGGCAGGCTTTCGTCGTGCGTGCTGCCGATCACCAGCGTGGGCTGGCGGATCTGGCCCAGGCGGCTGGTGAAGTCGGCCTCGCAAATGGCTGCAGCGCAGGCGATGTAGCCGTCGGGGTCGGTGGCTTCCAGCAGGCGCTGGTGGCGCGAGACGGTGGCGGCTTGCTGGCGACGGTAGCCCTCGCTGAAGAAGCGCTGCATGGTGCTGGTCGCGATGGCTGCGATGCCGTGCGACTCGACCGTGGCGATGCGCTGACCCAGGGCTTCGCGTGCGGGCTGGGCGTAAGCACTCGTGGTGTTGGCCAACACGAGGGCGCTCACCTTGTCGCTGTGGTGCAAGGCCAGTTCCTGGCCGATCAGCCCGCCCATCGACAGGCCCACCCACACCACGGGCTGGCCTTCGGCCAACTCGTCGATCAGGCGGGCGGCGTCGGCGGCCAACTCTTTGAGCGTGAAGGGGTCGGTGGGGCAGAGCGAACGGCCGTGGCCGCGCGTGTCGGGGCAAATCACGCGGCAGGTGGCGGCCAGCTCGTTGGCCACCAGGTCCCACATGCTGCTGTCCTGGCCCAGCGCGTGGCTCAAGACGATGGTGTGTGCCGGGCGGCCGTTGCGGGCGTCGCGCACCGTGGCGTGCAGCTTGGGGCGGGTGCGCGTGAACACCGATCGGCCCACGCCGGGGTGCCAGGCCACGTCGGCGCTGTGCGGGGTGGGCGCCATGCCCAGTTCTTGCAAGATGCCCAAAGCACGCGAGAAGCCGGTGTTGGCGGCGGGCACGCCTGCGTAGATCGCCACCTGGAACAGGGCCTCACGCACTTCTTCAGGCGTCAGCGTGTGGGCGTTGCCAGGCGTGAGCGAGCCACGCAAGTGGATTTCGAATTCGTCCCAGCGGCCCAGGGCGCTGGTGATGGCCAGCACCATCAGGCGGCGGCTCTTCCAGTCCAGTCCCGGACGGCCCCACACGCCTTGCCAGGCGTAGTCGGTGATGAAGTGCTGGAACTCGTAGTTGAAGGTGTTGGCCTTGGCGACCGACTTGTCGACCCAGGCGTCCCCCAGGGCCAGCCGCCTGTTGCGCATCCCGCGCTCGAAGGGGTAGTCGAAGTCATCGGCTTGAGGGGCGTCGGGGGCTTGGGACATGGCTTGCCAAGGCGTGAAAAGGGGATGATTGCGCGATTGTGCCGCGAAGCGTTGGCCTTGGTGTCCGCCAGGGCGAGGTTTCGCTCGTCGCCTTCCCGGGTGGACGCCGCCGCCAATTCAGGTATGGTGCGCCCCATGATGAAGGCAAGCAGGTTTGGTGTGTGGGCCGGAGGGCGCTGTGCGGCCTTCACGGGCGCGGTGGTCGTGGCCGCCTTGATGGCGGGTTGCGCCTCCGATCCTGGCCGTTCGGCGGGCAACTACAAGCGGCCCGGGCGGCCCGCTGCCACCGTGCCGCCGCCTGTGCAGGTGGGCGTGCCGCCGGTCGTGGCGCGCAGCGGCCCGGCCAATGCTGCCGAGCGCGACGGCCCGCCGCCTGCGGCCGAGGCGCCGCTCACCGTGGCCCAGATCGCCGCCATCCCCGAGCCGGTGCCCCAAGTCGAGCCCATCCGCGAAGGCGGGCCCAACAAGCCTTATGCGGTGCTGGGGCAGAGCTATGAGCCCATCACGGCCGATGTGCCGGTGAAGGAGCGTGGCCTGGCTTCCTGGTACGGCCGCAAGTTCCACGGCCGCAAGACGGCCAGCGGCGAGCTCTACAACATGTACGGCCTGACGGCCGCGCACCGCACCTTGCCCATCCCCAGCTATGTGCGCGTGACCGATGTGCTGTCGGGCAAGGCCATCATCGTGCGGGTGAACGACCGCGGGCCTTTCCACGCCGCGCGCGTGATGGACCTGAGTTACGCGGCCGCGGTCAAGCTGGGCATCGCGTCGCGCGGCAGCGCCGAAATCGAGTTCGAGCGCCTGACTTTCGACGAGATCCGCACTGGCGCGTGGCGCCCGGGCGGCGAAGACCTGGCCGCGGAGGCCGCAGCGCCGCTGGTCCCGCCCGCGCCGGTGCTGGCCAACCTGCCGGACGTGCCGGCCAACGCGACCAACGTGGGCGTGGTGGCGGCAGGCGTGCCGGTGTCGGTGGTCACCCCAACGGCCATCCCCGCCGCGCCGATGGCCGCCACACCGGCAGCCGGGTCGGCCAAGGCGTTCACGCCGATGCAAAAGGGCTTTTGGGTGCAGCTGGCCGCCTTGGGCAAGCGCGACGGCGTGGAGCGCCTGCAGCAGCGCATCGCCAGCGAGCTGGCCGCCTTGCAGCCCCTGCTGGCCGTGTTCCACGAGGCGCCACTGTTCAAGCTGCAGGTGGGGCCTTACGCCACGCGCGAAGAAGCGCTGGCGGCCGCCGATCAGGCCAAGTCGGCCTTGTCCTTGAGCCCGATGGTGATCGAGCGCCGCTGACAGGCGTCAGCGGCCGGGGCTTCAGGCGCTGCGCAGCTTGGCGCTGTGCGCGTGCACCGTGTCCACCAGCACCTTGACGTTGTCCGGCGGGGTGAACTGGCTGATGCCGTGGCCCAGGTTGAAGATGTGACCGCTGCCGTCCGTGGGCTTGCCAAAAGCGTCGAGCGTGCGGATGGCTTCGGCGGCCACTTGTTCCGGGTCTGCGAACAGCACGTTGGGGTCGAGGTTGCCTTGCAAGGCCACGCGGTCGCCCACGCGGCGGCGGGCGTCGCCCAGATTGACCGTCCAGTCCAGGCCCAGCACGTCGGGGCCGATGTCGGCCATCTGCTCCAGCCACAGGCCGCCACCCTTGGTGAACACGATGTGCGGGATGCGGAAGCCGTTGTGCTCCTTCTTGAGCTGGCGCAGCACGCGCTGGGTGTAGGCCAGGCTGAACTGCTGGAAGTTGCCATCGGCCAGCACGCCACCCCACGAGTCGAACACCATCACGGCCTGCGCGCCAGCTTCGATCTGCGTGTTGAGGTACAGCGCCACGGCGTCGGCGTTGATTTCGAGGATGCGGTGCATCAGGTCAGGGCGCTTGTACATCAGCGTCTTGACGTGGCGGTAGTCGTCCGAGCCGCCGCCTTCGACCATGTAGCAGGCCAGCGTCCACGGGCTGCCCGAGAAGCCGATCAGGGGCACGCGGCCTTTGCCGTCGGCTTGGGTGAGCGCCTTGCGGATGGTGCTCACGCCATCGAACACGTACTGCAGCTTGGCCATGTCGGGCACGGCCAGGGCGGCCACGGCCGCTTCGTCGCGCACGATCTTGGCGAACTTCGGCCCCTCGCCCTGCGCGAAGCTCAGGCCCAGGCCCATGGCGTCGGGCACGGTGAGGATGTCGCTGAACAGGATGGCGGCGTCGAGGTCGTAGCGCTCGAGCGGCTGCAGCGTCACCTCGCAGGCCAGCTCGGGCTGCGTGGCCAGGCCCATGAAGCTGCCGGCGCGTTCGCGCGTGGCGCGGTATTCGGGCAAATAGCGGCCGGCCTGGCGCATCAGCCACAGGGGCGTGGCGTCGGTGGGCAGGCGCAGGCAAGCGCGCAGGAAGCGGTCATTGGCCAGCGGCGGCAGCGCCACGTTGGCGGTCGAAGTCGGGGTGCTCATCCGCCCATTGTAAAAGCCGGGGTTCTCCCGGCCGCTGCGGGCTTGTCCTTGCAGATCTGTGTCATCCGCACGCCCGCAGACCGGGGGGAAGCACCTTTCACCCTGGGAAATCAGTACGCGTGATGTTCCCTGCGTGTGGCAGCATTCGTCACATGGCTTCCATCATCACTGGCGACAAGATCCCCCTCAACCGCACCGAACATGCTTACGTGGCCGTCGACGGCTTCGCGGGCACGATGATGGTGGTCACGGTCATGCGCATTTCGCAGCCGATCACCATCGAGATGGTGCGCAAGGCCGCGCGCGATTTGCTGACGGCTTACCCGCGCTTGCGCAGCCTGGTCGAGCCTGGCCCGTGGCGCTACTTCCAGCGCATCTTGCCTGACGGTCCGCTCATGGACCAGATCGCCCTGGCCAACTGCTACGAAGACAAGCATGTGGACGTGGACGACCCCTTGCAGTTCGAGACGTGGCAGCGCCTGGCGCTCAACGACCCGATGCCGCTCGAACACGGCCCGGCCTTCAAGTTCCGCCTGGTGCCCCACGCCACCAGCCCCGGCCTGCTGATCGGCATCCACCACCTGGTGGCCGACGGCATGACCCACGCCTTCCTGGTGCACAACATCTTGCGCAGCCTCAACGGCATGCCCATGGAGCAGATCCCCGTGGAAGCACCGTCCATGATCGAGGCCATCCAGCCTGCCAAGTGGTGGCAGTGGCCGGCGCAGGTCATGAAGTCGCGTGCCCACAAGGTGGCCGAAGCCAAGCGCCTCAAAGAGGTCAACATCGTTCAGTTGCCCACCCGCGAGTCGCCGCACTACACCACCACGGGCGTGCGCCACCACGAGGTGACGATGGGTTCGTCGGAGATGCGCAAGGCCGCCAAGAAGGCGGGCGTGTCGGTCAACACCTTGATGGTGGCGGCCCACGCCCACGCCTTGCTGGCCACGCAGGCCCATGACCCGAAGGCCGCGGCGGTGATCCGCATCTCGGTGGACCTGCGCCGCTTCTACCCGAAGGAAGCCAAGCACGGCATGCTGATGGGCAACCATGTGGGCGCCTACATCATCATCGAGCAGGGCGCCAACAAGGACGCGGTGCAGCGCTTGAAAGACGTGGACGCGAGCCTCAAGGAAGGGCTGGCGCGCTACACCAACCGCGAGATGAGCTGGACTTACCTGCTCGACGAGTTGTCGCCCTGGGTGGGGCGCGTGTTGATCGGCTACCTGGCCTGGAAGCTCAAGCGCGCCAACAAGTTCCCCAAGATTTCCGTGCACGTGACCACCGGTGGCAACGTCACGATCTTGAACGTGCCGGGCCAGCCCATCCACCTGACCAAGCTGTTCGTGATGGTGCCCAGCATCTCGCCGCTTTCCGGCACGGTGGAATCCAACGGCAAGTACTTCATGCCCATGGCCTGGCAGATGGCCGAGACTTCTTACGAAGAGATCGGCGCCTTCCAGCAGCAGGTGGAAAACGCGCTGACGCAAATCGTGACGGACGTGCTGGCCGCAGACCTGCCGGAGCCTGTGAAGGCTTGAGGGGTGCGGGGCGCAGGCCCCGTGGCGCTCAAGCGCTGCCGCTGCGTGTGGCCAAAGCCGCTTGTGTGGCGCCGTTCAAGGCGCCCACGCACACCGAGATCAACTGGGCCCGTTGGTCGGTGGAGTCGAGGGCGCCCTGATCCAGCCAGTCCAGCACCGCCTGGATCAAAAAAGCCGTCCATGCGCGCACGGCCAGCCGCGCCAACGAACGCTGCGCAGGCGGCACGGCCATGGCCGCCAGGATGCGCTCGGCTTGCCGGTCCAGGTTGCGGTTGACCACCTGCTGCACGGCCGCTTCCAGGCTGGCCGCACTGCGGAAGATCGCCCGGTACATGTGCGGGTGCTGCCGCACGTAGTCCAGGTAGGCGATGAGCCCGCTGTGCAACTGTGCCGCCGGAGGCAGGGCGGGGTCGGGCGCCGTCACCGCCAGGATTTCGTCATAGCCCTGCTGCACGATGGCCGCGAAGAAGGCCCGCTTGTTGGGGAAGTAGTGGTACAGCAGCCCGCGCGAGACGCCGGCCTGCCGCGCTATCTCGTCGATCTGCACGGCGTCGTAGGCATGGCTGCCGAACACCGCCGCACCCACGGCCAGCAAATGCGCCCGCCGGGCATCGGGCTCCAGGCGCGGCCCCACGGCTTCGGTTGGCTGCGCCTTCATCGGCGGGCACCCCATCTCGTTGTTTGACACGCTGTCAACAGTGTACGCATAATCGCCTTGTTGAACGTGTGTTCAATAGTGGCGTTCGCCTGACTGGCAGCCCGCCCCAGCCCTGGATGACACCTGAATGAGCCTTGCATGAGCACGACGCGTGACACCCTGCGGCGGTGCTTCATCACCGCCTGCATGCTCACCCGCACCACCGAGTTGGCCGCCCGCGGCCTGGGTGCGGGCTATTTCTTGCCGGCGCTTTTCAACTTGCGCTACGCCTCGATGGGCGGGCTGGACGCGCGGCGCTTTGCGGCGCAGATGCAAGCCGTGCGCTCGTTCAAAGACGAAGCCTGGTGCCAGCACTGGGACGCGCTGGCCGAAGCCCACTTGCAAACGGCCGGCGCGAACTTGCCCAGCCTGGCTGCCTTGCTGGCGGCGCAGCCGCCGGGCGGCGAGGGCGCAGACCACCCCGTGCACCCGGCCACCGCGCAGGCTTGGGCCACGGTGCGCGATGACCTGGGCGACGCCCTGGCGCCCCTGGGCCCCCGGGTGGCCGATTGGCTCACCCTGACCGATGCGGAGCTCGATGCCGCCTTGGCGATGCGCCCTGGCACCCATGGCGACAGCATCCATGCCTTGCAGGCGGTGCGGGGCATGATCAAGGCCATCACCTACCTTCAAGTCAGCGCCTTCCCGGGCCACACGCCGGGGCGCATGGCGGCTTATCGCCGCTCGCGCGCCTTGTTCCACGAGCTGAGCCTGGTCATGGGCCCGCTGCTGGGGCTGCAGATAGAGCGCCACCGCGTGGACACCGGCGGCGACCCGGTGGACGGCTACCTGGTGACGCCGGCCTCAGGCGGGCCGCACCCGCTGGCCATCATCACCAATGGGCTGGAAGGCACGGTGCAAGAGCTGGCCATCCCGCTGCTGCGCTACCACGACAGCGGCATGGCCGTGTTCATCATGGAGATGCCAGGCACCTATGCCTGCACACAGCCCCTGACACCCGCCTCCGAATCCACTTACCACGCGGTGATCTCGCAACTGGCCCGCCACCCCTGCGTGGACCCACAACGCATCGGCCTGGTGGGCATCAGCTTTGGCGCGCACTGGGCGGTGCGCATGGCGGCGGTCAGCCCGCAGCTGCGGTGTGCGGTGGCGTGTGGCGCGCCCACACACCACTCGTTCAAGCTCGGCAACGCCATCGGCATCCCCGACATCATCGTGCAGGCCCTGCGCCGCACCACCGGGGCCCGCACCCTGGCCGGCCTGGGGCACCGGCTCATGGCCTTGTCGCTGCGGCAGCACTACGCCCGCATCGGCATCCCCTTGCTGGTGATCAATGGCGACCGCGACACCTTGCTCAGCACCCAGGATTCGGTGGAGGTGGCCGCAGCCGTGCCCCGGGCTGTCCTCAAGCTCTACCCCAACGACGACCATTGCGCCATGGGCCACTACCGCGAATGGCTGGACCTGTCGCAAGCCTGGCTGCTGACCCAGCTCAAGCCCCAGGCTTCCGCCCGACCTCAACCCCAGCGCCAACGCGCTTGAACCTGGAGCACCCCATGCGCTGGCGCCGTGTCCCTGTGAGCGAAGCATCGCCGACCGGCTGGTTGGTGGAAGACGTGGCCGCGCCCGGCCAGTGGCGCGTGGCCACGGCACAAGAAGCGGCCTCGCGCGCCTGGTTGCCCGCGCCCATGGCGGCCGGCAGCAGCCTGCCGTTTCAGCCGCTGTCGTTCCGGGATTGCAGCCTGTACGAGCAGCACTGGATCCAGTCGTCGCGGGGCTATGCCAAGCGCTTCATGCCGGCGGCGCACGTGTTCACCAGCGCCTACGAGCGCCTGCTGCGCCGGCCGTTTCCGGCCTTCAAGCCGCACCCGCTGGCTTACCGGCAGCCGGTGTATTACCTGGGCAACCACCTGAGCTTCGTGCCCAGCGGCACGCCCATCCAGCCGCCGCGCTACACCCAGGCGCTGGACTACGAGCTGGAGCTGGGCGCGGTGCTGTGCAAGCCCCTGCGCAACGCCACGCCCGACGAAGCGCTGGACGCCATCGGCGGCTTCGTGGTGGTCAACGACTGGAGCGCCCGCGACGTGCAGCGCGCCGAGATGGCCACCGGCCTGGGCCCGCAAAAGTGCAAGCACTTCTGCAGCGCGATGTCCGACGAGCTGGTCGACGCCCGCGACGTGCTGCCCCGCATCCAGCAGCTGCAGGCCTGGGTGGAGATCAACGGCCAGGTGGTGGCCCGCACCAGCACCGCCCACATGCTGCACGACTGGGCGCGCACCCTGAGCCACCTCTCCACCGACGAGCCCCTGTGGCCCGGCGAGCTGATCGCCAGCGGCACCTTGCCCTTTGGCACCGCGATGGAGAACGGCCACTGGCTGCGCCCGGGCGACACGCTGCGCATGGGGATCGAGGGGGTGGGGGAGATCAGGCAGGCTTGGGTGGGGTGAGAGGGGGATGGGTGGCGGCTTCAGGGTGGTTGCTGCCGTTCAGCCGTTGCGCAACGAGCGACAGCTTCCGAGTCTCACGAGACCTTCGTAGACTGATCTCACAAAACGGAATTTCAGCGCATATGGCAATTTCAGCGTATGCTGAAACCATGCTTCCTGGTGAAGCATGGCTGACTAATTTCATAAAATATGTTGTTTTCAACGCGCGCTGAAAGACCAAAATCCTATGAAAGATGCAGAGATTCGGGCTGCTGAGGCACTGCGTGGACTGCTTGAGAGGATTCCGATCCTTCAGCTGAAAGGCCTCGACACCGAAGCTGTGCCCAACGATTGGACGCCGGACTTGATCGCCCGGCTACTCGTGGACGGTCGGCCGCACCAACTTGTCTGCGAGTACAAGTCGAACGGGCAGCCGCGTTACGC
>JBEEJT010000286.1:0-5485 GCA_041169085.1 Pseudomonadota bacterium | reverse complement strand
AGTTGCGCCAGAAGTATTCCGTGCCCGTGTTGCGCAACCTGTTGTTCTGGTCGATGTTGCTGGGTGGCGCCATCGCCCTGGCCAACGTGGTGTTCAACAGGCAGCGCAGGCTCAACCTGGTGGCGCTGGGGCTCATCATCGCTGCCGAAGTGTTGGGCGGCGCCAAGGTGCCGGTGGGCGAGTTCCCCGACCACACGCCCTACATCGGGCTCGACTGGTTCATCCTCGACCTGCTGGGCTCCACGCTGATCTTCGTGGCCATCGAGAAGATGTTCCCGCTCTACAAGGGCCAGGCCATCTTCAGGCAGGCCTGGCAAACCGATCTGGCCCACTTCCTGGTCAACCACTTCATCGTGGGCCTGGTGCTGCTGACGGTGAACTTCCTCATCTACCGCGTGTTCGGCTGGATGGTGCGGGGCGACTTGCAGTCCATGGTGCAAAGCCTGCCCTTCCTGCCGGCCTTGCTCTTGTGCATCCTGGTGGCCGACTTCATGCAGTACTGGACCCACCGGGCCTACCACGAGCTGCCCTTTCTGTGGCGCTTCCACGCCGTGCACCACAGCGCCAAGACCATGGACTGGATTGCCGGTTCACGCATGCACATGCTGGAGCTGATCTTCACCCGCGTGTGCGTGCTGGGGCCCTTGTTCGTGCTGGGCTTCGATAAGTCGGTGATGGACGCCTACATCATCGTGGTCGGCTTCCAGGCCGTGTTCAACCACGCCAACGTGCACCTGCCCTGGGGGCCGATCCGCCACGTGCTGGTGACGCCGGACTTCCACCACTGGCACCACTCGTCCGACGCCGTGGCCCTGGACAAGAACTACGCCGCGCACTTCGCCTTCCTGGACCGCCTCTTCGGCACCCTGGTGAAGACGGACCGGGCCTTCCCGGAACGCTACGGCGTGGTGGGCGACTACATGCCGGACGGCTTCGTCCAGCAGCAGTTGTTCCCCTTCCGCAAAGCACCCTGACCGCCTCATCAGCCTGAAGCCCGCCCCATGCCCTTTGCCGACATGCCTGTCCTGCTGATCGCCAACCGTGGCGAGATCGCCATCCGCATCGCCCGCGCGGCGGCCGAACTGGGGTGGCGCACTGTGGCCCTGCTGGCGCAAGACGACGCCCAGGCCCACCATGCGGCCCACATGGACGCGGCCCATGTGCTGCCAGGCCATGGCGTGGCGGCCTTCCTGCACATCGACCACGTGGTGGCGGCGGCCGTGGCCGAAGGCTGCACCCACGTGCACCCGGGCTATGGGCTGCTCAGCGAGAACGCCGACTTCGCGCGCGCTTGCGCCGCCGCCGGGCTGACCTTCGTGGGCCCCGCGCCCGAAGTGCTGGACCAGTTGGGCGACAAGGCACAGGCCCGGGCCTTGGCCCGCGCCCACCGGGTGCCCGTCACCGCCGGCCTGGACACGGCCACTTCGCTGGCCCAGGCGCAGGCTTTCCTGGTCGACTTGCAAGCCCGTCAGCCCCAGGCGGCGGTGATGGTCAAGGCGCTGGCAGGTGGGGGGGGGCGCGGCATGCGGATCGTCACCCAGGCCAGCGAGTTGCCCGAAGCCTTTGAGCGCTGCCAGGCCGAGGCGCTGGCGGCATTTGGGCGCGCCGACTTGTACGTGGAGCAACTGGTGCAACGCGCCCGCCACGTGGAGGTGCAGGTGCTGGGCGACGGCACCGGGGCGGCCAGCCACGTCTGGGAGCGGGACTGCACGGTGCAGCGGCAACACCAGAAGCTGGTGGAACTCGCCCCCGCGCCCGACCTGGACCCGGCCTTGCGCCAACACCTGCACGAAGCCGCCACCAGCTTGGCGCGGGCGGTGCAACTGCGTGGCCTGTGCACCTTCGAGTTCCTGTTGGACCTCGACACCCCGGGCACGCCTGCCTGGTACTTCATGGAGGCCAACCCCCGCCTGCAGGTGGAGCACACGGTCACCGAAGTGGTCACGGGGCTCGACCTGGTGCAAGCCCAATTGCAGCTGTCGCAAGGCCACACGCTGGCGGCGCTGGGCCTCACGCAGCCGGACATCCCTCGGCCCAAGGGCTGCGCGGTGCAGTTGCGCGTCAACGTCGAGCGCATGGCGCCCGATGGCCGCGTGATGCCGGCCGGTGGCACCGTGCGCGGTTACGAGCCGCCTGCGGGGCCGGGCATCCGGGTGGACGGCTGCGGCCACGCGGGCCTGCAGCCTCACCCTGGCTTTGACACGCTGTTGGCCAAGGTCATCGTGCACCACCCGAACGGCTGGCTGCAGGCCTGTTCGCGTGCGCGGCGGGCGCTGGCCGAGTTCCGACTGGAAGGCGTGGACAGCAACTTGGCCTTCCTGCAGGCCATCCTGGCCCACGACGACCTGGCGGCCTACCGCGTGACCACCCGTTGGCTGGGGGGCCACGTGTCCACCTTGCTGGTCGATGCCGCTCACCAGCCGCGCCCCAAGCCCTTGACCCACAGCTGGCACGCCGGCGCCACGGCCGAACAGGCGGGCGGCAACGCGACCGCCTTGCCCGAAGGCGCCGTGCCCTTGTGCGCCCATGTGCCAGGCGCTTTGCGACAGCTCAGCGCGCAGGTGGGCGAGTTGGTGGCGGCAGGGCAGCGGGTGGGCCTGATCGAAGCCATGAAGATGGAGTTCGAGCTGGTGGCGCCGCAAGGCGGGCGCATCGCGGCCTGGCTGGTCGAGCCTGGCGCCATCGTGCAAGAAGGCCAGGCGCTCATCGCCATCCAGCCCACATCGGAAGCCGATGGCCTGGGCGTGGTGCAAGCCGAGCGCCCGGCGCCCGAACACATCCGCCCTGACCTGGCCGAGGTGATCGAACGCCACGACGTGACGCTGGACGCGCGTCGCCCCGAAGCCGTGGCCAAGCGCCACGCCAAGGGCCACCGCACGGCCCGGGAGAACGTCGACGCCTTCCTCGATGCCAACAGCTTCATCGAATACGGCGGCCTGGCGCTGGCGTCGCAACGTCGCCGCCACACCGAAGCCGACCTGATCACCCGCAGCCCTGCCGATGGGCTGGTGGCCGGCCTGGGCACGGTCAACGCGGCGCAATTTGGCGAACAGGCGGGGCGCTGCATGGTGCTGGCTTACGACTACACCGTGTTCGCCGGCACGCAAGGCATCATCAACCACAAGAAGACCGACCGCATGCTGCACCTGGCCTTGCAGCGCCAGTTGCCCCTGATCTTGTGGGCCGAAGGCGGTGGCGGCCGGCCGAACGACGAATACCCCGGCGTCAGCCTGCTCGACAACATGACCTTCCTGGGCCTGGCGCGCCTGAGCGGTCAGGCGCCCACCGTGGCCATCGTCAACGGCCGCTGCTTCGCGGGCAACGCCTCGCTGGCCGGTTGCTGCGACGTCATCATCGCCACGCGCGACACCACCATCGGCATGGCCGGCCCCGCCATGATCGAAGGCGGTGGCCTGGGCACCTTCGCCCCCGAAGAAGTGGGCCCGGTCAGCATGCAGGCGCCCAATGGCGTGATCGACATCGTGGTCGAAGACGAGGCCGACGCCGTGCGCGTGGCTCAGCGCTACATGGGCTACTTCCAGGGCCGCAGCGCCGAATGGCAATGCGCCGACCAGCGCCTGTTGCGCCACGTGGTGCCCGAAAAGCGCACCCGCGTCTACGACATCCGCGAGGTCATCGGCACCTTGTTCGACACCGACAGCGTGCTGGAGTTGCGCCGCGACTTCGCGCCGGGCATGGTCACGGCCTTGGCCCGGATCGAGGGCCGGCCTATGGGGCTGATCGCCAACGACCCTCGCCACCTGGGCGGCGCGATCGACGCGCCTGGTGCCGACAAGGCCGCGCGTTTCATGCAGCTGTGCGACGCGTACGACATCCCTCTCGTGGCTTTGTGCGACACCCCTGGCTTCATGGTCGGGCCCGACGCCGAACAGACCGCCACCGTGCGCCATTTCTCGCGCATGTTCCTGGCTGCGGCCAGCCTCACGGTGCCTTATTTCACGGTCGTCCTGCGCAAGGGCTATGGCCTGGGCGCACAGGCCATGACGGCCGGCAGCCTGCTGGCGCCGGACTTCACCATCTCGTGGCCCACGGGCGAGTTCGGCCCCATGGGCTTTGAGGGCGCGGTGAAGCTGGGCTTTGGCAAACAGCTGCAAGCCATCGAAGACCCACAACAGCGGCAACAGATGTTTGACCAGCTGGTGGCGGCGGCTTATGAGCGCGGCAAGGCCTTGAACATGGCCGCTCACCTGGAACTCGACGACGTGATCGACCCCGCCGACACCCGCCGCTGGCTGGTGTGCGGCCTGGCGGCCATGCCCCCGGTGGCGCCTCGTTCTGGGCGCAAGCGCCCGTTTGTCGATGCATGGTGATCGCTGCACGGCCTGGCGGGTCGCTGCGGTGCAGCAGGCCCGCCTGGGCTAACATCCCGCCCCAACACCGACGGAGACCCCATGACCCAACGCCGCCCCAACCAGCTTGCCCAACGCGTGGCCACCATGAAGAAGGTGCCCGCGCCTTTGCAGCCGTGGGTGATCAGCAAGTTGCTGGGCTCGGTGGTGCCGCTGGTGGGCACGGCGGGCTTGCGCTTCGAAGAGATCACGTCTCAGCGCGTGGTGGTCAGCATCCGCAACCGCAAGCCGGTGCAGAACCACATCAAAGGTGTGCACGCCGCCGCCATGGCCTTGCTGGCCGAAACCGCGACGGGCTTCTGCGTGGGCATGAACCTGCCCGACGACAAGCTGCCCCTCATCAAGACCTTGAAGGTGGACTACCTCAAGCGCGCCAGCGGCAACATGAAGGCCGTCGCACAACTGCGGCCTGAACAAATCGAGCAGATGTTCACGCAAGACAAGGGCGACGTCACCGTGCCCGTGGTCATCACCGACGATTCCGGTCAGTCGCCCATCGAATGCGAAATGACCTGGGCCTGGGTGCCCAAGGTGCGCAAGGGCTGAGGCCCCCCGGCCGCGGACACACAACGCCGGCCGGAAGCGTGATTAAGCGGCAATCCAGCCGCTTTCGCTTGTACCAAGGCGCAAGCCCGTTCCTAGACTCTCCTCAAGCTCGCAGATTTGCGCGCTCTTCGCCATCTGCGCGGTTGTGTGCCGCGCCTTGAGGAGACCCACATGAAACGATTCCACATCGCGGCCATCGCCATGGCCTGCGGCCTGAGCGCCTGCGGAGGAGGTGGTGGCAACAGCGAAGCCACCAAGGTCAGCGTGTCGTCCGTCAAAGTGGTCGGGGCCAGCCTGGCCGACTCGGGCACCTTCGGCTACAAGTTCACCGTGCGCTCGGCCAGCGGGGCGGCGCCCAGCGTCTACTCGGAGCGCATCGCCGGGGCCTTCGGCAAGACCTTGTGCAACTTCTTCGCCAGCGGCGACGGGGGCACCACCTGGAGCACCAACGCGGGTTGCACCAACTACGCCGTGGCGGGCTCGGCCATCAACTTCGGCAAGATCGCGAGCTACGTGTTCACGACCTACCCCACGGCGCCCACCAGCCAGTTGCGCCAGTTGGCGTTGCT
>JBEEJT010000285.1:0-2507 GCA_041169085.1 Pseudomonadota bacterium | reverse complement strand
CTACATGCGCGGCGTGCCCTTTGTGCAGGTGCCCACCACCTTGCTGGCGCAGGTCGATTCCAGCGTGGGCGGCAAAACGGCGATCAACCACCCGGCTGGCAAGAACATGATCGGGGCGTTTTATCAGCCCCAGCGCGTGGTCTGTGACCTCGACACCCTGGCCACCCTGCCCCAGCGCGAATTGCTGGCCGGCCTGGCCGAAGTCATCAAATACGGCCCGATCGCCGACGAAGCCTTCCTGAGCTGGATCGAAACCCACTTGGACGCCCTGCTGGCCCGCGACCGCGCTGCCCTGGTGCAAGCCGTGAAGCGTTCGTGCGAGATCAAGGCCTGGGTGGTCGGTCAAGACGAAAAGGAAGCCGGTCTGCGCGCCATCCTGAACTTCGGCCACACCTTCGGCCACGCCATCGAGGCAGGTCTGGGCTATGGGGAGTGGCTGCACGGCGAAGCCGTCGGCTGCGGCATGGTCATGGCTGCCGACCTGTCGGCGCGACTGGGCCTGATCGACCAGGCCCAATGCGAACGCATCCAGGCCCTGGTGGCTCGCACGGGCTTGCCTGTCAAGGGCCCGAAGCTGGGCGCCGAGCGCTACCTGGAATTGATGCAGGTCGACAAGAAGGCCGAGGGCGGCGAGATCCGCTTCGTGGTGGTGGGGCCGGTGGGCTCAGCCCGCATGCAGGGCGCCCCGGAGACCATGGTGCGAGACGTGATCGCCGCACACACCGCCTGATCGGTCTTTGCAACGCCCCCTTCGCTCATGACGCTTGCCCCTTACGCCAGCCACCCCGAGCGAAGCCGGGGCCGCCGCCACCCGGAACACCCCGCGCCCACGCGCAGCGATTTCCAGCGCGACCGCGACCGCATCGTGCACTGCACGGCGTTTCGTCGCCTGGTCTACAAGACCCAGGTCTTCCTCAACCACGAGGGCGACCTGTTTCGCACGCGGCTCACCCATTCGCTCGAAGTGGCGCAACTGGGCCGCTCGATCGCTCGCTCGCTGGGGCTCAACGAAGACCTGGTGGAAGCGATTGCGCTGGCCCACGACTTGGGCCACACGCCCTTTGGCCACGCAGGCCAGGACGCGCTCAACCAGTGCATGCAGGGCCAAGACGGCTTCGAACACAACATGCAGTCGCTGCGTGTGGTCGACGAGCTGGAAGAGCGCTACCCGGCTTACAACGGGCTGAACCTGAGTTTCGAGACCCGCGAAGGCATCCTCAAGCATTGTTCGAAGCGCCACGCCGAAATGCTGGAGGCGCGCGAGCCCGGCGGCGTGGGCCAGCGCTTCCTGGCGGGCACCCAGCCGAGCCTGGAAGCCCAGTTGTGCAACCTGGCCGACGAGATCGCCTACAACGCCCACGACATCGACGATGGCGTGCGCTCAGGCCTGATCACCATGGACCAGTTGGAGGCTGTGCCACTGTTCGTGCGCTTTCGCGACGAGACCCTGCGTGAGTTCCCTGAAGTCAAGGGGCGCCGGCTGTTGTTCGACACCATCCGCCGCATGCTGTCGCAGCAGGTCTACGACGTGATCGACGCGACCCGCGCCCACCTGGCCGAGCACCAACCCGCCGATGCCGAGGCCGCACGGCTGTGCCCGCCCTTGCTGCGCTTCAGCGCCGAGATGCGCGCCGCCAGCACGGAGCTCAAGCGCTTCTTGTTCCGCGAGCTGTACCGGCACCCTCAGGTCAACGAGATGACCGCCAAGGGCCGCCAGGTGATCAGCGAGCTGTTCGCCGCTTACGTGGCCGAGCCGCAAGCCATGCCGGCCGAACACGCCAGCCGACCCGACTTGCACCGAGCGGTGGCCGACTACATCGCCGGCATGACCGATCGCTTTGCGGTGCGCGAACACGAGCGGCTCACGCAGCGCAAGGTGTTCTGATCAGGCGGCCATGCGGGTGCCGCAGCGCTGAGATTCGGCCACCCACATCTGGCCGTGGCGCACGCGCACCTCGATCTTGAATTCGCACTGGGTCGACAGTTCGGCCCACAGGGCGGGCTGCACCGCCGCCGGGATGGCCGTCCAGCCGGGGGCTGCGGTGTCGGCCATGGCCACCAAGGCCCCCAGCCTGGACTCCGCCGCCCTGAGGGCGCGCAACACCTGGCCGCCGCTGGCGCGGTGGATGAGGCCGGCGTGGGCCGAGTCGTCGAACTTCTCGACGATGAAGTTGCCGTCCGGCACCTGCGAGAGCGTGCGCAACAAGAGGTCGAGCGCGGCGCGGTCGGCCGTGTGGCTGCCCACCATCAGGTAAAGCGGCGCATGGGCCCACACCTTGGGCGGCACGTCTTGCAGGTTCACGCGGCCTTCGGCGCCCAGGATCTGGTCGCGCTGACCAGGTCGGTAGGCGGCCCACAGGTCGAGGTCGATTTGCGGGTTGAAGGCCACGGCGCGGAAGCCAAACCGTGCGGCCACCTTGAGCGCACCGTAGCCGCCCATGCTCCCGAAGTAGCAAGTGACCTGGTCCGGCGTGAAGCGTGAACCCACCTTGGCCTCGATGAGCTCG
>JBEEJT010000284.1:0-2706 GCA_041169085.1 Pseudomonadota bacterium | reverse complement strand
GCGGCCTCAGAAGCCCGTGGCGGTGTACTTCAGGAAGTCGCCGTTGTTGATGTCGCCCTTGACCAGTGCGTCGTAGCGGGTGTCTTCGTCCACGAAGCGCTTGAGCCAGGCCACCACGGCCTTGGCCACCGAGGTCTGGTAGGCGCCCTTGGCCAGCGTGGTGGGGCACATGTGGTCGGCGGCGCCCACTTCCACCTGGGCGCGCGGCAAGCTGGTGCTCAGGCTGGCGTAGAAGGGGTAGCTGTGCTGGTTGTTGGCGGCGATGAAGTCCTTCTCGCACGACAGCACCATGGTCGGCACCTGGTCCTTGGAGAAGTCGCGGCTCAGGTTCCACGGCGTGATGGGCACGGCGGCCTTGAGCGTCGGGTCGGCGGCTGCGGCGATCAGGGTGCCGCCGCCGCCCATGGAGTGGCCCACCACCGCGCGGCGGCTGATGTCCACCTTGGCGGTGAAAGCCGATTTGCCCGTCATCACCTGGTCGCTGATCTGCTTGAGCGCGCCGGCCAGGGCCTTGGCGCGTGCGGCGGGCTGGTCAAAGATGGTGATGGTGTCGAGGTTGAGCACGATGAAGCCATGCGAAGCGATCCGCTTGGCCAGGGGCACGTAAACCGGCTGGGAGCCAATGAAGCCCGGTGCCAGGGCCACCACGCCGTAGGTGTCGCTGCCGTCTTGCGGGTAATACACGGTCGCGCCGCCGTGGTTGTAGGCCTTGCCGTCGGCGCGGCTGATGGTGAACGAGGTGACGGCAAATGGGCCATTGGCTTCCAGCGATGCACGCGTGGGGGCCGGGCCGCGCTCGAAGCCATCGGCCTGGGCGGGGCTGAGGGCGGCCAGGTTGGCGATCAGGGCCAGGCTGCAAGCCAGGCGGGCAGGGAAGGTGAGGCGAGGCGTTTTCATGGGGTGTGCGTGTGAAGACCAGGGTTGCGCGCACTCTAGCGACCGTGACCGATTCCACGCAGCGGGCTTGCCCGCGGTGGGCCAGACTCAGGGAAGAGTTGGCGTGTTCTGTGAACTGTGCACGCTGCTTGGCTCCGGGCTGGCGGGCTGAGCACAGTGTGGGTGTTTCCTGCCGACAACCATGTATGCGGAGGAGTCGGTCCGATGGGGCCGGGGCCTCGCGCGCCAGACCGCTGCCCATGACGCCCCACCCCATCCGATTCGCCCCCGCTTGCAAGCGCGCTTCCCCCCGTCGGGGCCGCGGTTTCACCATGATCGAGCTGGTGGTGGTCATCGTGCTGCTGGGCATCCTGAGCGCGGCGGCCTTGCCCCGCTTCCTGGATTTGCGCTCCGACAGCGAGCTGGCCGCCATGCAGCGCCTGAGCAGCAGCCTGTCTTCGGCGGCGGCCATGAACCTGGCGCGCTGCCAGATCACGGCCAACGTGGCCGACGGGGTCAAGTGCATCGCCGTCAGCAACTGCACTGACGTGGGCGGCCTGCTGGAAGGGGGGCTGCCTGCGGCGTCGCAGCCGGGCACGTCGATCTACATCGTGAGCCAGTCGATCTCGACCACCGCCAACGGCGCTTCGGCGAACTGCACAGTGCGCCTGGATGATTCTTCCGGCACGGCCCGCCAGTCTCAGGTCTTTCAAGGCATCACGGCCGGCCATTGAGGGGCCTCCGGCTGGGTGGGCTGCCTAAAATGCGCGGATGGCTTTCATCCACCTCCGTGCTCACACCGAATATTCGGTCGTTGACGGCACCACCCGCATCGACGACCTGGTCCAACTCGCCGCCAAGGACAAGCAGCCCGCTGTGGGCATTTCTGACCTGTCCAACCTGTTTGGTGCGGTCAAACTGTATTCATCTGCGCGCAAAAAAGGTGTTCAGCCCATCATCGGTGCCGATGTGTGGCTGGAGCCCGAGGAGGCCGGCAAGGCCCCGACCCGTCTGTTGCTCATCATCCAGAACCGCCAGGGTTACCTGCGGCTGTGCGAGCTGTTGGGAGAAGCCTGGACGGCACCCGGCCAGCGCAGCCACGCCTGGGTGGCCTGGGATTCGATGGCGGCGAACAACACCGGCCTGATTTGCCTCTCAGGCGCCGACATGGGCCCCGTCGGCCAGGCCTTGCTGATGGGTGACGCGGCCAAGGCCGAAGCCTGGGCGCGCAAGTTGGCCGAGACCTTCCCGGGGCGCTTCTACCTGGAGATCCAACGCGCTGGCCACGCCACCAACGAGCCCCACATCCGTGGCGTGTTGCCGATCGCGGCGCAACTGCAACTGCCGGTGGTGGCCACCCACCCCATCCAGTTCCTCACGCCGGGCGATTTCGAGGCCCACGAGGCACGGGTTTGCATCGCTGAAGGCGAAACCCTGGGCAACCCCAAGCGCATCAAGCGCTTCACCAAAGACCAGCACTTCAAAACGTCGGCCGAGATGGCGGCCTTGTTCGCCGACATCCCGTCGGCCATCGCCAACACCGAAGCCATTGCCAGGCGCTGTTCGCTGACGCTGGTGTTGGGCAAGCCGCAGCTGCCCGACTTCCCCACGCCGATCATGCCGGACGGCAACCCGCAGCCCATGGACGCGTTCTTCCGAGAGCTGTCCCACCAGGGCCTGGAAGAGCGGCTGGAACACCTCTTCCCCGATGTCGCCGAGCGGGATGCCCAGCGCCCGAACTACGTCGAGCGCCTGGACTTCGAGATCAACACCATCTTGAAGATGGGCTTCCCGGGCTACTTCCTGATCGTGCAGGACTTCATCAACTGG
>JBEEJT010000283.1:0-2691 GCA_041169085.1 Pseudomonadota bacterium | reverse complement strand
CAGCAACTTGTCCAGGTGCGGGATCTCGCGCTCGATGAAGTCCTTGTTCTTACCCAGCAGCCGGCTGATCTTGACGAAACTGTCGTAGATCTGCAGCTCGAAGCCCTTGCCCAGCAGCCGCTCGGCCAGGGCCACCAGGGGGGAGTCACGCATGTCGTCCGTGCCGGGCTTGAAGGCCAGGCCGAACAAGGCCACACGCTTGCGGCCATCACGCGCGATCTGGTCGTACGCCCGCTTGATGTGCATCTCGTTGCTGTCCAGCAGCGCGCCCAAGGCAGGGATGTGCACGTCACGCTCGCGCGCCATGGTGATGAAGCCTTTCACCTCCTTGGGCAGGCAGGAGCCACCGAAAGCAAAACCCGGCCGCATATAGGCGGCGGAGATGTTGAGCTGCGTGTCTTGGCAGAAGATCTTCAGGACTTCGCGCGAGTCCAGCCCGTAGGTCTTCAACACCGAACCTGCTTCGTTGGCGAAGACGATCTTCAGCGCATGGAACACGTTGCACAGGTACTTCACCGACTCGGCCACCTGCGGGCTGGTGCGCACAAAAGCGCCCGATAAGCCGGCGTACATCTGCTCCATGGCCACATAGCCAGCTTCGTCAAAGCTGCCAACCACGGTCTGCGGCGGTTTGTGGAAGTCCTTGACGGACGAGCCTTCGCGCAGGAACTCCGGGTTGAAGACCAGGGACACGCCCTCGCCCAGCTTGCGGCCAGAGCTTTCCAACAGGATGGGCAGGATGCGTTCTTCGGTCGTACCCGGTGGCACGGTGCTGCGCAGCACCAGCGTGTGTGCGCTGCTCTTCTTGCGCAAGGCCTGGCCAATGCTGCGCACCACGCCTTCCACAGCCGAGAGGTTGGGCGTGTAGTTGGGGTTGGATGGCGTGGCTACGGAGATGAGCGACACGTCCGTGTTCAGCACCGCGTCTTCCAGGTCCAGCGTGGCACGCAGGTGGCCAGCCTGGACCGCCGCACCTATGAGTTCGTTGATGCCTTCTTCAACCACGGGCGACTGCCCGTCATTGATCATCTGGACCTTCAGCGGATTGGTATCAACGCCAACGACGTGGTGGCCCAGTTCAGGCAAGCACCCACAGGACACGGCGCCCACGTAGCCAAGGCCGAAAACAGAGATCTTCACCGAAGGACTTTCTGGGTGTCAGGGATTCGATTGCGCCGCAACAGGCTCATGCCGCCAGGCTCACTTCGCCGCGGGGTCGAGCGGGCGCCGTGCCTGTCTGGCGTGCCAGGAAGGCGTCGTACATCAGCAGCGACCACAACGGCGTGCTGTGGTCACGTTGGCCGCTTTCGTGCTCGGAGAGCAGCTGCTGCATAACGGCCACATTGAACATGCCGCTGGCAGCCATGGGGCCGCGCAGCAGCGAGTCCCGCACCCGCTGCCTCAATGGCCCGCGAAACCACTTGGCCAAGGGTACGGCGAAGCCCATCTTCGGCCGGTACAGCACGTCGTTGGGCAGGCGCGGCTCCATGGCCTTCTTGAAGACGTACTTGCCTTCGGCACCCTTGAGCTTCAGGCCCGACGGCAGCGTGGCCAGCCACTGGACCAGCTCATGGTCCATCAGGGGCTCACGCACTTCCAGCGAATGGGCCATGGACGCACGGTCCACCTTGGTGTTGATATCGCCCACCAGGTAGGTGTGCATGTCGATGTACTGGATCAGCGCCAGCGGGTCGTCGGTATTGGCGCGGCGGGCGTGGCGGTCGAACACGTCCCGCGCGCTGTAGCCGCCCAGCTGCGACTTCAGTTGCGGGCTGTACAGGCGGCTGCGCAAGGGCTCGCGTATGAGCGACATGCTGTGGAAGTAGCCTTCCACCGAGTTCCGTGCCATGCCTTCAAACGTGGTCTTGGCACGGAAGACTCGCGGCGCCCAGTCGGCCTTGGGGTACAAGCGCCCCAGCAGGCCGAACACCGGCTTGCGCACGCCCTCGGGCAAGCTGGCGCGCATACGCTCTTCCATCATGTGCAGCTTGTAGCGGCGGTAGCCGCCCAGGCTTTCGTCGCCACCGTCACCCGACAGGGCCACGGTCACATGCTTGCGTGCCAACTGGCAGACGCGGTAGGTGGGAATGGCCGAACTGTCCGCATAGGGCTCGTCGTACAGGTGGGCCAGTGTGTCGATGAGGTCAAAGTCGTCCGACACCACGGTTTCCACACGGTGGTTGGTGTGGTAACGGTCGGCCACCATCTGGGCGAACTGGCTCTCGTTGTACTGCGGGTCGTCAAAGGCGATGGAGCAGGTGTTGACCGGTTCCCTGGACAGGCCCGCCATGGCCTGCACCACCGCGCTGGAATCCACACCCCCAGACAGGAAGGCCCCCAGCGGCACTTCCGCAATCATGCGCAGCTTGACGCTCTCTTCCAAGCGCCGGTTGAGTTCGGCACAGGCGTCGTCCAGGCTCATGGTGTTGTCAAGCGTGAAACGGACGTCCCAATACTCGCGCGGCTCACCCACCGGCTCGCCACGGCGAATGGCCAAGGTGTGCGCCGGGGGAAGCTTGCGTGCCTGGCGGAAGATGGTGCGCGGCTCCGCCACATAGCCCAGGGCGAAGTACTCTTCCACCGCCAGGGGCTCGATGTCACGCCTCAGGCCCGGGTGGGCCATCAAGGACTTCAGCTCGCTGCCAAACAGCAAAGTGCCGTCGTCCAGCAGTGCATAAAAGAGCGGCTTGA
>JBEEJT010000282.1:0-4710 GCA_041169085.1 Pseudomonadota bacterium | reverse complement strand
CCTGCCCGTGCGGATGTTGGGCAGCTGCGGCGGCTACAGCTCGGACATGGCCGACGCGATCAACTGGGCTGCGGGTGGTGCTGTGTTTGGCGTGCCATCGAACACCACGCCCGCTCGCGTGATCAACATGTCCCTGGGTGGTGCGGCGGCATGCCCCGCCGTGGTTCAGAACGCCATCAACAAGGCACGGGCGCTGGGTGCGGTGGTCGTGGCAGCGGCCGGCAACGACGGTGGAGACGCCACCGCCTCCATGCCTGGCAACTGTGCCGGTGTGGTCACGGTGACCGCCACGAACAGGCAGGGGGATCGACCGATCTACGCCAACTTCGGCACCAACGTCACCCTGGCTGCGCCGGGTGGCGACTGGAACGAGGGCATTTGGTCGACGCTCAACAGCGGCAGCTCGGTGCCCGGCACACACACGTATGGCGCCTATTACGGCACCTCGATGGCCGCGCCCCATGTCAGCGCCACCGTCGCGCTGATGTTGACCGCCAACAAAAACCTGATGCCCGACCAGGTCCAAAAGATCTTGCAAGACAGCTCGTCTGGCTACTTCGGGGCGTGCGATGGCTGCGGCGCGGGAGCCCTCAACACGCTGGATGCGGTGTTGATGGCCCTCGACGCAGCCTGGACGGGCGAGGCGTTGAACGAAGTCGAACCCAACAACACCATGGGCGCGGCGCAGACCGTCGCCACCACCCCGACCTTGGTGAATGGCAGCATCGCCAGCAACACCGATGGCGATTACTTCAAAGTCAGCGTGGTGGCCAAGTCCAAGGTGGTGGCCACCTTGACCGCAGACGCGGCCTCCAATTTCGACTTGTATGCCTATGACGCCTATGGTCGCCAGGTGTCGGCCAGCGTCAACGACGCCGGGCTCAACGACGTGGTGACCGTGAGCAACACGGCCAGCACCACGACCACCGTTTACTTGCGCGTGGTGCGCAACGCAGGCAGTGTGGGCAACTACACACTGAACGTGGCCAACCGGTGAGGTGAGTCAGGCCGAAGCTTGCCAGCAGGCCTCGTCCAACAAGGGGTAGAGCTGCTGCCAACGTTCACGGCGCGGGGCCATTTCGTCTTGCTCGTCACCTTGAGGGCTGAACACCTGGGCCACGGGCGGGCTCACGCACACCTCGTTCACGGTGGCGCCAGTGGCCAGCCAGGCCAGCCGGGCTGCGCCCAAGGCGCCGCCAGCTTCGCTGCCGGCATGGGTGTGCATGGGCATGTCCAACAGCGACGCCAGCTGCTGGGCCCACAAGGCGCTGCGAGCGCCGCCGCCCACCAGCGACAGGGCGGCCACGCTGCCCACGGGGGCGTCCAGCGCGTCCCAGCCGTCGCGCAAGCCGAAACTCACGCCTTCCATGACGGCGTAGCCCACCGCCGCGGCGTCGTGGCCGGCGTTCAGGCCGAACAGCACGCCCTGGGCATGGGGGTTGTTGTGGGGGGTGCGCTCGCCTGACAAATAGGGCAGGAACAGCGGGGCCGTGGCCCGCTGCGATGGCGTGAGCGTGGCGATGCGGGCCATCAACTCGGCCTCGCTGGGCAGGTTCATCAGCTCGCGCACCCAACGGATGGCGCTGGCCGCGCTGAGCATGACACTCATCTGGTGCCAGGTGTGCGGCAGGGCGTGGCAGAAGGCGTGCACCGCGCTGGCCGGGTTGGGGCGAAATCGGTCGTTGGTCAGGAAGATGACGCCCGAGGTGCCCAGCGACACAAAGCCCTGGTTGGGGCGCACCGTGCCCATGCCCACGGCGCTGGCGGCGTTGTCCCCGCCACCACCGGCCACCACCACGCCAGCGGGCAAGCCCCAGCGGCTGGCCAGTTCGGCCTTGAGGGTGCCGGCGGGCGCGCTGCCTTCCACCAGGCGAGGCATGTGGGATTCGTTCAAATCGTTCAGCGCCAACAGCTCGGTCGACCACCGGCGTTGGGCCACATCCAGCCACAGGGTGCCCGAGGCATCGGACATGTCGCTGACGGCATCGCCCGTCAACTGCAGGCGCAGCCAATCTTTGGGCAGCAGGACCAGGCGGGTCTGGCGAAACACCTCAGGTTCGTGGCGGGCCACCCAGCGCAGCTTGGGCGCGGTGAACCCGGGCATCGCCAGGTTGCCGGCGATGGCGTGCAGGCGGGGGCATTGCGCCTCCATCTCGGCACACTCGGCCCCGCTGCGCCCGTCGTTCCACAAGATGGCCGGGCGCAGCACCAGCTGGCGGCCGTCGAGCAGCACCGCACCGTGCATCTGGCCCGACAAGCCGATGGCCTGCACCCGAGCCATGGCGTCGGGGTGATCGGCGCGCAGTTGACGCATCGCCTGGTCGGTGGCCGCCCACCATTGTTCGGGCTGCTGTTCGCTCCACAAAGGCTGAGGTCGTTGCACCGTCAAGGCCACGCCAGTGGTGGCCACGATGTGGTGGCGCTCGTCAAGCAACAGGAGCTTGACTTCCGAGGTGCCGAGGTCGATGCCGAGGAACATGGCGATGTGGGGTGCTGGGGTTCAGGGTCGGCGCAGCGCAGCGGGCACACCGAAGCGGTTGTCCGACTGCTTGCGGAACTCGGTGGGCGTCATGCCCTTGATCTCCAGGAAGCGCCGGTTGAAGTTGGCCACGTTGTTGAAGCCCACTTCGTAGCAGATGTGGGTGACCAGGCGGTCGGTGTCCATCAAGAGCTGGCAGGCCCGGTTCACGCGCACGCGGTTGACAAAGTCGGTGAAGGTGTTGCCCGTGGCCTTGCGGAAGAAACGCGAGAAGCGGCTTTCACTCATGCCCAACTCCGCCGCCAACTCGGACGCCGCGAAGGGCAGGGCCACGTTCTCGGTGATGCGGTTGACGATCAGGTTGATCTGGGCGTTCTGGTCATCGTCGTCGACGCTTTGCATCTGCACGCTTGACAGCAGCCGGTAATCCGTCCAGCGGGCCAGGTCGGTGAGGTAAGCCATGAAGGCGGCGAAGCGGGCCATGCCACGGGTGGTCTTGACGGCGCGCCAGTGTTGTTCCGCCCGGTCGCCCAGCCCGAAGAACTCGATGCCGTGCCGGGCCCGCTCCAACAGGGGCAGGACTTCGCTCAACTCCGGGATGACGCCAGCCGCCTGGGCCAGCGGGCCGTGGGGGAACTGGATCACCAGGTCTCGCTCTTCGATGCCTTCCTGCGGCACGTCGGTCGACACCCAATTGTGTGGCAGGCGTGGGCCCACCAGCACCAGGTGGCCCGACTGGAAGGGCCCGATCCAGTCGCCCACAAAGGCCTTGCCTGCGCTGCCCAGGATGAGGTGCAACTCGTATTCGTCGTGGTGGTGCCAGCGCGCCAGCGGGGTCGGGAAGCCATGCGACAGGCAGCGGATGAAGCCCACGTCCTCGGACGCCTCGTAACCCAGGGCCGGGCTGCGGGCGTAGTCGTGTTCCAGCTCCGGTTGGCGCTGGCGGGGCAAGAGGCGAGGGGTGCCGTGGTCGCGGGCGGACATGTTCAACTCATCACACTGCCACCATCCACTTTCAACGTCTGGGCGGTGGGGTACTGCGTTTCATCGCTGGCCAGGAAGACGGCTGAGCCGACGATGTCTCCAGGGGCGCCCATGCCGCCTGGCAGCACAGCCAGGCCCACGCGGCGCTTCAAGTCCCCGATGGGGTGATTCTCGTCCTTGGCGAGGAGGCCGTCCACACGGGCCAGGGCTGGGGTGTGGTTCATGGGCGTTGAGGGTGGTGGTTGGCTTCAAAGGCCTTCACGCGGGCAAAGGCGCGGCGGATGGCGTCGACCAGGCGCGGGTCTTGGGCCAACGGGCCCCACAGGGGGACGTCCGCGCAGAAGGCGGCCACGGGGTCGGCCGCGTCGCACATGGCGCGGGCCACGGCCGGGGCCATGGCCTGGTCCTGGTAGGTGTAGGGGATCTGGCCGGCGTGCCAGCGCTGCAGGTAAGCCAGGAACAGTGCTGGCAGCATGGCCACGCTGTCGATGGACTCGCCACGCGCCAGGCGTTCGCGGAAAGTGGGCGCCATGAAGCCGGGGATCTTGCTGAAGCCGTCCATCGCCACGCGCTGGTTGGTGTCCTGGATGGCCGGGTTGCCAAAACGGTCCAGCACCACGTCGCGGTATTGCGCCAAGTTGATGGGGCAGGGCTTCTCGGGCGTGTCCAGCACCGGGATCACGTCGTCGGTCACGTAGTCAAAGGCCATCTTGCGGATGACCGCATCGTGCGTGCCTTCGTGGATGTAGAGGTAGCCCACCAGCGTGCCCGCCCAGGCGATGCAGCTGTGCGTGGCATTCAGCAGGCGAATCTTGGCCTCTTCGTAGGCGTCCACCGACTGCACCATCTCCACGCCCACGGTCTCCCAGGCGGGGCGGCCCGCGATGAAGCGGTCTTCGATCACCCACTGGATGAAGCTCTCGCCCATCAGCGCGGCCGGGTCGTCCACGCCGGTGGCGGCCTTCACGCGCTCGCGCACGGCCGGGGTGGGGCGGGGGGTGATGCGGTCCACCATGGCGTTGGGGCTGCTGGTGTTCGCCTCCACCCAAGCCTTCAGGGCGCTGTCGCCGATCAGGTCGATGAACTGCAGCAGGCCCGAGCGCGAGCGGTCGCCGTTGTGGCGCAGGTTGTCGCAGTTCAGCAGGGTGACAGGGCCGGCGCCGGCGGCTTGGCGGGCGCGCAGGATGGCCGTCAACGCGCCATAAATGGTGGGGCCGGGGCGGCCTTGGCGGGCGGCGTCAATGTCG
>JBEEJT010000281.1:0-5840 GCA_041169085.1 Pseudomonadota bacterium | reverse complement strand
AGATTGGTTTCGCGGATCTCGTTGAGGATCTGATCGGGGGTCATGTGCTGCTCCATCTGGGGGACATCGCGACTGCGTTGTCGATGGAGTCATTGTGCAAACACCCCCCGTTTTTCTAGATAGGGGAGTGGCTGCACGTCGTGTCGGCCCCCGGCGCGGCCGCGTGTAGGAAATTGCCTGACAAACCCGGAAAACCGGGTCAATACAGGGCGGCTTCGCCCGTCTTGAAAATGCCCACCGCGTCGTTGAGGCTGCGCGTCTGGTCCTTCAGGCTTTCGGCGGCGGCCGCCGCCTCTTCCACCAGGGCCGCGTTTTGCTGGGTCACCTGGTCGATGTGGCCGATCGAGCCGTGCACCAGGTCCAGCCCACGGGCCTGTTCGTCGGTGGCGTGGGTGATCTCGGCCACGATTTCCGCCACACGCTTGCTCGACGTCACGATCTCGGCCATGGTCTCGCCGGCGTCGCCCACCAGGCGTGAGCCCACTTCCACCTTGTCCACGTTGGCCAGGATCAGGCTCTTGATTTCCTTGGCCGCGTTGGCGCTGCGCTGCGCCAGGGTGCGCACCTCGCCCGCCACCACGGCGAAGCCACGGCCCTGCTCACCGGCACGGGCGGCTTCCACGGCCGCGTTCAGCGCCAGGATGTTGGTCTGGAAGGCGATGCCATCGATCACGCCCACGATGTCGGAGATCTTGCGCGACGAGTCGGAGATGTCGTCCATCGTCTTGACCACCTCGCCCACCCGGTCGCCCCCCATGGCGGCGATCGAGGCCGCCTGCACGGCCAGGCTGCTGGCCTGGCGGGCGGATTCAGCGTTGCTGCGCACCGTCTCCGTGATCTGCGTCACGGTCGACACGGTGGATTGCAGCGAAGCGGCTTGTTGTTCGGTGCGCGACGACAAGTCCTGGTTGCCCGAGGCGATCTCGGTCGTCGTCATGTGGATGTTTTCCGCCGACTGGCGCATGGTCGAGATCATGTTGCGCAGGCTGTCGGCCATGGTGCCCATGGCCGCCACCAGCTCGCCGATCTCGTCTCGGCTGCGGGCCTTGAGCTCGACCGTGAGGTCGCCCTTGGCCACGGCGTTGGCCAGCTGCACCGCCTTGGCCAGCGGCCGTGCGATCGAGCGCGACACCGCCACCGCGGCCACCACCGCGATCGCCAGGCCCACCAGCCCCACCGTGAGGGTGATGACGGCGGCCTTGCCCGCGCCGCTCATCAGGGCGGCGCCCGCGCGTTCGGCACGCTCGCGCTGGCGGTCTGCAAACAGGATCACCTGATCGCGACGCGTGTGCGACAGGGCGTCGAGCTTGCCGGTGATGACCTTGACCGCGTCTTCGGGCTGGAAGGCCACGGCCATGCCGATGGCCTCTTCGGTCACCGGGGCGCTCTTGTCGTTGAGTTCCTTGATGTGCGCCAGGATCTCGCGGTCCTTGGCGTCGAGGTGGGGCGCAGCCATCAGCTGCTCGATGATGGCGCCCACCGCCTTGTTCGCTTTGCGGGCCTCGTTGGCCTGGCCCTGCATCTCGTTGGGGTCGGTCAACAGGCCGATGTTGCGCACGGAGACGTCTTGCTCCAGCACCGCACTGAACATGCGCATGGCGTCGGCCTGCAGCCGCTGCGCCGTCAGCAAGTCGGCCTCGATCACGTTTTGCGCACGCTTGCCGTTGAACACCCCCAGGGCACACACGGCCAGCAAGATCGTGGCCACCAGGCCAAAGCCCAGGCCCAACCTGTGGGCCACTCGCATTTGAGTCAACATGTTCATCGGCTTGACTTCCCAAGGTGCGTCCGCGCCCGCCCGAATGCCGGCAGCGCGGACTCCGCTCAAACGTGGATCACTTGTAGACGCCGGCGCAATAGATCACACCGTCGGCCTTCTCGACGTAGGTCACCTTGTCGTCGATCTGCTTGGTCACCGGGTTGGGCCAGCGGTATTCCACCCAGCCCGGCTTGCCCGTGGCGCCGATCTTGATGATCTCGGTGACGAAGGGCTTGCCATCGGCGTCCTTGAGCTGGTTGAGGTCACGGCCCACCAGCTTGGGGTTGATGGCGTGGGCCAGCACGTTGCCCTTCTCGTCGGCGGCGTAGATGTACAGGTCGCGGTCGACGAACATGGCGTTCTTGGCGTTGATCTCGGTGATCGCCTTGTCCTTGCCATTGGCCTTGGCGTAGGCGATGGCCTTCTTGACCATGGCCACGGCCTCGTCCTTGGTGGCGACAGACTCGTTGGCGTGGGCCAGGGGGGCCACCACCGAAGCAGCCAGGGCGACAGACAGGAACAGGCGACGGGTGACAAGCGACATGAGAGACCTCTTGGTTGAAGTGGGCAGACAGGGGAACCGGCCACGTCGCCGATTCAGGTAAGCCCTATATCGGCCAAGCCCCACGGGCCTGTAGGCCTCTGGCTGGGGTGTTTGTCACTGGCCTTGTCCGCAAAAGGCGGCCACCGGACACACATTTCCGGGGCCAACTTGTTACAGCCAGACACATCGCCAAATCTGCACGAGGGCAAATCTGCGAACAAACGTAACCTTTGGATACGTTCTCTGGCCATTGCACACAGGTGCAACCCAGATCCATCAGAGAGGTTTCGCGATGCAGAAGGCAGTTCAAACGGTGGTCCAGTCCCTGGTGCTCATGTCGGGACTGTGCGCGGCACCCGCGCTGTGGGCCGCCCCGGCTGCCAGCAGCCAAGCCGCCGAACTGTCTGCCTTGCGCGGCACCCCCGTGCAGCTCGACGCCCGCCGCCTGGCCACCCTGCAGCCCGGCGAACGCCTGACGATTCGCTTCCCGCTGGTCGGCGACCAGACCATGGTGTTCGAGGGCCGCACGCCCGGCCTGCGAGGCGAGGTGTACTGGCATGGCAGCCTGGCGGGCCAGGCGCAGGGCCGCCTGTTCATCCGCCAGACGGCCACGGGCTTTGTCGCCGGGCTGCGTCTGGGCAAGCGTGTTTACGCCTTCCAGCAACCCACCAGCGCCCAGGCGCTGCGCACCGCCACCCTGGCCCTGCCCAGCACCCAGGGCTGGCGCCTGGCCGACACCGCCCAGCGTGGCGTGCACGCCGTGCAAGGCGGCCTGACCCCGCTCGCCCAAGCTGAGACGGGCAGCGAAGTGGCCTTGCCGCTGCCCAATGGCCAGACCGAGGTGGTGGTGGTGACCCGCCACGAACTGGACGAAGACGGCGTGCTGCAATTGCAGGGCGTCAGCCGCATGGACGGCACCGGCGCCCCCACGGTGTTGAGCATCGGCACCGAAGGCGTGTTTGGCGTGGTCTACAGCCAGGGCCGTGAATACCAGATCGTCACCCGCCATGGCCAGACCCAACTGATCGACCCCCAGGGCGTCGGCTGGCAGCCCCCGCGCGGCGACGACCACGTGGCCGCCGCCACCCACAACGAGCCGAGCTCGGCCGCAGGCGCCACCGCCAGCGCCGCCACCGTCGCTTCGGTGCCCACGCCCCTGGCTGCCGGCACCGTGGACACCACCATCACGCTGCTGATGACGTACAGCCAGACCTATGTGAGCCAATGGGGCACGGAAGCCTTGGCCCGCCTGCGCCTGTCCAACCTGGTGCAGGTGGCCAACGCCGCTTACGCCAACAGCGGCACGGGCATCGCCTTCAAGATCACCGGCTGGGGCCTGGTGCGCCAGGCCGACACCACGCCCCAAGTGGTGTTGCCGGCCCTGCGCGCAGGCAGCGGCAGCTTCAACGGCGTGCCGGCGCTCAAGTCGGGCAGCGGCGCGGCCATGACGGTGTTCTTCGCCCCGTTCAACACGGTCACCTCCAAGACCAACACCTGCGGCCTGGCCTACGTGCCCGCGTCGAGCGCCCAAGGCCTGGCCGCCTACAAGGCCCAAGCCGGCACGCTGATGTACGCGGCCCTCAACGATGGCCAGTCCGGCAACTATTACTGCGAGTCGCTGACCCTGGCCCACGAACTGGGCCACAACTTGGGCAACGCCCACGACAAGGCCAACTCGTCTTACCCCGGTGTGTTCAGCTACAGCTACGGCAAGGGCACCAACGGCGTGTTCGGCACCGTGATGTCCTACATCTCGCCGCGCGTGGCCCTGTTCTCGTCGCCGCAACTCAAGTGCACCGCCAGCGGCGTGGCCTGCGGCAGCGCCACCGAAAACGTGGTGGCCACCTTGCTGCAAACCAAGGCCACCGTGGCGGCGCTGGGCAACAAGGCCAAGGTCAGCACCGGCACCGACGGCTACACCGCCGCTGCGGGCTGGCTGCTCAACGCCAACGGCACGCCTTACACCGGCGTGGCCACGCTCAAGGCCAGCAACGCCGCCGTGACTTGCGCCCAAGGCACCACGGGCCTGTATGTCTGCAAGGTCCCGAGCAACGTCAACAGCGTGTCGCTCACCGTGACCGCCACCGGCAAGACGGTGGCCCCCAGCGTGGGCTCGTTCTCGGTCAACGCCCTGGCCAACACCCCCGTCAACGCCACCCGCTTCTACCTGAGCGCCGCCAAGTGAGGCCCCGGCGGCGCCCGCCGCCCCAACAAATTGACAACATGCGCCAGCCCTCGGGTCTTCCAGCCCGGGGGCTGTTGCTTTGGGGGCCACACATAGCCCCCATCAATCGGTCGCATTTGATCAATCAATTCGATTTATGCTGCAACGCGGTCTACCATTCACTCCGTTGTCCAACCAACCGCTAACTGAAAGCAAGCCATGTCTCTGATCAACACCAAAGTCCAACCGTTCAAGACCGAAGCCTTCGTGAACCGTGGCGGCAAGGGCGAATTCATCACCGTGACCGATGAGAGCCTGAAGGGCAAGTGGTCCGTGCTGATCTTCATGCCGGCCGCCTTCACCTTCAACTGCCCGACCGAGATCGAAGACGCTGCCGACAACTACGCCGCCTTCCAAGCCGCTGGCGCCGAGGTCTACATCGTCACCACCGACACCCACTTCTCGCACAAGGTGTGGCACGAAACCTCGCCGGCCGTCGGCAAGGCCAAGTTCCCCCTGGTCGGTGACCCCACCCACGCCCTGACCAACGCCTTCGGCGTGCACATCCCCGAAGAAGGCCTGGCCCTGCGCGGCACCTTCGTGATCAACCCCGAGGGCGTGATCAAGACCGCCGAGGTGCACTCCAACGAGATCGCCCGTGACGTCGCCGAGACCCTGCGCAAGCTGAAGGCCGCCCAGTACACCGCCGCCAACCCCGGCCAGGTCTGCCCGGCCAAGTGGAAGGAAGGCGCGAAGACCCTGGCGCCGTCGATCGACCTCGTCGGCAAGATCTGATCGCCCTGCGATGCAGATGACCTGGGCGGGCCGCGGGCCCGCCCTGTCTCCCCGGCCCGATCACCCGATCAGGCCCCGCTGAAAGGCCCTGGCGCTGTCGCCGGGGGTTTTCGACGGGGTCGGAACGACCTCACCCGAAAACGCCCTGAAAGGACACCGCCATGCTGGACAGCAACACCCAGGCGCAACTCGCCGCCTACTTCGAGCGCATCACCCAGCCGATCGAAATGATCGCCAGCCTGGATGACTCCGCCGGTGCCGCCGACATCCGCGAGCTGGTCACCGAGATCGCCGCCATCGCGCCGGCCAAGATCACCGCCCGCTTCGACGGCCGGTTCGAGCGCAAGCCCTCGTTCCAGATCACCCGTGCCGGCCAGGACATGGGCGTGCACTTCGCCGCCCTGCCGATGGGCCACGAGTTCACCTCGCTGCTGCTGGCGCTGCTGTGGGCCGGCGGCCACCCGCCCAAGGTCGAGCCCGAGGTGATCGAGCAGATCAAGGCCCTGGACGGTGATTTCGCCTTCACCACCTGGATGAGCCTGACCTGCCACAACTGCCCGGACGTGGTGCAGGCGCTG
>JBEEJT010000280.1:0-10336 GCA_041169085.1 Pseudomonadota bacterium | reverse complement strand
CCCCATGTGGTGGACCACATCATTTACGCGTGGCGTGGGCTGCACCTGTGGTTGAGCGAAGGCGCGGCGGCCAAGCGTCAAGCGCAATCGGCGGCCGCAATGCCTTCGAACGAGCAAGGCTGAAGCGCCTCAGGCCTCAGAACAACTCGATGCGTGGGCCTTGGGGCGTGGCCAGCTCCAGCTCGGCTTCTGCTTCGTCTCGCTTGGCGGTGCCGTCGAACAGCTGCGTGTTGCGGTTGGCGCCACCCAGGTCGATTTCGGCGCCCACCACTTCGGCGTGGGCCACGCGTTGTTCGTGCATGACGTAGCCTTCGGCCCAGCGCGACATCAACTCTTCGAGCGCGCGCGGCGGCGGCGGCGCGTTGCCACCCACCAGGGCGTACAGCGCGGCGCTGTGGTCCGACAGGCTGCCCAGGGCCGATTCCACCTGTTCCAACAGCTGGCGGTTGATGTCCTGGAACTGCATGTGCCCCATGGCGTCGATGATGTCGATGGTCATGGTCTGCATGCCTTCGTCCATCGAGTGCGACAGGTTCACCAGGTAAGGCACCACCTCGTTGAGGCTTTGGCTGATGTGGGTGATGTGGGTGGCCAGTTCGCTGAGCTGGCCGGCCGCGCCTTCCGAATCCAGCGCCGAAGAGGCGTTCAATTCGCCGTCGATGGCGGCCGCCACGGCGTGGATGCCGTCGCTGATCTGCTGGGCGGCTTGAGAGGTTTGCGCCGACAGGCGACGCACTTCGGCGGCCACCACCTTGAAGCCCGCGCCCTCGGCGCCCGCCCGGGCCGCTTCGATGGAGGCGTTGATCGACAAGAGGTTGGTCTGGCGAGAAATGTCGGCGATCAAGGCGGCCAGGGGCGTGAGGTGGCGCACCTGGTCGACCACGGCGCGGATGCGGTCCTGGTTCTGCCGACGGGCTTCCACGAAGGCCTTCTGGTGGGCGGCCAAGGTCTCAACGGTCTGGCCGTTGCGGTCGGCCTCGTGCATGGAGTCTTGCGACAGCACGCGTGAACGGCCCACGGCGTCTTCGATCTGCCGCTGCAACTCGGCGCTGCGCTGGTGCACCCGGTTGAGCCGGTCCACCATCTCCAGCACGGCCGTCTCCGAGGTGCGGATGGTGACGGTGACCTGCTTTTGCAGGATGGCAAAGCATTGCTCCAGACGGGCCAGGTCGTTGCTCACGACCTCGTTGAGCTCCTTGACTTCCTTGCGGCGCACGACGCGGAAATCCGCCGTGAACAAGCCGATGACCAGGCCCAGCATGGCCAGCCCCGACATCCTCAGGTCGGTGTCGGTGGGGCTGAAGAAGTGCACCCCTGCCAGCACCAGGCCGAAGGCTCCGCAGACGATCAGACGGCTGAGCCATTTCACGAGGCGCCGGTGGCGCCGGTAGGCATCTGCCTCCTCGGCACTCAGCACCTGTGGGGGTGGTGGTGGCAATGGAATGGGGGAGTTGACGTCTTCCATGTTGTTCATCCTGCCCGTGTCTGGCGGTCGCTCACAGCCTGGCGTTCAGCCCTTGGGCACCACCTGGTTGACCACCTTGACCAGTTCGCTGCCGGTCACCGGCTTGACCAGCCAGCCGGTCGCGCCCAGCTTTTTGGCCTCTTCGCGTTTGACCTGCTGGCTTTCGGTGGTCAACGCCAGGATGGGGGTGAAGCGCAGCAGTTTGCGCGCCTCCTTGATGAGCAAGATGCCATCCATCTTGGGCATGTTGATGTCCGTGATGATGAGGTCGGGCTTGAGGCCTGCCTTGAGCTTGTTCAAGGCCTGCTCGCCGTCGCTGGCGGTTTCGACCTTGAACCCACTGATCTCCAGGGTGCTCTTGAGGCTCAGGAGCATGGTGCTGGAGTCGTCCACAATGAAGACTTGTTTCACGATGATGGCCTTTCCACGGCGGGCCGGGTCAGTGGGTGGGGCGGCACAGGGCGGCGTGCAGCCAGGGGTCGGGCACTTCACCCACCAAGGCGGGTTTCAGCGCGAGGAGCACCTGCAATGCGGCGGCGTGCATGTGCTTGCATTTGGACAGGTTTACGGCAGGTTTGGCCTGAGTGTTGAGCCACTTCTGCAGCACCTCGGCGTCCTCAACCGTGACAATGTCTTCAAGAGCTGCGTGTTTTTTCAGATATCGGATGCCCATCACATCAGCTCCTTGGGGTTGAGGATCATCAGCACGCTGCCATCGCCCATGAGGGCGGTGCCTGCGAATCCGGTCAGGCCTGCCAGCACGCCTTCCAGCGGCTTGAGGATGATGTCGGAGGCGCCGTGGAACTGGTCTACCAGCAGACCGACGTTCTCGTGGCCCATGCGCACCACCAGCACCGCGTGTTCGCCGTCGTCGTTGAGCGTGGCCTCGTGGTTGAGCGCCAGCAGGTCATGCAGCGGCCGCAGCGGGACAATGCGCCCGCGCAGCACCGTGGTGCGGGCCTGCTTGAAGTGGTGGATGTCGTCGGCGTGCACCCGCACGGTCTCGACGATCATGTCCATGGGCACGCCAAAGCGGCGCCCGCCGGCTTCGATGATCATCACGTTGGTCACGGCCATCGACAGCGGCAGCGACAAGGTCAGGTTGGTGCCCTTGCCGAACTCGCTGGCCAGGCTGACGTGGCCGTTGATGCGCTCCACAGCCGTGCGCACCACGTCCATGCCCACGCCCCGGCCGGACAGGTCGGAGATGGTGTCGGCCGTGGAGAAGCCGGGCAGGAAGATGAGTTGCACCGCCTCGGTGTCGGTCAAGGTCTGTGCCTTGTCTTCGGGGATGAGGCCGCGTTCGATGGCCTTGGCCCGCACGCGCTGAGGGTTGATGCCCGCGCCGTCGTCGGTGATCTCGATGATCACGCGGTCGGACTCCTGGCGGGCCACCACGCGGATGGTGCCTTGCGGCGGCTTGCCCAGGCGCTTGCGCACTTCCGGCAGCTCGATGCCATGGTCCAGGCTGTTGCGCAGGATGTGGATCAGCGGGTCAGCCAGCGACTCGATGATGTTCTTGTCGGCCTCGGTGTCTTCGCCTTCCACCACCAGCGAGACGTCCTTGCCCAGCTTCTTGGAGATGTCGCGCACCAGGCGGCCAAAGCGCTGGAAGATGGTGCCCACGGGCAGCATGCGCACCTGCATGATGGCGTGCTGCATGTCTTCGGCGATGCGGTTGATGACCGCGTACTGCGCTTTGATCTCTCGGGCCAGTTCGCGTTGGGCGAACACCGTCTCGGCGCGCTGGGCCAGGTAAGGCAGGGCGTTCTTGGCCACCACCATTTCGCCGATCAGGTCCATCAGGCGGTCGATCTTGTCCTGGCTGACCTTGAGCACCTTCTGGTGGCCGCCGTCGTCGCCGCCGCGGCGTCCGCCATCACCGGCCGAGCCGGCACCGCCCAGGGCACCACCACCACCACCGGTGGCCAGTGGCGACAAGGTGCCTGACGCCACATCGTCGTCCTGGGTGACGTCGCCTGGGACCTGGTCGTCGCCGTGGTCGGGGGTGTGTTGCTGGGCCCAGCCCAACAGGGCCGGGGCGGTGACTTGAGCGGGCAAGGCGGCCAGGCTGTCGAGCGCATGGGGGTGCTGCATGATCTGCAGCAAGCCGCGCAGCGTCAGTCGGATGGCCTGGGCGGTGCCCACCTGGATGCAAGGGCGCGCCAGCAAGGCCAGTTGCTCGTTCCACAGCGTCAGCAAGCGGGCGCGCATGGCCTGCTCGCCAGCGCTCAGCGCGGCCGGAGCGGCAGGTGCAACGGGGGGGGCGGGCTCAGCCTGGGCTGGGGCCGCCGGCGATGTGGCCTCGGCGTTGGGGGGCGCTGCCGTGGCTGCCGGGGCGGCCGCGGCCACGATGTCCACCTGCTCGGGCACGTAGCGGAAGTGCTCCTGAACATAGGCCAGTGGCGCGTTGCACAGCCCCACGATGTCGAGGTTGCAGCTGTAGCAGTCCAAGGCTTCTGAGGCGGGCCAGGGCTGCATGGGCAGCACGTCCAGGTGCAACAAGCCGGGCGCCTGGCGGGCCATCAGCCAGGGGTCTTCGCCCTTGAAGAAGCATTCGGGCTCGGGCGTGTAGCGCCACATCACCGCGTCGGCATGGGCTTGCAGCAGCTCGACCGGGATGCGCTGCGCCCAGGGGGGCGGGCTCCAGGGGGCGACGGGCGCCGTGGCCACCGGCTCTGGCGCGGCCACGGGCGCAGGCGCAGGCGTGGGGGAAGCCGTGGCGGCGCTCGGGTTGAGCTGGGTGCGCAGCTTGGCAGCAATGGCGTTGGAGCGCTCGTCTGCGGCCGAGTCGATGGCCCCGGTCGCCTCGATCTCGTCGACCATCTGCACCGTGAAGTCCATGGCGTCGAGCAAGGCGTCGGCCATGGCGGCGTTGTAGCTCAGTGTGCCGTTGCGCACGCGGTCGAGCAGGTCTTCTCCGGCGTGCACGACGCGCTCCAGCGGCTTGAATTCGAACAGGCCGCAGTTGCCCTTGAGGGTGTGGACCAGGCGGAACAGGTCGTTGAGCAGTTCCGCGTCGGAGGGGCGCTTCTCCACCTCCAGCAAGCGGTTGCCGATCTGCTCCAGACAATCCCGGGCTTCCAGGATGAACTGGTCGAGCAATTCTGTGTGGGTCATGCGCGCACTCCTTCGGCGGCTTTGAGGGCGGCCGCGCGGTCTCCGAGCAGCAGTGCGGCGGTGAGCACCAGCTCCTGGGGCTTGGCGGGCTTGACCACGTAGCAGTTCGCGCCAGCGTCGAAGGCGGCTTGCGAGTCCTGGAACTGGGCCTCGGTGGAGACCATCATGACCGGGGCCTGGTGGGCGGCACCGTAGCGGCGCAGTTCGCGCACGAAGCTGTAGCCGTCCATCTTGGGCATGTTGATGTCCACCACGAAGAGGTCGAAGGGCTCTTCGGGCGACTGGTTGTGCACCTTCTCCAGGGCCTCCAGCCCATTGATCGCCTCGTCGGTCTGCCAGCCGGCGTCGCCGAGGATCTTGCGGTGGTACATCCGCACGGTGGCGGCGTCGTCGACAACAAGGATGCGGCTCATTTGCGGGCCTCCACGGGTTTTTGGTAGACCAGTGCGTCGGGGAAGCGCCGCACGTTGAACAAAGAAGAGATGCGGCTCATCGACTCGGAGTGGCCCAGGCACACGAAGCCACCGGGGCGCAGCGCGTCGAACATGGCCTCGGCGGCGATGCGGCGCGAAACGTCGTCGAAATAGATGAGCAGGTTGCGGCAGAAGATCACGTCGATGTCACGGAACCGCCGGGTTTCGTTGGGGTCGGTGAGGTTGATCCGCGAGAACTCCACGGCTTCGCGCATGTCGGCGTTGAGTTGCCATTCGCCTTCGCCGAGCTTGCGGAAATACTTGGCCAGGTAAGGCTTGGGCAAGTTGGCGACGCTGCGGTCCGAGTACAGGCCGCGCTGGGCGGCCTGCAAGACCTTGGTGTCGATGTCCGACGAAAGGATCTCGACTTCGTAGCTGTTGATCAGCGGCCAGCGCTCCAGCAAATAGATGGCGATGGAGTAAGGCTCTTCGCCTGTGGACGACGGCACGGACCAGATGCGCAGACGGTCGCCAGGGCGCTTGCGCTCGGCCGCTTCGTTGAGCATGTGGTTGACCAGACAGTCGAACTGGTACGTCTCCCGAAAGAAGTACGTCTCGTTGACCGTCATGATGTTGACGAGTTCCTGCATCTCCCCGCCGGCGGCTTCGAAGCGAAGCTTGACGAAGTAGTTGCGGAAGTTCTCGCTGCCTGTGGCTTCGATGCGCTCGACAAGGCGCTTGTCCACGAAATACCGTTTGGACGAGTCGAACTGGATCCCCGTCTTGCGGTAGAAGAACTCGCGGAACTTCTCGAAGTCGGCGTCCGTGATGGACACTTGTTCGATGGCTGCGGCTTTCATGAGGCCTCGATTCTTTTCTGGGCCATGTCCGCGGCGAAACCGATGAAGGGATCGTCCGGGAAGCGCCTGCGGGCTTCGGCCAGCACGGGCAGCACTTTGGGGCTGCCCACTTCGGCCAACACCTCGATGGCTGCCGCCACCACGTTGACGTGCTGCTCTTGCTGCAGCACCTCTTTCAGCCAGCGATGCACGTCTGCGTGCTTGAGGTCGCCCAGCAGGTTGAGCGTGAAGATGCGCACGTCCGGGTCTTCGTCGTGCAGCAGCGCCTCGACGCGCGGCCCCACGGCTTCGGGCAGCGACGACAGCACCTCGATCGTGCCGTTGCGCAAGTTGGCGTCTTCGCTGCGCAGCAAGGGCAGCAAGCCGTCCACCACAGCCACGCCGCCGATGCGGGTGAGGGTGGTGAAGATCACCTCGCGCACGCTGTGGTCCAACTCCACCAACAGGCGCTGGGCGAGCGCGGTGCCGGCCTCGGGAAACGAAGCCAGGTCGCGGGCGGCCCAGCGGCGGGTGCCTGGGTCGTTGTCGTACAGCTGGTGGATCAAGCCTTTGGCGTCATCGCGCTCATAGTCGCGGTCTTCCACGCGCCTGAGTCCGCCACTGGGGCTGTTGGCCTTGCGCAATCCCATGGGGTGCCTCCGTTCACAACAGCCAGCCGTTGAGCTGGCGGGCGATCTGGTTGGACGGCAGCACGATGGTCGCGCCGCCTTGGTTGATGAGTTCTTGCGGCATGCCGAACACCACGGCCGTGGCTTCGGACTCTGCGATGGTGCGGCCGCCCTGGCGTTTGAGGGCGGTCATGGCTTCGGCGCCGTCGTTGCCCATGCCCGTGAGCAGCACGCCGATGAGCTTGCTGGCCTCCACGTGGCGCATGGCCGACTCCACCAGCACGTCCGCCGACGGGTGCCAAGGGTGGCCTGGCGTCTCGCTCTTGGGCATGGCCACCAGCCGGCCCAGGCGCTCGGCCACGACCATGTCGGTGCCGCCCTTGCCGATGTAGATGTGGCCAGGCTCAATGGGCATGGAGGTGTTGACTTCCCTGACCCGCAGCGGGCACATGCGGTCCATGCGCTGCGCGAAGGCGTCGGTGAAGTTGGGGGGCATGTGCTGGCACACCAGGACGGGCAGCGGGAACTGCTCGGGCAGTTGCGGCAGGATGTCTTCCAGCGTGCGTGGCCCACCGGTCGACACCCCCACCAGCACGAGGCCGGGCGTCACCGCCTTGGTGGCGCTCGGCGTGGCGGGTTTGCGGGTGACAACCGGGCGAGTGGCGGTGCGCTGTGGCAAGGCCGGTTGGGTGGCCTCACGCGGCCGCGCACGCCGGGCCGCCTTGACCTTGTCGAGCAACTGCCCTTTGATGTCGTCGATGCTCAACGAGATGGTGCCGCCGGGCTTGGTGATGAAGTCCACCGCGCCCAGCGCCAAGGCTTCGAGTGTGGCCAGGGCGCCTTCTGCCGTCAGCGAAGACACCATCACCACCGGGGTGGGCCGCGCCGCCATCATCAGCGACAGCGCGGTCAAGCCATCCATCTCTGGCATGTTGATGTCCAGCGTGACCACATCGGGCTGCCAATGGACCAGCTTCTCCACACCTTGTTTGCCGGTGTTGGCGGTCTCAACCTGGTAGCCGGCTTCGGAGAGCACGCCGGTGATGAGTCGGCGCATGAGCGCCGAATCGTCGACAACAAGTACTCGGCCTGGCATGGGACGTTGCTCCTTGGCGTGAGGGTCAGGCTGCGCGGGCGTAGCCGGCTTCGCTGTCTGAGGCGCTGGCGGGCTCGCCCATCATGTGGCCCATGGCCGCCAGCTCCTTGCCCTGCAGCAGGTGGCTGGGGTCGAGCAACATGACCAGGCGGCGGTCGCCATCGAGCTTGGCCACCTGGCTGATCAAGCGGCTTTGCTCTTCGGACATCTGAGGCGCGACCGAGATCTGGCCCTTGGGGATGCGCAGCACTTCGGCCACCGAGTCCACGATGAAGCCCGTGCGCACGCCACCCAGCAGGTAGACCATGATGCGTTGGCCGTCGTTGCGGGCGATGGCCTCCATGCCCAGCCGCGTGCGCTGGTCGATGACCGGCAGCACGGTGCCACGCAGGTTGATCACGCCTTCGACGAAGTGCGGGGTCTTGGGCACGCGGGTCAGGGTGTCCGGCACGCGGACGATCTCCTGCACCGACATGATGGGCACGCCGAACTCTTCGCGTCCCAGGCGGAAGATGACCACCTGGGCGTCGTCGTCGGTCGTGTCGCGGTCTTCGTTGAGCTCATCGTTGCGCATGTTGCTCTCCTGGGTCGCGTTGGTGGTGGCGTGTTCGTTGGCCGCTTGCAGGGCTTCGCGGATGCCGCTGAGGCCCAGCAGCCGGTCGGTGGCGATGACCGACAGCAGGCGCTTGCCGCCGTCGAGCCGGCAGATGGAGGCGAACTCCTGCATCTGGTTGTCTTGCGCCAGCACGCCGGGCATGGCGTCGGCCTGGCTGCGCGGCACGCCCAGCACTTCCTTCACCGAGTCGGTCACCAGGCCCACCTGCAAGCCGCCAGGCAGGGCGATCACCACGATGCGGTGGTGCTCACTCAGAGACTCTTCGGGCAGCGAGAACAGGCCGCGCAGGCTCACCAGCGGCAGCAGGCGCTGACGCAAAGAGATCAGGCCCAGCACGTGGTGCGGGGTGTTGGGCAGTGCCGTGATGTGCTCGGGCACCTGCACGATCTCCTGCACGTCGGCGATGTCGATGCCGTATTCCTGGCCCGCCACCGAGAACGACACCAGGCGCAGCTCGTCGTTGTTGGTGCCGCCTTCGGCATCGTCGCTGACCTGGCTGTCGAACTGGGCCTGGCGGCTCAGCACGTCTTCGCTCATGCGCTGGGCCACCGAAGCAAAGTGGCTGCTCACCAGCTTGTCGAAGTCCAGCACCATCAGCAGATCCTGCCCGCCGTCGGGGCGGGGGCGCTTGATCACGCCGGTCAGGTAGTCCGCCGAGACGATGCTCTGGATGCTGGAGGCCGACTCGATCTCGCTCGGGTCGACGTTGAGCACGCTGGCCACGCGGTCCACCACGAAGCCCAGTGAGGTGCCCAGGTTGATGACCAGGGCGCGCGTGGCATCGTCGTGTTCGCGGTCTTCACACGCAAACAGCCGGCGCAGGTTGATGATGGGCAGGACGCGGCCACGCAAGTTGGCCAGACCGTCGAGCACGGCGGGCGCCAGGGGCAGCTGAGCCACCTCCGGCACGCGGATGATTTCCTGGACCGGTGCCATGGGCACGGCGAACATTTCGCCCGCCACGGCGAAACTCACGAACTGGTTGTCGTTCGAGGCTTCGTCTTCCTGGTCCAACACGGGGTCGCTCATGGCGCACCTCCTTCAGAGTTGGGTGGGGAGGGCGTTCAGTTGCTTTGCAGTTCGTCGGCCAGCGAGGCGATCTCCTCGATGGCAGCCGACAACTCTTCCGCGCCTTGCGACTGCTGGCGGGCTGCCGCAGCGGCCTGCTCGGCGGCCTTCTCAGCCTCCGTGGCAGCGTTGGCCACCTGGTCCACCGCCACCTTCACTTGGGCCAGGGCCGCCACGATCTCTTGTGCAGAGCTCTGGGCTTCGCGGTTGCCTTCCACCACTTGCACCACGTCGCCCTCGATCTTGTTGAGGTTGGCGGTGATGGACTTGGCCTTCTCGACTTCGGTCTGGCCGCTGGTCATGATCTCGCCGAGGTCACGGCCCACGAAGGCGATCTGGTCCTGGATGGCCTTGACCATGTCCTTGATGCGGTCGGCGTTCTCGGCGGAATCGTGCGCCAGGTTGCGGATGTCGGTGGCCACCACCACGAAGCCCTTGCCGTATTCACCGGCGCGTGCGGCTTCGATGCTGCCGTTGACGGCCAACATGTTGGTCTGGATGGACACCTGGGTGATGGCGTCCACGATCTTGTCGATCTTGCGGCTCACCAGCTCCAGGTCCTTGATTTGCTTGATGCTCTCGCGGGTCGCGTCCACGCCCGACGAAATGCTGGCCACCAGGTTGTCGATGTTCTTCTTGTTGTCGCCCATCAGCAGCTGGATGGCGCCAGCGCGCTCGTTGCCCTGGGCGGCGCGGCTTTCGGCCAACTGGGCGCCCTTCTCGATCTGGGTCACTGCTGCGGCCGACTGTGCCGTGGCGGCGGCCTGGCCTTGCGCGCCCTTGCGGATCTGCTCCAGGGCGACCATGATCTGGTTGGCCGAGCGAGACACCTCCTGCACCACCGAAGACAGCTCTTCAGCGGCCGAGGCCACTTCTTCGGCGCTCTTGGCGATGTCGGTCGAGTTCTTCAGCTCGTCGGACAGCTCCGACAGGCTCTGCGCCGTCTGCTCGCATTCAGACAAAGCCACGGTCTGCTCGTTCACCGTCTTGCCTGCTTCTTCGCAGGCCGAAGACTGTTCTGCGGCGGCGGCTGCAATGGCTTCCGCACCCTTCATGGCCTGACTCGCTGCCACGTTGCTTTGTCCTGCGG
>JBEEJT010000279.1:0-15517 GCA_041169085.1 Pseudomonadota bacterium | reverse complement strand
CCGTTCGTGCAGCACGAATCCCCGCTCGGTTTGCACCGGCCCCCCAAAGTAGACCGGCTTGGTGGCCAGGTCTTCGCGTTCGAGCGACAGATCGACCTTCTCAAAAAGGTGACGCAAGTCCAGCTCGGTGGGCTTGTTGATGACCAAGCCCAGGGCGCCCTTGTCGTTGTGCTCGCAAAGGTAGACCACGGAGCCGGCAAAATTGCCGTCCTTCATGCCAGGCATGGCAATGAGAAACTTGTTGGTCAGGTTGATGGCGGACACGTCTTCAGACATGAGCGAGATTTTACCGGGGGACTGTGGGCATGAGTGAGTCAATGTCGTCTGCATTGGTGTGGTTCCGGCGTGACCTTCGGCATGTGGACCACGCTGCGCTCTACCACGCCTTGAAAAATGCACGCAAGGTGTGGTGCGTGTTCGTGTTCGACAGCGACATCCTCGACCCGCTGCCGCGTTGTGACCGTCGGGTGGCATTCATCCGCGACAGCCTGGTCGAACTCGACGCGGCCCTGGCCGACGCGGCCCCGGACAGCCGCTTGCCCAGCGGGGAAACGGCCGGCTTGATCGTGCGCCACGGCTCGCCCCTGGTCGAGATCCCGCGCCTGGCCCAGGCCCTGGGCGTGCAGGCGGTCTACACCAACCACGACGACGAGCCTGCCGCACTGGCCCGCGATGCGCAGGTGCGCGGCAAGCTCAGCGAGGTCGGGGCGGCGCTGTTCACCAGCAAGGACCACGTCGTTTTCGAGCGCAACGAGGTGCTCACGGGCAACGACACGCCTTACGGCGTGTTCACCCCTTACAAAAACGCCTGGCTCAAGAAGGTCGACCCGTTCTACCTCAAGCCTTACCCCGTGGCGGTGCGGGCGCACAAGCTGGCGGCCATCCCCGCCTCGGTGTGCCCGGTGGGCCAGCCACGCGTGCCGAGTTTGGGCGACATCGGTTTCGAAGACCCGGGCGAGCTGAAGGTGGCGCCCGGGATGAGCGGCGCACGCGCCCTGCTCGATGACTTCCTCGACCGCATGGACCGCTACGACGAGCAGCGCGACTTCCCTGGCATCAAGGGCCCCAGCTACCTGTCCACCCACTTGCGCTTTGGCACCATTTCGATCCGTGAGCTCGCCGCGCTGGCCTGGCCCCGTGCGCAAGCAGGCTCCAAGGGGGCGCAAACCTGGCTGTCCGAACTCATCTGGCGAGATTTCTACCACCAGATCCTTTTTCACCACCCCCATGTGGTGAAGGGCGCCTACAAGCGCGATTACGACAAGATCAAGTGGGCCAAGGGCAAGCAAGCCGACGCCCACTACGCCGCCTGGTGTGACGGCCGCACGGGCTACCCCCTGGTGGACGCGGCCATGCGTCAGCTCAACCAGACCGGCTACATGCACAACCGGTTGCGCATGGTGGTGGCCAGCTTCCTGGTGAAGGACCTGGGCTTGAGCTGGCAGCGCGGCGAGGCTTACTTCGCCGAGAAGCTGCTGGACTTCGACCTGGCCGCCAACAATGGGGGCTGGCAATGGGCGGCGTCCACCGGGTGCGATGCCCAGCCGTATTTCCGCATCTTCAACCCCATCAGCCAAAGCGAGAAGTTCGACCCGCAAGGTCGGTTCATCCGCCGCTATGTGCCTGAGTTGAGCGCCCTGCCCGACCGCGCCATCCACGCGCCCTGGCTGGCCAGGCCCCATGACCTGGCCGAAGCCGGTGACGTGGTCATCGGCCGCGACTACCCCGAACCCATCGTGCAGCACGACGAAGCGCGCGCCGAAACGCTGGCGCGCTATGCGGTGGTCAAAGGGGGCTGAGCGCGGGGCTCAGAACAGCTCGATGCCACCTTGGTGCTTCTCGGCGGACTCGATCACCCCGCCGAGCACCAGCGCCTCGTGGCAGAAGGTGCAGTTGCGGCCATGGTGCTTGGCCTGGTAGGCCGCAGCATCTGCCCGGGCAAAGGCCTCGTTGGGCGTGTCGTGGCGCTTGACCTCGGTGAAGCCCACGCTGACCGTCACCCGCCCGACCTGCGGGAAGGGGTAGTTTTCGACATTGGTGCGGAAGCGCTCCATGGCGGTGAGCGCGTCGTTTTCTGCGCCCCCCCGCAGCATGATCACGAACTCCTCGCCGCCAAAGCGGTAGAGGCGGTCGTAATGGCGGAAGGACAGGCGCATGATGCGCGCGACCAGCACCAGCACTTCGTCGCCAATGAGGTGGCCAAAGCCGTCGTTGACCTTCTTGAAATGGTCGATGTCGACCACGGCCAGCCAATGCGTGGGCAAGGCCGGGCCGCGCCGCTCCGTCGCCAAACCCGAGCCCTCGTTGGAGATGGGCATGGAGGCCTTGAAGAAGGACGCGTCAAAGGTCTGCCGGTTGAGCAAGCCCGTGAGCGGATCGCGCTGGCTGGTTTCCAGGAGGTTCTGGAAGTTGCCGAACACTTTGAGCAACGCCTGCAGCTGGCGCAAGGCCGACGCCCCCAGCGGCTGCTCGGACTCGATCTCGAGCACCCCGGGGTAGCCCACTTCCACCGGCAGCGGCAGCACCGACACGCAGGGGATGGTGCGATGCCCGTCCACATCGAGGTCGGCGCTCTGGGTGAAGGCGCGCGTTTGCAGCGCCGCCTGCCTCAAAGGGAAATCGCCCAGCACGGGCAAGGCATGGAGTTCGGTCCAGGGCGGGTCGCTGACGACCATGCCACCGGGCCGGGCCAGCCCACCGCAATACCAATGACGCAATTGGTCGTCGGGCCCCAGCAAGCGGTAAACCGCCACCGAGTGCAAGCCGGTGCGCCCCAGCAGGTCGAGCACCCCTTGCGCCAAGGTCACGTCCAACACCTCGCGGTCGCGCTGGGCGGTGAGGTCTGCCAGGTGCGTGATCGCGTGCTCCGCCACAGCTGCGCCCGCCGCCTCACGCTGGGTGGAGGCTTCTGGCGGGGACAGGGTGACTGCAGGGGACACGATCAGCTGGTTTCCATCTTCATTTGGGCGTAACGAGCAACCAAGGCAAGGAGTTCTTCTTCGCCATACGGCTTGCCCAGGTAGTGGTCCACGCCCAACTCCTTGGCGTAGTCCCGGTGCTTCTGGGCAATCCGGCTCGTGATCATGATGATCGGCAACTCGGCCAACTTCTGATCTGCGCGGATGTTGCGTACCAGGTCGAAACCGTCCATTTTCGGCATTTCGATGTCCGACAACACCACGGCCGGGCGTTCCTGGGCCAGCAACTCCAGCGCCTCCAGGCCGTCCTTGGCCAGTTTGACGCGATAGCCTTCACGCGCCAGCAGGCGCTGGGTGACCCGGCGCACCGTCAGGGAATCGTCGACCACCATGACCAACGGCCGCTTGAGTTCTTCGGGGTCAACGGTGTGGCCAGGTTTGACGCCCGCTGCCGCCGTCAGCCACGAAGCGCCGCTCGCCACGCCCGTCAGGCTCTGGCGGGTGGCTTCGCTGGCGCGTTCGCCGTACACCGTGGCCAAAGCCACCGGGTTGTAGATCAGGGACACCGCCCCCGAAGCAAGCAAGGTCATGCCGGCCAGGCCAGGCAGACGCGCCAGCTGCGGGCCCAGGTTCTTGACGACCACTTCCTGGTTGCCCAGCACTTCGTCGACGTGCAGCGCCACGCGTTGCTGCGCCGAACGCACGATGACCACCGGGATGCTGCGCGAGCCTTCCAGGCCGCGGGCAGAGTGTTCCAGCAAGGCGCCCAGCCAGTAGAACGGCAAGCTGAGGTCGGCGAAACCGTAGTGGCCTTGGCGGTAGGCCGTTTCCACTTCCTCAGGCTTGGCCCGGCGGACCATTTCGATCAGGTGGGTCGGCACGGCGACGGTGATCGTGCCGCAGCGCAGCATCACCACCTTGGTGACCGCAGTGGTCAGCGGCAAGATGAGCTTGAAGCTGGTGCCCTGACCGGCCGTCGTGGCCGTTTCAATGCGGCCGCCCATGGCGTTGACGTCGGCGCGGACCACGTCCATGCCAATGCCACGACCAGCCAACTCCGTCACCGTTTCGGCCGTCGAGAAGCCGGGGGTGAAGATCAGCTGGGCCAATTCGGCCTCGGCCGGCTGGGCTTCGTTCGAGATCAGGCCCATGGCCAGGGCACGCTCGCGGATGCGGTCGAGGTTCAGGCCGGCCCCGTCGTCGCGCACTTCCACGCTGACTTCGTTGCCTTCCTGACGCAGGGCCACCAGGATCTGGCCGGTCGCGTCCTTGCCTGCCGCCACGCGGGCGTCGGGCGATTCGATGCCATGGCTCACGCAGTTGCGCAGCATGTGTTCGAACGAGCCCGTCATGCGCTCCAGCACGCCGCGGTCGATTTCGGTGGCGCCGCCGACGATGTCCAGGCGCACTTGCTTGCCCGTTTCCTTCGACGCCTGGCGCACGACGCGGTAGAGGCGGTCCGACAGGCCGTCGAACTCCACCATGCGGGTGCGCAACAGGTCGTCTTGCAGGTCACGCGTCAAGCGGGCCTGTGCGGCCAACTGGTCTTCCGCCGTTTCCAGGCTGCGCTGCAAGGTGCGCTGCACGGTGGCCACGTCGTTCACCGACTCGGCCATCATGCGGGTGAGCTCCTGGAAGCGCGTGTAGCGGTCGAACTCCAGCGGGTCGAAATCCTGGCTGGCGGCGCGGGCCGCTTCCATGCGCGTGGACAGCTGCGTTTCGGCCTGCAGTTCGATGTCGCGCAGGTGTTGGCGCAAACGCTCCAGGTTGTCGGTCAGGTCGTGCAGCGAGCCACGGATCTGCCCCACCTGGGCTTGCAGGCGGGTGCGGGTGATCGACACTTCGCCCGCGTGGTTGACCAGTTGGTCGAGCAGTTGCGGGCGCACGCGCACCGCAGCCTGAGCCACGCTGGGGCCCGCGTCCTTGTTGGCTTCGACCGCTTCGGTGCGCACTGCGCGGGTCAGCGACGTCCAGTCGATGGGCCGCAGCACCGTCTCTTGCGCCCGCAGCAAAGAAGAGAGGCGATCTGCCACCGAAGGCTTGTCGGCCTCACCTTCCGGCGCCACGGCTTCGCTGACCACCGGCATGGCGATGTCCGGCACTTCGGCGGCGGGCTCGGGCACACTGGCCGGCTCGATCAGCGTGACGAAGTCGTCCACAGGCGGCCGCAAGGGGGCCTCGGTGTGTTCGACCTCAGGCAAGGACAGCGGCAAATCGGCAACGGCGTCTTCTGCCGGTGCGGCCGCACGCGGCACGATGAGGGTGACCTCGTCGTCCAGCGAGAGGCTCAGCGGCTCGGCCAGGGTGGCCACCGCGTCTGCCACAGGGGTGTGGGCCTCAGCTTCTTCGGCATGCACGGCGTCCACCACGTGGGCGGACTGGGTGGCGTAGGCCTGAGCGTCCTGGTTGCGCAGGGCCTCGAACACCTCGATCAGGCGGTCAACACGGTGTTCCAGCGGTTCCACCGCTGCACGCTGCGGCACGCCGTCAGCGGCCAGGCGCTCGATCGCCGACTCCAGCTGGTGGGCCATCTCGCCCAGACGCATGGCCCCCGCCAGACGCGCCCCCCCCTTGAAGGTGTGGAGCGTGCGCAGGCAGGCCGCGGCTGCGGCGGGGTTTTCCGGCGCTTCCACCCACTGGCGGATCTGCGTGGCCAGCTGGGGCAACAGCTCTTGCGCTTCTTCCTCGAAGATGGGGAAGAGCTCGGCGTCCACGTTGTCCTGGGCGTCGATGTCCTCTTCGCCATCCCAGGCCGCACGGGCGGGCTCGGCGCGCTGCGCACCGGGCTCGCGTTCCAAGGCCAGCGGGAATTCCGGCAGGGCCGTGAGCTCCTTGAACTCGGGCAGGCCCAAGGGCATGGGCTGGGACAACGTCGAGTCGGACAAAACCGGCAAAGGCTCCGGGGCCGGCTCGGGCGAGAACGCTGCGATCGGCGCGGGCTCGTCCATCAGCACCGGCAAGGCGACGGTCGGCGACGGCATGACGCTGACGGGGCGCGGCTCGAACGCATCCAGCCGCGCCAGCAACTCGTCTGCCGGCGCGCGCAGGAAACCTGCGGCGAACTGGTGCAAAAGGCGACGCACGTCTTCCGAGGCGTCGTGGAACAACACGAGGGCCTCTCCCGGCACTTCAGGGTAGCTGCACGAACGCTCCAGCGCGTGCTCCAGGCTGCGCGCCAGGCGCGACAAATCCTGGTAGCCCACCGTGGCCGAGTTGCCGGCCAGCGAATGGGCCAACGCGATGGCGTCTTCAGGGGTGGCGGCCGTCGGGTCGAGCACCCACTCGCCCATCACCTGACTGAGGCGACGGGATTGTTCGTCGGCCTCGTTGAGGTAAATGTTGAACAGCGGGATGCTGATGCGCAGGTCGCCGACCACCTTGACGGGCTCTTCAACCTGGGCTTCGTCTTCCACCGGCGCAGCGTCAGGCGCTTCTTGCGCCTCGGCCACCTCGGAGAACTCGATGTCCAGCCCTTCGGCCAGAGGCTCGGGCACATCGGCAGGCGCCAGCTCGGCGGCCTGGGTGACGTCGCCATCGTCCAGGGACGAGAAATCGCTGGGGTCGCGGAAGGTGACCGCCAGGGGCTCCAGCGCGGCCTCGTCCAAGGCCCCCATTTCGCTGGACGACCACAGTTTGGGTGGCGGCAGCAATTCGGGCGCGGGCTCGATGACCAGCGGGCCATCGGCTTCTTCGGCCTCGACTGGCTGCCCGCCGGCTTCGAGTTCCAGCACGATGAGTTCGTGGTCAGACACGGGCTCGATCATCAGGGCCTGAGGCACGGTCTCCGGCTCGTCCAGAGACGCGTCTGCAGCGCGGTCCTGACGGTCGGTGCGCTCCCAGGGGCCCGGGGGCTGCAAGTCGTCGAAGGACACGTCCACCGCGGTGGCGCCTTCCAGCGTCATGTCCACGCCACGCGTGGCCAGGTCGGCCGACAGCGGCAAGGGCTCCACGTCGTGCAGGTCAGGCAGCGAGAGCGCCTGGACAACTGGCGCCTCGGCGGCGGGCGGGGCCAGCTTGGCCACGGCCTCTTGCAGGGGCAGCAACTCGCCGTTCAGGCGCAGGGCATCGGCCACACGCACCACGGGCTCGGCCAGCCAGCCGGCATCGACCTTGGCGGCGATGGCCTCTCGCCAGCGACCAAAGTGGCCCAACAGCTCGCTCGTCAGGGCAAGCAGGTTGGCAGGCGCCGGCTGCTGGGTGGCCAATTGCGCGTTGTAGAGCTGCTCGCAGGCCCAAGCGGCTTCACCAAACTGGTTGAGCCCCACCATGCGCGAGCTGCCCTTGAGCGTGTGGAAGGCGCGACGCACGGCCGTCTGCTCGGCCACGTCGTCAGGGCGGGCTTGCAGGCGAGCCAAGGCAGCCTGAGCGTCGTCCACCACCTCTGCGGCCTCTTCCAGGAAGATCTGACGCATCTCGTCGTCTTCTTCCAGGCCGGTGGCCTCGACGGGCGCTGCCACAGGCTGGGGCACCAGGGGCGCCAGCTCCGGGAAGGGCTCGGGCGCCGGTTCAGGCTCGGCCTCCTTGGCGATGGTCTGCGCCAGGTCGGCCACCACCTGCGACACGTGCTCGCGGGCGGCCTCGAGCATTTGCTCGTCTTGCGAAGCTTCCGCCGACGCCAGCACGGCCTTGGCCAGTGCGACGGTGTCGGCCAGTTCGCTTTGCTCGGCGACGTGGGTGGTTTCGGCGAGGTGCTGCAGCTGGTCGCTCACCGTGCTCAGCGGCACATCCGGGCTCACCAGGGCTTCGGCCACCTCTTCGGCCGCCGATTGGGCTTCTTCACGCTGCACGGCTTGCACGTGCTGCGCCACAGCCTCAACCGGGTCGTCTGTGCTCAGAGGCGTTTTTTTTTCCCGCGCCATCAGCGGGTTCAGGATGCCCTTGTCCGCGTCCCACGCGAACAAGGTTCGCGCCAAGGAAGGCTGCACCCCCATCATGTCGATGAGGAAGCCCAGCGCGCCCAAATTGGTGGCCACGCGGTCGAACACACCGTGTTCGGCGGCCTGGTCCAGGTCGGTCTCAGGCTGCAGCAGCTGATCGACGTCCTGGCTCATGCGCACCACGGCGTGCGACGCGTGATCCAGACCCAGCACGGCCAACACGCCGCGCATCGACTGCAAGGCTGCCGGCACTTGCACCAGGTGACCGCGCTCGCTGGGTTCGCGGAAATACTGGTCAATGTGCTTTTCGCAGTCCGACAGGCTCAGGCGCAACTCATGCACCACGCTGCCGATGGTCTGGCGGTCAGACACCCGACGGTACAGGTCTTCCATCCAGGCTTCCAGCGGCTCGGCGGGCTGACCCGACGCCACCAGGCGGATGCGCTCGGCCAACCGGGCGAGGCGCTCGGCCTGCTCAGGGTGGTCGAACTCACAGTCTTCGATGCAGGCCTCGACGTACAGCAAGCTGGTGGCCACTTCCATGGCCAGGCTGGCTTCGGGCGGCTGCGCCGATTGCGACGTGGCCGACGCCGAGTCGGTCAGGGCGTTGGCCAACACGTCGCCTTGCGGGAACAGGCGGTGGAGCGAGTCGGCCACCAGGGCGAACTGCTCATTGAGCCCGCTGAGGCGCAGCATTTCGCCGCCCGCCACGGCCGACCAGCCGTCCTTGGCCGCAGCCACGCGCTTGGCGGCTTGCGTCACCCAAGACGGGTCGTAACGCCCCAGGATGGAGGCGTCGAGGTTGACGGCGTGGTGGCGCTCCAGCCCGAAGGTGCGCCGCACCCGGGCGAGGACCGACTGTTCTTGCGGCTCGACGTCACGCGCCTGAGCGCAGAAGAACAACAGCTCGTTGGCCAGGCGGTCGGACGGCGTGGCCTTGCCCTTGACCAACACGCGCAACTGGCGGAGCAGTTGCGACAACACACGCTTGGAATGGACGTCCAGCGCCACGTGGCGACCGGCCAGGCCTTCAAGAAAGCCGCTGGCCAGCATCCAGGTGGCCGCTTCACGGGCCGACTTGCGACCTTCTGCCTGAGCCGCCAGGCCTGCGCACAAGGCGGCCAGGTCCAGCGCGTCTTGCGGCTGTTGACGGCGCAACAGGCCCAGCAGGCCCATCTCGAAATCTTCCACGGTGGCCGCATCGGCCGCTCGCGGCGACGTGCCCGGCGGGGCCGCCAAAGGCGCTTCCAGCGACAAGGTGGGCCAGTCCTGGGCCCACAAATCGGTGGGGCGAGGCAAGCCCTGCCCTGCCCGGGCCATCAGGGATTCGTACTGGGGGAACAGCTCGGTGGCGGCAATCGGCTTGCCCGCCAGCTTGCGGGCGATGTAGTCCAGCAAGGCGAACGACGCCTGCTCGATGTCGTCCACCGCGCTGGCGGTGATGGACGCCGGGCGGGCCACGAACTTGTTGACCACCGCTTCGCTGGCCCGCAGCATGGCGGCGCCGGCGCTCAGGCCGGCCAGCTCCAGGGCACCCACGCCCTGGTGGATCTGGAGGCGCGCCGTGCGCAGGATGGCCGGGTCCAGGGCGTCCATGTCGGACTGGCCTTGGGTGACGTCCTTGAGGCACCGGCGCAAAGCCTTGTGCGCGGCGTCGAGTGACTTGCGCAACTCCTCGTGCACCCACGCCAGGGCGCTCAAGTCATCGGCCAGACCACCGCCTTGGGACTGGAGCAGGCTGCTGTCCATCGCTCACCCTTTCGGTATCAGGACGAGATCTTGAATCGGGCCACGGACTGCTGCAGCTCGAAGGCGGTCTTGGACAACTCGCGCACCAGTTGCGTGGTGGAGCGGGTGCCCTCACCGGTCTGCTCGGTCACGGCGAAAATGTGCTGGATGTTGGTCACCACCACGTTGGCGGATTCGGCTTCCTTCAGGGCTTGGGTCGAAATCTCTTCGATCAGCTCGGCGAGGCGGCGCGACACGCGGTCGATGTCCACCAGGGCAGAACCGGCCGCGTCGGACAGACGTGCCCCTTCCACCACGCCCTGCGTGGAGCGCTCCATGGCGCCCACGGCGTCTTGCGTGTCGGTCTGAATGGTGCGCACCAGCGCGGCAATCTGACGCGTGGCGTCGGCCGAGCGTTCAGCCAGACGCTGCACTTCTTCGGCCACCACCGAGAAGCCGCGGCCGGCTTCGCCCGCCGAGGCGGCCTGGATGGCGGCGTTCAGTGCCAACACGTTGGTCTGTTCGGTAATGTCCGAGATCAGCTCGGTGATTTCGCCGATCTCCTGCGACGACTCGCCCAGGCGCTTGATGCGCTTGGACGTTTCCTGGATCTGCTCGCGGATGGTGTTCATACCGCCGATGGCGTTCTGCACGGCCTTGAGGCCTTGCTCTGCGGCAGACAGCGACTGACGGGCCACTTCGGCGGACTGCTGGGCCTGACCGGACACCTCGTTGATTCGGCCCGCCATGTGCAGCACCGATTCGCCGGTTTCGCGGATCTCGCGCAGCTGCTCGTCGGAAGCCGCCAACAGCTCGGTCGACGTGGTTTCCACCTCGCTCGTGGTGTCGGTCACCCGTTGCACCGTGCCTTGCACCTGAGCCACGAGGTTGCGCAGCTCTTCCACGGTGAAGTTCACCGAGTCGGCGATGGCGCCGGTGATGTCTTCCGTCACCGTGGCCTGTTGAGTCAAGTCACCTTCAGCGACCAGTTGCAGTTCGTTCATCAGACGCAGAATGGCCGCCTGGTTGGCGTCGTTCACGCGCTTGGCTTCACGCTCCAGGCGTTCGGCTTCCTGACGCTGGAATTCTGCGATCTGGCGGCGGTGGGTCTGGTCAGCCAGGAACACGCGCAGCAGGCCATAGGCCGATGCTGCGGTGACCATCAGGAACAACAGGATCAGGGCCACGTTCAGGCCGCCGATGCCGGCCGAATCCGACAGCTTCTTCTGGAAGTCTTCCAGGCCCTTGCGCAGCGGCTCGGAGTCGTCAATCACGGCCACTTGGGCGTCGCGCGCGGCCACCAGGCCTTGCAGCGAGCCCAGGATGTAGCTCGACTGGGTACGGGTGCGCTCGAACAACTTGAGCAAAGCATCGAGCTGCTCGCGCACGACCGGGTCGGTGCTCTTGGTGAGGTGCAGGTCCTTGTTGCCGTTGAGCAGGCCTTCGGCGGTTTCCTTGAAGGCGTTCAAGTCCTTGCCCAGCAGGAACACGGCCTCGGTCGACACGCCTTCCACCGTCAGGAATTCGTTGGCCGACTTGCCGATGCGCTGCGTGAGCATCATCAACTGGTTGAGCGCACTGGCTTCGGCCGGGCTCACGCCACCCTTTTCAATGCGGGTGGTGGCAATGCCTTCGGCCAGGTCCAGCAACTCCGACGACTGGCTGTTGACTTCGCGCAGGGCTTGCGACACCTGGGTCAGGGTCTGCTTCTGGCCCAACACGTAGTTGGCGTTCTTCTCGGCGCGGTCGACCAGGGGCATCAAGGGCACCAAGGCTTCCTTGGCCGCACCACTCACCTCGGCCAGGCCCAGGGCGCTGTCACCCTGCGCCAGGCCGCGCACGTTGGACGCCAGCACTTTGGCCGCTTCCTGCACTTCACCGAAAGCCGGTGCACGACCGATCAAGGCCTGAGACACCGATTTCGCCAGACGTTGCGATTGCATGAGCGCCTGACCGGTGGCGCCAGTCTGGGCGGCACGGGTGTCGGCGGAACGCACGGACAGGAAAGCGGAGACCAGCAAACCCAACACGCCCACGCCCAAGGCGCCGGCGATGAAACGCTGTTGACGCGCCAGGCGCCATTCACCAATCACAGGCAGGCCAGACTGAGGCTCCATCAGGCCGGCGGCCTGTTGGGCGTCTTGCTGACGGGCCGCATCGTGGTAGTCCGGCGGGAACTCGGAGGGCGACGCTTCGGAGATGAAGGAGTCGGCCTGGGTCGTGCCCGGCTGGATGGTGGACGGGTTCTGCGTGTCGACCGACTGGGCGCCCGCCGATGTGACCATGCCTTCCGTGCTCAGCACGACCTCTTCAGCGCCTTCTTCGTCCTGCTGAGGCTTGCCGAGGTCTTTGATTCGACTGAGGAAACTCATGTCCCGTTGCTCCGTTAGATGCGTTCAAGCCCGGTGTCTGGGTCAGACATCGATCTTGAGGAATTGCTCGTCGGCCACCAAGGCGGCCAGGTCCAGCTCGTACCAGCTGCGGTCCTGATCGTCTTGCCAGGTGGCACCGATGAAATGCGGGCGACCCGGCTCTGCGGTGCCGTCGCCTGCCTTGAGGTTCTGCGGGTTGCGCAAGCCCATCAGGCGGTCGATCCACAACGCGGCGTTCATTTGCAGCCCCGCGTTGAAAGCGATCAGCCGCCCGGCGTCGCGCATGGTGGTTTCAGTGGGCAAGCGACGCGGCCCACGACCGGGCAAGCCCAGGTAGGCAGCGAGGTCGACCACGCCGTGCAACTGACCGCGCAGGTTGGCCACACCGCGGAACCACGCCTGGCAGTGGGGCACGTCCTGGATGGCGCTCAGCGGGAAGATCTCCCCCACCTGATCGAGCGGCAACAAAAACCCGTGCCCGGCGATTTCCACCGCCAGGAAGTTGCGCACCGGCGCCTGCTGGCGCACCATGTTGAGCCGCTCGGCCAGCCGTTGCTGCAGGGCCCGTAGCGCTTCCTTGTTGGCCATCGTGCTGTGCCGCCTGTTCGATCAGCCGAAGGCCTTGATCTTGGACAGCAGCTCTTCCGGGTTCACCGGCTTGACCACGTAGTCCTTGGCGCCCTGGCGCATGCCCCAGACGCGATCGGTTTCCTGGTTCTTGCTCGTGCAGATGATGACCGGCACGGCGGAGAACTGAGGGTCACGCGTGATGGCGCGCGTGAGCTGGAAGCCATTCTGGCCCGGCATCACCACGTCCATGAGGATGAGGTCCGGCTTGTCTTCCTGCAGACGGCGCATGGCTTCTTCGCCGTTTTCGGCGGTGCGCACCTGATAGCCCTTTTTGCCCAGCAACTCCGACAGAACATGCAGTTCTGTCTTGGAATCGTCGACCAGCAGAATCTTGTGAATCGGCATGGGGATCACCTTGAAATTCGGTTGGGCCGTCACTGCGGCAGGTATTGCGCCACAGCCTGCAGCAGCTGGTCTTTGGTGAAGGGCTTGGTCAGGTAATCCTGCGAACCCACCATCCGGCCACGGGCCTTGTCAAACAGGCCGTCCTTCGAGGACAGCATGATGACCGGCGTGCGCGCAAAACGCCCGTTGCGCTTGATGATGGCGCAGGTTTGGTAGCCGTCCAGCCTGGGCATCAAGATGTCACAAAAAATAACATCTGGGTTGTGGTCATTCACCTTGGACAAGGCGTCGAAACCGTCCTCGGCCAGAATCACCTCATACCCCCCTTGCTTGAGGAAGATCTCCGCGCTGCGGCGAATGGTGTTGCTGTCGTCGATGACCAGCACTTTTTTGGCCGCTGCCACCTCAGTTTGATCCGCGTCGGACACGAACGACTCCTCTTTCACTGCCGGCGCCATTCAAGTGCGGCGCTTGGAACTCGGGGGGAAAGGCTCACGGTGGTGCCGCGCCAAAACGCAGACCACTGCACAGTGTCGCCTCAAACCTGAACCATTTCGAAATCATCCTTGCGGGCGCCGCATTCCGGACACACCCAATTCATGGGGACGTCCTCCCAGCGCGTGCCGGCGGGAATGCCTTCTTCGGGCAATCCCTTGGCCTCGTCATAAATCCAACCGCAAATCAGGCACATCCAGGTGCGATATCCGTTCACGTCTTTCCAAACCGGCTTGAATACAATGCAACGATTGTAGCCACCGCCTGTTTGCGCCCAACCCAGGGTTTGCGGGCAGCGGCACACCCTTGCGAATTCAAAAGACACATGACTGCTGCCCCTGGCCCCAACGAAGCCCTGCAACCCGACGAACAGGATGGGGGCTCGCCGGCGTGCGTGATGAGCTTCAACGCCAACGACGCCACCGGCGCGTCGGGCTCCGCCTGTGACGTGGCCACCATCGCCGCCATGGGCGCCCACGGGCTGCCTGTGATCACCAGCCTGCTGGTGCGCGACTCGGCAGAAGTCATGGAAAGCCACGCCATCGACCCCGACGCCGTGGTCGACCAGGCCCGCGCAGTGCTGGAAGACATCAGCGTCGCGTCGTGGAAATTGGGCTTCCTGGGCAGTGCCGAAGGCGTGAGCGCCGTGGCCGAGATCCTGTCCGACTACAGCGACGTGCCCCTGGTGGCCTACATGCCCAACTTGTCCTGGATGGACGACGACGAGCAGATGGCTTACGTGGAAGCGTTCAAGGAACTCATCCTGCCGGCCACCTACGTGTTGGTGGGAAACCACAAGACCCTGACCGACTTCCTGCTGCCCGAGTGGGACGCCGAGCGCCCGCCCTCGGCACGCGAGTTGGCTGTGGCCGCTGGCGAAGCCGGTTGCGACCACGTGCTGGTGACCGGCATCCCCCTGCCCGACCAGTTCATCGACAACGTGCTGGCGAACCCCCAGGGCGCCCTGGCCGGTGAGCGCTTCGAGCGCTTCGAAGCCAGCTTCGTGGGCGCCGGCGACACGCTGAGCGCCGCCGTGGCCGCCATCTTGTCCAGCGGGACCCCGCTCGATGTGGCCGCCGCCGAAGCCCTGAGCTTCCTGGACCAATCGCTGGACGCGGGCTTCCGTCCCGGGATGGGCAACGTCGTGCCCGACCGCTTCTTCTGGGCCTTGCCCCCTGGCGAGGAAGGCATGGTGCCGCCGGGCACCGAGCCCGGCATGCCCCCGGACAGCAACACCCCACCCGGCAAGCGCCAGGTGCACTGACACCCGCTTGGTCGCGCGCGCCCTTGCCCAGCAGCAAGGCGCCCGTCGATCTTCCTTTCTGCCCCATTGAGCCCCTGCCCGACTACGCCATGAGCCGCAACCAAGAGCTGTTCGAGCGCGCCCAGCGCGTGATCCCTGGCGGCGTGAATTCGCCTGTGCGCGCCTTCCGCGCCGTGGGCGGCACGCCCCGCTTCATCACCCGGGCCCAGGGCGCCTACATGTGGGACGCCGACGACCGCCGCTACGTCGACTTCATCGGCTCCTGGGGCCCGATGATCCTGGGCCACGGCCACCCCGAGGTGGTCGAAGCCGTGCAGCGCGCGGTGACCGAAGGCTTCTCTTACGGCGCCCCCACCGAGCGCGAGATCGAGCTGGCCGAGGCCATCCTGGCCCTGGTGCCCAGCGCCCAACAGGTGCGCCTGGTGAGTTCGGGCACGGAAGCCGGCATGAGCGCCATCCGTCTGGCGCGCGGCTTCACCGGTCGCAACAAGATCATCAAGTTCGAGGGCTGCTACCACGGCCACGCTGACGCCCTGCTGGTCAAGGCGGGCTCGGGCCTGGCCACCTTCGGCCACCCCACCAGCGCCGGCGTGCCCGCCGAGGTGGTGCAGCACACCCTGGTCCTCGAATACAACAACATCGAGCAGATCGAGCAGGCCTTTGCCACGCAGGGTGCCGACATCGCCTGCGTGATGATCGAGCCCATCGCCGGCAACATGAATTTCGTGCGCGCCAGCGTGCCCTTCATGACGCGGCTGCGCCAGCTGTGCACGCAGCATGGCGCGCTGCTGGTGTTCGACGAGGTGATGACGGGCTTCCGCGTGGCGCTGGGCGGTGCGCAGGCGCACTACGCCAAGCTCATTCCCGGCTTCAAGCCCGACATGAGCG
>JBEEJT010000278.1:0-6485 GCA_041169085.1 Pseudomonadota bacterium | reverse complement strand
GTTGCGCACGCGCCTTGGCCCCAGCACGGTGGTGGCCAGCAGCGTCAATGGCAGACCAGGTCTGTGGGTGGGCTTTCAGATTGAGCGCGACAACTATTGGCTGCAAGCCGAGACCACCCGCGTGGCGCCATTGGCGGGCCGCACCTGGTTCATCTGGGTGGGCATCGCACTGGTGGCCACGGTGATCGGGTCGGCCATCATCGCGCGGTTGATCAACCAGCCACTCAAGGAGTTGTCGTTCGCCGCCAGCCGCATCCGGGAAGGCGAATACGACTCTGTGCTCGACGAATCGATGATCACGCGGGAGATCCGCGAGGTGAACCAGGGCTTCAACCGCATGGCACGCGAGTTGGCCAAGGTCGAAGAGGACCGCGCCGTGATGCTGGCGGGGATCTCTCACGACCTGCGCACCCCGCTGGCGCGCCTGCGGCTGGAAGCCGAGATGAGCGTGGTGGACGACGAGGCCAAGCGCAACATCGCTGCCGACATCGATCAGCTCGACGCCATCATCGACAAGTTCATGGATTACGCCCGGCCGGGCGAGGTCGAACTGGTGCCGGTGCATGTCTCCAGCGTGGTGGACAAGGCCATCAGCCAGTTCCGCGACACCAAGCGCATCCGCATCACGGCCAAACTGCCCATCGACACCAAGGTGATGGCCGACGAGACCGAACTTGGCCGTGTGTTGACCAACTTGTTCGAGAACGCCCGTCGCTATGGCCGAAACACCTACACCGGGGTGACCAATGTGGACGTGAGCTACACGCGCTCAGGTTCCTGGGTGATCTTGAGCGTGCGCGACCATGGCCCGGGAGTGGCCGCCGAAAAGCTCGCGCAATTGACCACCCCCTTCTTCCGCGGAGACGCGGCGCGCACGGCGGCCACGGGCGCCGGCCTGGGGCTGGCCATCGTGGAGAAGGCCCTGGCGCGCATGGGCGGCGGCCTGGAATTGGCCAATGCGCCGGGCGGTGGGCTGGTGGCCCACATCCGACTCAAACGGGCAGCCTGACGGCACAGCCCAGCCTCAAGCCTGGGTCACGGCCGACAGCAGGCAAACGGCACGGGCCTCGATGGCCCGGCCCTCGCCCACCGGGCCCATCTTTTCAGCCGTCTTGGCTTTCACGTTGACCTGGTTGGGCGCCACGCCGAGTGCTTCGGCGATGCGGGCCACCATGGCCGGGATGTGGGGCGCCATCTTGGGTGCCTGCGCGACGATCGTGGTGTCCACGTTGACCACCGCCCACCCCGCTGCACGCACTCGGCGAGCCGCCTCCTGCAGCAGGCGGACAGAGTCGGCCCCCTTGAAGGCGGGGTCGGTGTCGGGGAAGTGGCGACCGATGTCGCCCAATGCGGCAGCGCCCAGCAGCGCGTCGGTGATGGCGTGGAGCAAGGCGTCGGCATCGGAATGCCCCAGCAAGCCATGGGTGTGGGGGATGGCCACGCCACCGAGGATCAAGGGGCGACCGGTGACCAGGGCGTGGGTGTCCCAGCCTTCACCGATGCGCAGAGGAGGAAGTGCGGTCGTCATGTCCATGCACCTGGCGCCAGGCTGCTGTCAAACACGCGCATTGTGCGGGAAGACACGTGGCGCCGAACGCACACGGCCTGTCCACCGCCATGCTTCAAGCACCATACAGGTGCGCTGACATGGGGCCACCAATCGTCCGATTTTCATATAGCAAGGCCACCCTTGGTCAAAATGCACCAATTCGCAGCAATTTGCGCCCCACATACAGGCATGTAAATTGCTTACATTTGGTGCACTGAGGTCAACCGTGATCGCACAGGCACGCATCTGGTGCGACACAAGCTCTTTTGAAAGTCTGGCAATGGAACAACTCAAGCAAGGCGCAGATGCGCTCTTCATTCTTTTGGGTGCCGTGATGGTGTTGGCGATGCACGCGGGCTTCGCCTTCCTGGAACTCGGCACGGTGCGCGGCAAGAACCAGATCAACGCCCTGGTCAAGATCCTGGTGGATTTCTGCGTGTCCACCCTCGTGTATTTCTTCGTGGGCTACACCATTGCCTATGGCATCGACTTCATGTCGGGTGCGGGCGTGCTGGCCCAGCGCAATGGCTACGAGCTGGTGAAGTTCTTCTTCCTGCTCACCTTCGCGGCCGCCATCCCGGCCATCATTTCCGGTGGCATCGCAGAGCGCGCCAAGTTCGGGCCGCAATTGCTGGCCACGGCCGTGATCGTGGGCGTGGCCTACCCGCTGTGCGAAGGCGCCGTGTGGGCCAACAAATTTGGCTTTGAAGACTGGCTGCAATCCGTGACCGGCGCGCAGTTGCATGACTTCGCCGGTTCGGTGGTGGTGCACGCCTTCGGGGGCTGGATCGCCCTGCCCGCCGTGCTGATCCTGGGTGCCCGTCGCAACCGCTATCGCAAAGATGGCGCCATGTCGGCCCACCCGCCTTCGAGCATCCCCTTCCTGGCTTTGGGCTCGTGGATCCTGGCCGTGGGCTGGTTCGGCTTCAACGTCATGAGCGCTCAGACCATCGACAAGATTTCGGGCCTGGTGGCCGTGAACTCGCTGATGGCCCTGGTGGGTGGCACCCTGGTGGCCGTGTTGATGGGCAAGAACGACCCCGGCTTCGCCTACAACGGCCCGCTGGCGGGCCTGGTGGCCGTCTGTGCCGGTTCGGACATCATGCACCCCGCCGGCGCCCTGGTGGTGGGCGGCATTGCCGGCGCCATCTTCGTGATCCTGTTCACCCTGGTGCAAAACAAGTGGAAGATCGACGACGTGTTGGGCGTGTGGCCACTGCACGGCCTGTGTGGCGCCTGGGGTGGCATCGCGGCCGGCATTTTTGGCCAGCCTGCTCTGGGCGGCATGGGCGGCGTGAACCTGGCCACCCAGGCGTTGGGCACCGCTTGCGTGGTGGGCCTGGCTTTGGTGACCGGCGCGGTCGTCTATGGCGTGATCAACAAGGCCATGGGCTTGCGCTTGTCTCAGGAAGACGAGTTCGAGGGCGCCGACCTGTCCATCCACCGCATCCAGTCGACGCCGGAGCGCGAAGTCAACTGGTGACCCCTGGCGGGTAGACAAAACAGCCAAAATAGCTAAAATGGCTTGCGCGAAGGCCGACAACAGATGGGTGTGATCCGCACGCCCGCTGCCACCGCCTTCGCTGCCCTAGGAGCCTCTCCATGTCTGCCCTGACCATGCGCAACCACCGCGGCGAAGAAATCGCGGTGCCCGGTTTCTCAGCCACCGAAGCCAAGAACAGTTTTGGCAAGGTGCTGGACACGGCCATCAGTCAGGGCATGGCGGCCATCACCAAACGAGACCGCCCCACCGCCGTGGTGCTCTCGCTGGACGCCTACCAGGCCCTGCTCAGTGCGCAAGCGCGCCCCCTGGACACCCTGAGTCAGGAGTTCGACGCCCTGCTGCAACAAATGCAGTCGCCTGCTTCGCGTCAAGGCATGATGGACGCGTTTGACGCCTCTCCTGAAGAGCTGGGGCAAGCCGCATTGGCGGCCGCCGCTCGCTGAGCGAGCCCACCCGCTCCTTTCGACCTGCCCTGCACGCTCAAAGCCCGCCGTGCCGGGCCTTTGCTGTTTGAGCGCGGGCAACAACAAACACCCAACAGGGAAACAGACGTGGCCAGCACTCCTGACCGCGCGCCCCAGATTTTCGTGCTCGCAGGCACCAACGGTGCCGGCAAGAGCAGCGTGGGGGGCGCCACCATCCGCGCCCGTGGCGGCCAATATTTCAACCCGGACGAAGCGGCCGCCCGCATCCGGCAGGCGCAGCCACACCTGAGCGCCACCCAGGCCAACAGCGCCGCCTGGCACGAAGGCAAGCGGCTGTTGCAACACGCGATCGCCAAGGGCCTGAACTACAACTTCGAGACGACCTTGGGCGGCAAGACCTTCGCCCGCCTGTTGGCGCAAGCCGATCAGGCCGGCTTCGAGGTGCGCATCTGGTACGTGGGCCTCGACAGCCCTGAGCGCCATCTGGCCCGCATCAAGGCCCGGGTGCGCCACGGCGGCCACGACATCCCGGAACCCGACGTGCGGCGGCGCTTCGATCAGAGCCGCCTGCAGCTCATCGACTTGCTGCCCTACCTCACCGAATTGCGCGTGTACGACAACAGCGCTGACGCTTCCCCGCAAGCCGGTCAGGCGCCCCGACCTCGCCTGGTGCTGCACTGGACGCGCACGCAGCGTGCGGAGGACGCCGCAAACACCCGAGGCGAACTGTTGGCCCCGGCCACCACAGAGGCCTGGGCCAGCACGCCGGACTGGGCCAAACCGCTGGTGGTGGCGGCCGGCCACCGCCAACAAGTCAAGGCGGCCAAAGCAGCGGCAAAGGCCAAAGCACCGGCGTCGGCTGGCGCAAGCCGCACCAAACCCCAGCCCAAGCCATCGGCCAAGTCTCCAAGCAAGGGCTGACCGGCTGGGCGCTGGCCAGATCGCTTTTTCAGGGTGTCGTTCCCGTTGCAATTGCACGTTTTTGCAGATTCTCGGCTGTCAACAATGACGATGACAGACCGAAAACCTTCGGACAGTGCAATCTTCTGCAAAGGGAGCTTTCATGCCACGCGCCAACTGGTTTGGTTCACTCGCCTTGGTCGCGGGTGCGCTGCTTTTGAACCCAACCGGCGCCACAGCCCAGGACTCAGACCCCTGGCTGCGCCCGGCCCAGGTCCCCTTCCCCCCGGACAACGCGCCCACCGCTGAGCGCGTCGCCCTGGGCAAGCAACTGTTCTTTGACCCGCGCCTCTCCGGCTCCGGGTTCCTCAGTTGCGCGAGCTGCCACAACCCCGCGATGGGCTGGTCGGATGGCCTGGCCACCGGCTTGGGCCACGACTTCAAGCGCCTGGGCAGGGCCACCCCCACCATCTTGAATGCGGTCTTTCAACCCTTGCTGATGTGGGATGGCCGCAAACCCAATCTGGAGCAACAGGCGTTGGGGCCGATCGAGGCGGCCGCCGAGATGAACATGCCGCTGGACCAGCTGGAAAAGCGCCTGCAAGGCATCGCCGGCTACTTGCCTTTGTTCGAGAAGGCCTACCCAGGGGAAGGCATCTCGCGCGTGACGGTCGGCAAGGCACTCGCTTCGTACGAGCGGACCATCGTCTCGACGGAATCGCCCTTCGACCGCTGGCGCAAGGGCGACGGTGCTGCCGTGAACGCGTCCGTGAAGCGTGGCTTCGAGGTGTTCAACGGCAAGGGCAATTGCGTGAAATGCCACCAAGGCTTCAACTTCACCGACAACGGCTTTCACAACATCGGGGTGAAGTCGCTGACCGACGTGGAAGACGAAGGACGCTTCGCCCACCGCAAGATCAAGATCCTGAAGGGGGCCTTCAAGACGCCCACCTTGCGTGATGTGGAGCTGACCGCACCCTACATGCACAACGGCATGTACCAGACGCTGGAAGAAGTGGTGGAGCACTACGACCGCGGCGGGGACGTGAAGACCAACCTCAGCCCGAACATGCAAGCGCTGGGCTTGAGTGCGGGCGAAAAGCAAGACCTGGTGGCGTTCATGAAGAGCCTGACCGGTGCCCCGATGTGGGTGACCTTGCCCCAGTTGCCCCCCAATTGAGCGGCGTGGCCACGTTGTCTGCCCTCTCGTACGCCCATTCATTGACGGAGTCCCCCATGCGCATGCCCTTGCTGACCGTGCTGCTTGCACTGCCCGCCCTGGCCTGGTCTGCCGACCACACCGTGTCCCAGAAGAACAAGGCCTTCTCCACCTCGGTGCTCAACATCAAGGCGGGTGACAAGGTGTCCTTCCGAAACGAAGACCCCTTCGCCCACAACGTGTTTTCACTGAGCGACCCCATGCAGTTTGACCTGGGCACCTACCCCCAAGGTCAGGCCAAAACCGTGACGTTCAGCAAGGCCGGCCTGTACGAGGTGGAATGCGCCATCCACCCCGAGATGAAGCTCACGATCAACGTGAAGTGACCCGCTGAGCACCAGCCGAAAGCCGCCATGACCAGCCTGACCTTTCGCTCCACCTTCTCGTTGTGCGCGTTGGCCTTGCTCTGCATGGCGGCCCCCGCGTGCGGCCAGACGGTGGAAGAAGGGGAAGCGATCTTCAAGACGCGGTGCTTCGTCTGCCATGGCGTGAATGCCGACGGCAAGTCTGACTTGGCCCGGATCATGCGGCCGCCACCTGCGAACTTGCGCGCCAGCAGGCTCACGGACGAAGAGCGCGCCACCATCGTGCGCAAAGGTGGCGCGGCCGTGGGGCGCTCCTCGAACATGCCCGTCTGGGAGCAGGAGCTCAACGAGCACGAACTGCTAGCGGTCTTGAGCTACGTCCGCAGCATCAAGGGGACGGCACAGTGAGCGTTCGTCCAGGTCAAGCCCAACGCTCAGCCCTGCGTCTGGCCGGGTGGCTGCTGGCCTGCGCGCTCCCCATGGGCGCCGCGCTGGCCATGCCCTTGGCCGCCGGCGAGGCGCCCGTGCCCGGGCTCGGTGGTGATTTGCAGTTGATGGACCACGCCGGGCAGCCTTATGCGCT
>JBEEJT010000277.1:0-3225 GCA_041169085.1 Pseudomonadota bacterium | reverse complement strand
ACCCCGGTCGGCCTGTTCGGCTTCTCGGGTGGTGGCTTCGCCTCGATCTGGGGTGCCGAGCTGGCCGCGCAATACGCGCCCGAGCTGAACATCGTCGGCGTGGCCGCTGGTGGTCTGCCCGCCAACCCGATCAACGTGGCCAAGAAGGTGGATGGCACCTTCTTCGCTGGCGCCTACATCGGTGCCGTGGTGGGCCTGTCGCGCGCTTACCCCGAAGTCCGCGTGGAAGACTACGCCAACGAAGCGGGCGTGAAGGCCCTGGCCGACGCCGGCACCCGCTGCCTGGGCGGCACCGTGAGCGGCAACCCCGAGCTGCTGACCGCCTACGCGTTCAAGCAAGGCAAGAACTACTACAAGGACCCGAACTTCCTGGACCTGCCTGAAATGCAGGCCATCAACAAGGAAAACACCATGGGCCAGTTCCCGCCCAAGGTGCCCGTGTACATCTGGGAAGGCACGACCGATGAGCTGATGCCCATGGCCGATGTGGAGAAGGTCGTGTCGACCTACTGCGCAGCCGGCACCAAGGTGCAGTTCAAGAAGATGCCTGGCGTGGACCACGTGATCGGTGCCTTGTCGCTGAGCTCGGGCCTGAACTACCTGGTCGACCGTTTCAACGGCAAGGCCGTGCCCAACACCTGCAAGTGACCCGCGCTGCGCACCGGCAACGGTGCGTGGCCCACACAGCCCGTGAGCGCGCCTCACGGGCTTTTTTTTGCTTGCTGCCAGCCAGCAGGCGCCCCACAATGGGCTCGTCCCCACGGAACACTCACCAGATGGCCGGCGCATCCCAAGTCAACGAGTTTTACCTGGACAACGTCATGGTCGTCGCGGAAGACCGGCTGATCGAGGCGTCTGAAGACATCTACTCCACCAGCGGCATGAAGCTGGTCGCCAAGGGCAACAAGATCGAAGGCCGCATCCGCGAGCGGCTGCTTGAACACACCCTCACCAAACCCCTGGAAGATTGCCTGGCGGTGGCCGACGGGGTCACGGCGGCACACTGCATTGCCGTGGCCGAACGCCTCTTGGCGCGCCACCCCGTCTTGCGTGCCCTGTGCGGCCAGGACCCGGACGGGCCGCTGGCCGTGTTGGCCCAAGCCAGCTTTGGCGGCCGACTGCAAACCCTGATGACGGTGTACAACGAGCACCGCGCCGGCAAGATCGACCACGCGATGTGTGTGGCCCTCATCGCCATGAGCCTGCTGCACCGCCTGCCCGATCACGACCAGCACAGCCTCGCGGTCATGCTCGTGGCGGGCCTGGCCCACGATGTCGGCGAGCTCTACATCAACCCCAGCTACCTGGACGGCAGCCACCGCTTGAGCACCCAGGAGTGGCGGCACATCATGACGCACCCGGTCATTGCCCATGACCTGCTCAAAGACCTGTCCGGCCTGGCGCCGGAAGCTGCCGCCCTGATCGCCGATCACCACGAACGGCTGGACGGCTTTGGCTACCCCGTGGGCCACAAGCAACCGCCCCCCGATGTGCCTGCACAAATCCTGGGCGTGGCCGAGATGCTGGCGGGCTTGCTCGACAAGGGCCACAGTTTCCTGCAGCACGCCAGCGTGGCCACCAAGCTGATCCACGGTGAATTCAGCCGGCCGGTGATCGATGTGGTCAGCAAGGCTTACCACGACTGCCAGGTGGAGGACGAAGCCCTGATGGACGCCCAAGGCCTGGAAGAGACCCTGCAGACCTCCAAGGCGGTGGCCGAACGGATGCACCAGGTCATGGAAGTGCAAGCGACCGTCGCGGCCTTGGTGCAAAAGGCCAGCCCGGCCTTCCGGCAGCTGTGGGCACAGGCCCTGGAGCGCTTCGAGCGCATCAAGCGCGCCTGGTCGAGCACCGGCCTGGATGTGCAGCCCGACGGCAGCTGGTTGCTGCAGGAATCGCCCGCCATGCAACGCGAAGTGGCCATCGTGTTGATGGAGGTGCGCTGGCGCCTGCGCGAACTCGACCGGGAAATGCGCTCCCGCGTGTCGATCAAGGCCCCCGGCGAACTCCCCTTGCTCGAACGCTACCTCCAGGAGGTGCAACGCCGAGTCGGCGAAGTGGTTTTGCCCCCCGAGCCCCCCGTGGCGACTGCCGCGCCCTGACACACCCGATTTGTCGGCGGCGCGCACGGCCCGCCCTCGGACGACCGCCCCAAGCCCGGCTTTTTTGTCGCGGATGGCTCATTTTTTGCGTGCAACGGGAAGCTAAACCCACACACGACCGTGCTTTCCCTGCCCTTTGCACCGAAACTGCGCGACAATAACGAACTGTCCAAGTCTTATACAAGACTTGTCGCACTGGCAGTGTGAGCCGCACCGTCGCGGTGAGCCGCTCTCGTCCCCATCCACACCAGGTGAACACCATGTTGCAAGCCTATCGCCAACACGTTGCCGAGCGCGCCGCGCTGGGCATCCCCCCGCTGCCCCTGAACGCTCAGCAAGTCGCTGACCTGATCGAGCTGATCAAGAACCCGCCCGCTGGCGAAGACGCTTTCCTGCTGGACCTGCTGACGCACCGCGTGCCTCCCGGTGTGGACGACGCTGCCAAGGTCAAGGCCTCGTTCCTGTCGGCCGTCGCCCATGGCGACATCGCCGTGTCCCTGATCTCGAAGGCCAAGGCCACCGAGCTGCTGGGCACCATGGTCGGTGGCTACAACGTCAAGCCCCTGATCGACCTGCTGACCAGCGGCGATGTGGGCGCTGAAGCCGCCGCCGCCCTGAAGAAGACCCTGCTGATGTTCGACGCGTTCCACGACGTGTCCGAACTGTGCAAGGCCGGCAACGCCAACGCCAAGGCCGTGATGCAGTCGTGGGCCGACGCCGAGTGGTTCACCACCCGTCCGGCCGTCGCCAAGAAGATCACCGTGACCGTGTTCAAGGTGCCTGGCGAAACCAACACCGACGACCTGTCGCCCGCTCCGGACGCCTGGAGCCGCCCTGACATCCCGATGCACTATCTGGCGATGCTCAAGAACACCCGTCCTGACGCGGCCTTCAAGCCCGAAGAAGACGGCAAGCGCGGCCCGATGCAGTTCATCGAAGACCTGAAGAAGAAGGGCAACCTGGTTGCCTACGTTGGCGACGTGGTCGGCACCGGTTCTTCGCGCAAGTCGGCCACCAACAGCGTGATCTGGGCCACCGGCGAAGACATCCCCTTCGTGCCCAACAAGCGCTTCGGCGGCGTGACCCTGGGCGGCAAGATCGCCCCCATCTTCTTCAACACGCA
>JBEEJT010000276.1:0-4708 GCA_041169085.1 Pseudomonadota bacterium | reverse complement strand
GGGCACGACCGCCAACGACGTGTTGTGGATGGGCACGCCCATCCTCACCCGATCCGGTCGGACCTTCATTTCACGCATGGCCGGCAGCTTGCTGACGCATGTGGGCTTGCCTGACCTGATCACGTATTCCGCCGAAGAGTACGAAGCCAAGGCCATCCGTCTGGGGCGTGAACCCCGGATGGTGCAGACATACAAGCGCTTCCTGGCCGAACACCGGTTGACGTCTGACCTGTTCGACATGCCGGCCTTTGTGCGTGACCTCGAAGACGTTTTCGCCCGTGTGGCCTTGACTTGAACAGGCGGAGATGGACGTGAGCGAAGTCGTGGAGCCCACCCTGCAAACCGATGCCGAGGCCGATGGCCCCGTGGCTGAGGCTGCTGCGCCCGAGTTGGCGCCGGTGGAGCCCGATCCGCTGCTGGACGCCTTGCTGTGGCTGTGCCAGTACCACCACAGCGAACGCACGCCGGTCTCGCTGTTGAGTGGCGCCTCGGTCAAGGGCCCTCTGGGCCCCAAAGAGGCGGTGCAACTGCTCGACGGGGCGGGCTTCAATGCCGCGCTCATCAAGCGCCCGCCCGGCAAGATCCTGTCGATGCTGTTGCCCGCCATCTTGCTGTTGCGCAATGGCGATGCCTGCATCGTGTTGCGGCGTCAGGGCCCCCGCAAGCGCGGAGAGCCCACGCGCTACGAGATCTTCATGCCCGGTGGGGACGACAGCACCTGCATGGCCACAGAAGACGAGCTCATGCAGGAGTACTCGGGCTATGCCTTGATCGCCACGCCCAAGGGCAGCGCCTGGCGACAGGCGTCTCGCCATGGGCTGGATCAGCCACATTGGTTGTGGGGCGCGCTGGTCCGCTACCTGCCGTATTACCGGTCGGCCATGTTGGCGGCGCTGCTGTCCAACGTGCTGATGATGGCCACGGGCTTGTTCACGTCGGTGGTATATGACAAGGTCATCCCGCACAAGGCCATGGAAACCATGTGGGCCTTGGGCGTGGGGGCCTTGATCGCCATCGCCTTCGACTTGGCGGCCCGCCAGTTGCGCGCCCACCTGATCGACCTGGCTGGCAAAAAGGCCGATTTGCTGTTGGGCATGACCATCTTCAAGCAGGCTTTGTCGATCCGCCTGGAACACAAGCCGGGCTCGTCCGGCGTGTTCGCCCACCAGATCTCGCAAATCGAGGTGGTGCGGGACTTCATGACGTCGGCCACGGTGTCGGCCTTGTCGGACTTGCCTTTCATTTTTCTGTTCATGGCCATGACCTGGAACATCGCCGGGCCCCTGGTCCTGGTGCTGGTGGTGGCCGTGCCGCTGGTGCTGTTGATGACCTGGGCGATCCAGCGGGTGTTGCGCAAGCTGATGCAGGCCAACATGCAGCAACACGCGGACCTGCACGGGGTGCTGGTGGAGGCCGTGGAAGGCATGGAAGACCTGCGGGCAGCCGGTGCCCAGGGGCACTTCATGGCCTTGTACGAAGAATCGACCGCCGCTGCGGCCAGCTCGTCGGTGCGGGCACGCGGCATGGCCAGCTGGACCAACAACGTGACCATGGTGATGCAGCAGCTGGTGACCGTGGTGATGCTGATGTGGGGCGTTTCGTTGATCCACGACGGGGTGCTGACCGGTGGTGCGCTCATTGGCGCCGTGATGTTCGCCACGCGGGCCATTGCGCCTTTGAGCAGCGTGGTGCAGCTGGCCACGCGCTACCAGGGCGCCAAGGCGGCGCTGTTGGCGCTCAACCAGTTGATGGACACCCCCCGTGAGCGCGAGCCGGGCCGTCGCTACCTCTCGAAGCCGCGTGTGCATGGCCAGTTGGGCCTGCACGATGTGCGATTCGCCTACCCGTCGCAGGGCAGGGACCACGCGCCCGTGGTGCTCAAGGGCGTCAACTTGCAGATCCAGCCAGGCGAGCGCGTGGCGGTGTTGGGCAAGATCGGCAGCGGCAAGTCCACCATCCTGCGTTTGCTGGCGGGGCTGTACCAGCCCACCGAAGGCTTCACGGAAGTCGACGGGGTGGACCTGCGTCAGGTGGACCTGGCGGACTTCCGCACCCAGGTGGGCTTTGTGTCGCAGTCGCCCAAGTTGTTCCACGGCAGCCTGCGCGACAACGTGATGCTGGGGCGTGTGCACGCCGACCCGGGCCATTTCATGGAGGTGGCCCGCCAGACCGGCCTGGACCGCATCGCCGCGGCCCACCCCATGGGCTATGACTTGCCTGTGGGGCAGGGCGGTGGCTTGCTGTCGGGAGGCCAGCGTCAGCTGGTGGCTTTGGCGCGTTGCCTGGTCACGCGGCCCAAGGTGTTGCTGCTGGACGAGCCCACCAGCTCGATGGACGCTCAAGCAGAAGCTTCGTTCATCCACCACCTCAAGCAGTCGGTGGGGAAGCGCACCTTGGTGTTGGTGACCCACCGGCCGGCGCTGCTGGAGCTGGTGGACCGCATCGTGGTGATGGAGGGCGGCCGGGTGATCGCTGACGGGCCCAAGGCCCAGGTGCTGGCCGCGCTGGCTGGCCAGGCCGCACGCCCACCGGTGGCGGCGGTGCCTCAGCCTGGCGGCGCGGCAGGTGTGGCGGCCGAGCCCAGGATGGCGATGGCCTCATGAAGCTCACGTGGTGGCGCCCCCGTCTGACCCGGGAAGCCTTCTTTCCCGGCGACGAGAAATTCCTGAGCCCGATCCGCGAGGCGCAGTTGGCTGAAGCCACGCCTCGCGCCAACTGGGCGATCTACCTGATGCTGTTGGCGGTGGGGGCGGCGCTGACCTGGGCCTGCCTGGCCAAGGTCGACGAGGTGACCAAGGCCGAGGGCAAGGTGGTGCCCGATGGGCGCGAGCAGGTGATCGCCAGCCTGGAAGGTGGCATCTTGCGCAAGGTCTTGATCAAGGAAGGCACCCTGGTTGAAAAGGGGCAGGACCTGGTCCAGCTGGACCCGACCCGGGTGGCCGCGCAGCAAAACGAAGGCGAGGCCAAGCAATTGGCTTTGATGGGCACCCTGGCCCGGCTGGTGGCCGAGAGCACGGGCAACCCCTTGCGCTTCCCGCCAGAGGTGCTGCGCAACACGCAGATCGTGCAAAGCGAAACCGAGCTCTACCAGGCCAGGCGCCAGCTGTTGGAAGAAGCCGTGGCCGTGAACCGGCGCAACCTGGGGCTGATCCGCAGGGAGCTGGACTTGTCGGAGCGCATGTCCGAGCGCGGGCTGATGTCCGAGGTCGAGGTGATGCGCTTGCGCCGCCAGGCCAATGACCAGACCTTGCAGATCCAGGATCGGGTGAACCGCTTCCGGCAAGAGGCGACCACCGACCTCACCCGCGTTCGCACGGAGCTGTCGCAGGTGGAAGAGCAGATGGTGGTCAAGCAGGACGTGCTCAAGCGCACGGTGCTGCAGTCGCCGGTCAGGGGCCTGGTGAAGAACATCCGGATCGGGACCGTGGGCGGCGTGGTGCCGGCTGGCGCGACCATCATGGAGATCGTGCCCCTGGGTGAAACCATCCTGGTGGAGGCCCGTGTGAAGCCAGCCGACATCGGCTTCGTGAAGACGGGGATGCCGGCCGTGGTGAAGCTGTCGGCTTACGACTTCTACACCTATGGGGGCATGAGCGGGACCTTGCAGTACCTCAGTCCGGACGCCTTCAGCGACGACGGAAAGACCGCTGAAAACAGCTACTACCGGGCTTTGATCCGTTGCGACGCCAGTACGCTGAAGGCCAAGGGCAAGCCTTTGCCGGTCTTGCCCGGGATGGCCGCGACCGTGGAGATCCGGACGGGCGAGAGGACGGTGATGACCTTCATCCTCAAGCCCATGTTGAAGGCCAAGGAGGCCTTCCAGGAGCGTTGAGGTGGACCAGTCCGCAAGAAAGCCGCGTCGGATGGCGCGCAGCGCGATGGTGGGGGCCGCACTGTGGGCGGCCGGCGTTTGCATGGCGGCGCCGCCAGCGCCCGTGGCGCAGCCGCAGGCCACGAACCGGTGCAAGTCGGAGTTGAGCCCGGAGGCCCTGGACCGTGCGGCGGGGCGCAACTCGGAGCAACCGGTTGACCTGGGCGCCGATACGGCAGCCGACCCTTTGACCGTGTTGCGCAGCGTGGCGCGCCAAGCGGTTCAGCGCAGCGCCACGGTGGGCGCGAGCCGCCTGTTGAACGAGGCTGCGACCTTTGATCTGGAGCAGGCGCGTTCGTCGCGCTGGCCCGCTTTGGTGGCCAACGCCGCCTTGGGGCCGCAGCACAGCACCCTGAACGACGAAACCAGCACCAAGGGCACCCTGCGCAGCTTGAGCTTCAGCGCCAGCGGCAGCCTGTATGACGCCGGTCGCATCCGCGAGCAGGTTCAGTGGCGGGAAGAGCTGTTGCAGGCCGAATCGCTGGGGCTGCAACAGGCGGGCGAGTCGGTGGTGGCAGAGGTGGTGTCGGGCATGCTGGAGCGGCACCGCTACCAGATGCAGGCGCAGGTCTACCAGCAGTATGTGCGCAAGATGCAGTGCCTGCTGGACGCGCTCGAGGTGATCGTGTCGGCCGACCGAGGCCGGGCCAGCGAGCTGGTCCAGGCGCGCAAGACCCTGGCCCAGGCCGAGATGCAGCGCGACATCGCCGCCGCCGTGGGCAAGCAGATCGACATCAAGCTGCGCAAGCTGCTGGGCGAGGGGCAGGTGCCGTCCGGCCGCCTGACGGGGGCCCTGGCGGCCACGCCGGAGCTCAACGAGGTGCGCCGTGGCGTGAC
>JBEEJT010000275.1:0-5069 GCA_041169085.1 Pseudomonadota bacterium | reverse complement strand
TGCTTTTCCATCAGGTCCTCGACGTACTTCGTGAGGCGGTCGACGTCGATGCCCTGCTTGCGCAGGCGGTCGTTGTCCTGACGGTGGACCATGCTGTGCTGGGCTTCCTGGCGGTTGAAGTCCTTGATTTCCTGCAACAGCTTGGCGTCGGTGATTTGGTCGCGGAAGTCGCGCACACAGTTCATGAAGAACTTTTCACCCGGCGGGAAGATGATGGACAGGGCGTCCAGCGCACGGGTCTTGAAGGGGTCACCCTCAAACCAGAAACGGGCGATGTCGCCGTCCAGGCCGAAATTCAGTTTTTCGCGGGGAATGATCGGGTGCGGTGCTGCGGGGGTACTCACTACTGACTCCTCGGTCCTTGTGTGACTCTGTAGATTCAGTGTCATGTATTGACCACCATCCACACAGGATGCTGGATGACAGCAGGGATGTGCGTCCGACACCCCTTCTCGGTTTTGTGAACTTTGCACGGGTCAAACCTAGGACAAGCCCTGAGGGTTATGCCTCAGGCACCGCCCGGACAAAACCATGGCCCGGCCTCAGTCTTTCTCATGTTTCAGTATTTTCTGAACTTTCAGCGTACATTGACCCATCTCAACCTTCCGTCGAGGTCGCCATGACCCAGCTCAGCCCATTGGCCCACCAGTTCGTGTCTCACTTTGGCGAAATGGGCAGCAGGTGGGGCATCAACCGCACGGTGGGCCAGATCTATGCCTACATCTACATCTCACCGGAACCGGTCTGCGCAGACGACATGGCCGAGACCCTGGGCTTCTCGCGGGGCAACGTGAGCATGGGGCTCAAGGAGCTCCAGGCCTGGCGGCTGGTGAAGCTGAGGCACTTCGCAGGCGACCGCCGCGAATACTTCGAGCCAGTGGGCAACGCCTGGGAAACCTTCCGCCGCCTGGCCGAGGAGCGCCGCCAGCGCGAGATCGAGCCCACTTTGAGCATGTTGCGCGATGCCCTGATCCAGCCGCCGCAGAGCCCGCAAGACGAACACGCTCAGGAACGCATGCGGGAGATGCACGACCTGATCGAGCAGCTCACGGCCTGGTTCGACGAAGTCAACCGCATGGATGTGCAGACGCTGTCCAAGCTGATGAACATGGGCGCCAAGGTCGGCAAGCTGCTGGATTTCGCCAGCGGTCGCAGCCGCAAGACTGGCACCGGCCGCACGGAGGGCTGAGCCATGGACGCCCTGATGCTCTCGCGGCTGCAATTCGCCGCCAACATTTCCTTCCACATCCTGTTCCCCAGCATCTCGATCGCCCTGGGCTGGTGGCTGCTGTTCTTCCGCTGGCGCTGGGTGCGCACGCGCGACGAGCGCTGGCTGCTGGCCTGGCGCTTCTGGACCAAGGTCTTTGCGTTGACCTTCGCCCTGGGTGTGGTCAGCGGCATCACCATGAGCTTCCAGTTCGGCACGAACTGGCCGGGCTTCATGGAGAAGGTGGGCAACGTGGCCGGCCCCCTTCTGGGCTACGAGGTGCTCACAGCGTTCTTCCTGGAGGCCACCTTCCTGGGCGTGATGTTGTTTGGCCGTGAACGGGTGTCCGAGCGGACCCACCTGCTGGCGACCTTCCTCGTGGCCTTTGGCACCACCGTGAGTGCCTTCTGGATCCTGGCGCTCAACTCCTGGATGCAGACGCCGGCCGGCTACACCGTGGTCGATGGCGTCTACCACGTGGCCGATTGGTGGGCCGTGGTGTTCAACCCCTCCTTCCCTTACCGGCTGGTGCACATGCTGTTGGCCTCGGCGCTGACGGCCACCTTCCTCGTTGCCGGGCTCACGGCCTGGCGGCAGTTGCGGGGCACCGCCAGCGCAGCAGCGCCCCTGGTGATGCGCGCCGCGCTCACCGCCGCCGTGGTCTTGGTGCCGCTGCAAATCGTGGCGGGCGACATGCACGGCCTCAACACCTTGCAGCACCAGCCGCAGAAGATCGCGGCCATGGAGGGCTTGTGGCACACGGAGCAGGGCGCCCCCCTGGTGCTGTTTGGCTGGCCGGACGAGGCCTCTCGCAGCAACCGCTGGGCGCTGGAAGTGCCTCACCTCGCCTCGCTGATCCTGACCCATGAACGCGACGGCGAGCTGCGCGGGCTCGACGCGTTCGCTGGCGAACACCCGCCGGTGGCGCCGGTGTTCTGGGGCTTTCGCGTGATGGTGGGCACCGGCGTGTTGATGGGCTTGACGGCCGCGGTGGGTTGGTGGTGGCTGCGGCGGTGTGGCTGGCAGCCAGCCGCCCTGCCCCGTTGGGTGCTGCAGGCCTTGCGGGCGATGAGCTTCAGCGGTTGGGTGGCCACGCTGGCGGGCTGGTATGTCACCGAGATCGGCCGCCAGCCTTACCTGGTGTTCGGCCAGTTGCGCACGGCGGACCTGGTCACGACCACCACGCCGGCCTCGCACGTGGCCCTCACCTTGACGGGCTACCTGCTGATGTACGCCTTGCTCATCGTGGCCTACGTGACGGTGTTGCGCTACATGACGGAAAAGCCCCTGAGCTGGCCGGGGCAGCCTGGCCACCCCCTCCCGCCACCCACCCGCGCCAACGATGGAGCCGCATCATGACCGCCACCTTGACCGCCACCAATGCCATGGTCTCGACTCACGCGGGCGATTGGCTGCCCGTGGCCTTCATGGCCTTGATGGGAATGGCCATGTTGATCTACGCGCTGCTCGATGGCTACGACCTGGGCGTGGGCATGTGGATGGCCCGCGCGACGCCCGCTGAGCGGGACACCATGATCGCGGCCATCGGCCCGTTCTGGGACGCCAACGAGACCTGGCTGGTGTTGGGCGTCGGGCTGTTGCTGATCGCGTTCCCCAAGGCGTCCGGCGTGGTGTTGGGGGCGCTTTATTTGCCCGTAGCCGTGATGCTGATGGCGCTGACCTTGAGGGGCGTGGCATTCGACTTTCGCGTCAAAGCACGAGACGAACACCAACTGTGGTGGAACCGCGCCTTCATCCTTGGCTCCACGCTCGCCACCCTGGCGCAGGGGTGGATGTTGGGCCGCTTCGTGACCGGCTTCGCGGCTGGCCTTTGGCCTTCCCTGTTTGCCGGGCTGATCGCCTGCTGCCTGGTGGCCACGTATGGCTTGCTGGGCGCGGGCTGGCTCGTCTACAAGACCGAAGGCGAGTTGCAAGCCCGTGCCGTGGCCTGGGCCAAGGCCGCCTGGCCCGCCATGGTGCTGGGCATTGGGCTGATCTCGTTGGCCACCCCGCTGGTGAGCCCCGCCGTGCGCGAGCGCTGGTTCGCCATGCCCGGCTTCATCGCGCTGTTGCCCATCCCCCTGTTGACCCTGGTGGCCCTGGTCACCGCGCGCGTCGTGCTGAACTCGAAACTCGTTCACGATCGTCTGCAACTGGCGCCATTCGTGGCCACAGCCCTGGCGCTGACTTTGTCGGCGATCGGCCTGGCCTACAGCCTGTTTCCCTATGTGGTGATGGGTCAACTCACGGTCTGGGACGCCGCCAGCTCGCGTGAAGCACTGGCCGTGATCGGCTGGGGCGCGCTCATCACGGTGCCCGCGATCCTGGGCTACACCGTGTTCACTTACCGCGTGTTCAGGGGCAAGGCGAGCACGCTGAGCTACGGCTGAGTCGTGAACGAAGCACGCCGGGCGTGCAGAGGCCCGTGCTGCCGCCCCCGCAGGCGTGCTTTCCTGCGCGAAAGCGTCTGCCCCGCTACATCAAGTCGGCAGCCCGCTCGGCCGTAAACCCGACATGCTCACCCCGAACGATGAAGCCTCGCGCGCGTCTGGTGTTGCCCCATCGCCTGCCGGTCACCTGGCAGCGGTGGCACCCGCACAAGAGCCCGACTCGACTGCAGCGCAGCCCGAAGCCTTTCGTTCGCTGTTGCAGGGCATTGGCGTCATCGCCGGGCTCACCCACGTGGCCTTTTGCTGCCTGTTTTTCTGGTCAGGGGTCACCCACCTGGCCTGGGTCAATGTGGGCAGCATCCTGTCGTACGTGGCGGTGTTTGCGCTGGCCCGGCGCGGGGCCATTGGCCACGCCTGGGCCTTGACGATTTTCGAGGTGCTCGGCCACGCCATCCTGGCCGTGGCCATGATTGGCTGGGACACAGGCTTTCACTACTACATCCTGCTGGTGATCCCGGTGGCGGTGATCAGCTCGATCAAGCCGGTGTCGCTCAAGGCCGTGACCGTGCTGGGTGTGATGCTGACTTACCTGGGGCTGGACATCGCGTTTCGCCACACCGGGCCGGCGCGCGAACTCAGCACCACCGTGGTCGACGGCCTGCACTACTTCAACGTGGTGGGCGTGATGATCATCCTGATCTTCCTGGCCGGCTACTACTACTTCCTCATCAACCGGGCCACCCTCTCCTTGCATGAGCTGGCTTCGGTGGACCCGCTCACCCAACTGCTCAACCGCCGGGCGATCAACGACGTGATGCGCATGCAGGTGGCCAGTTGCAAAACCACTGGCGCGCCCCTGTCGTTCATCTTGTGTGACCTCGACCACTTCAAGTCGATCAACGACAGCCGTGGCCACGAGGCCGGTGACCAGGTCCTGAAGACGGTGAGCGCAGCCTTGAAGGCCGAACTGCGCGGCAGTGACGCCATCGCGCGCTGGGGGGGCGAAGAGTTCCTGGTCTTGCTGCCGGGCACCGATGCGCACAACGCGAAGCGGCTGGCAGAGCGGCTGCGCAACAAGGTGGCCACGCAAGACATCGCCTGCGGCGGGGACACTTTTGTCGTGACCATGACCCTCGGGGTAGCCGGCCTGCTGCCGGGCGAAACCACCGAACAGGCCATCGCACGGGCAGACAGCGCGCTGTACGAAGGCAAGCGCGGCGGCCGCAACCGGGTGATCAGCGCCGTCAGTTGACGGCCTTGAGACTCAGGCCGTGCCCAGGGCCAGGTCGCGGCGCATCTGCTCGCTCGCCTGAACCGGGTCACCCAGGCGCTCGAAAGCCCGCAGCCACTCGGCGTAGCCGGGCTGTTCGGTCTCTTGCCAGGGGTGGAAACCGGGTTTGAAGTAGCGCAGGTAACTGCGGTACATCGGCTGCAGCAAGCCGCCCGGCTTGAACAGCCACACAGCCCCTTTG